>CACAFI010000010.1 GCA_902531755.1 uncultured Alphaproteobacteria bacterium
TACTGAGACATGAACCTCATAGTCTTTTAGAGGGATGTTTGATTGCAGGGATAGCTATGGGATGTTCTGCAGCGTACATTTATATAAGGGGTGAATATATCAGAGAACGAGAACAGCTGGATATTGCTATAAAAGAGGCATATGATAGGGGATTTCTTGGTGAAAATGCTTGTAAGACTGGGATATCTTTTGACATTTATAGCCATCATGGCGCTGGAGCATACATATGTGGTGAAGAAACAGCGCTTTTGGAGTCTCTAGAAGGGCGGAAAGGTATGCCGCGTATGAAGCCTCCTTTTCCCGCAGGTGCAGGCCTTTATGGGTGTCCAACAACGGTCAATAATGTCGAATCTATCGCAGTTATTCCAACTATATTAAGACGAGGCAGTGGTTGGTTTTCTGGTTTAGGAAGAAAAAATAATCATGGGACAAAGCTTTTTGCAATTTCTGGACACGTTAATAGTCCTTGTATTGTAGAGGAAGAAATGTCTATTTCATTGAGAGATTTAATAGATAAACATTGCGATGGTGTCAGAGGAGGTTGGGATAATTTGAAAGCAGTTATTCCTGGCGGCGCGTCCGTACCCTTAATTCCAAAGTCTGTTTGTGATGATGCAATCATGGATTTTGACTGGCTTAAAGACCACCAATCTGGTTTAGGGACAGCTGCCGTCATTGTTATGGATCAGAGTACTGATGTTATTAAGGCTATTTGGAGGCTTTCAAAATTTTATAAGCATGAAAGTTGTGGACAATGCACACCTTGCAGAGAAGGTACTGGATGGATGATGAGAATTATGGAACGACTTGTAAAAGGACAGGCCTCTGAAGAGGAAATAGATATGCTACTAGAAATAAGTAAGCAAGTTGAGGGACATACTATTTGTGCTCTTGGTGATGCAGCAGCTTGGCCAATTCAAGGTTTGATTAGACATTTTAGGAACGAAATCGAAGATAGAATACATTTATTTTTATCAAAAAAGACTGTTCAAGCCGCCGAGTAGACAAAATGACAGAGAAGAAAGTTAAAATAAATGACAAGGTATATAATTTTGATCAAAACCTGACTATTATTCAAGCTTGTGAGCTTTCCGGAATACAGATTCCTCGGTTTTGTTATCATGAGAGACTATCGATCGCTGGCAACTGTAGAATGTGCTTAGTTGAAGTCGTGGGTGGGCCACCCAAACCCACCGCGTCGTGTGCAATGCAGCTAAAAGATCTGCGGACCGGCCCAAATGGTGAAGAACCACATATCTTAACAGATTCTGAAATGGTGGAGAAAGCACGAAAAGGGGTGATGGAATTTCTATTAATAAATCATCCATTGGATTGTCCTATTTGTGACCAAGGGGGAGAGTGCGATCTTCAAGACCAAGCCATGTCCTATGGTCTCTCCAAATCTAGGTACAAGGAAGAAAAGCGAACTGTTGACGATTTTGATCTAGGTCCGTTAGTCGAAACCCACATGACGAGATGTATATCGTGCACTCGCTGTGTCAGGTTTACAACAGAAGTTGCTGGCATCGATCAGATGGGCCAGACAGGCAGGGGAGAAAATGCTGAAATAGCTACCTATCTCAGCAAGACTTTAGACAGCGAGTTGCAGGGTAACATAATTGATTTATGCCCCGTAGGAGCGCTTACGTCCAAACCATATGCCTTTACCGCAAGGCCATGGGAACTAGATAAAACCGCTACCATAGATGTTATGGATGGTGTGGGCTCTAATATTAGAGTAGATACTAAAGGAAATAGAGTGATGCGTATAATTCCGAGAGAAAATCACTCTATAAACGAGGAGTGGATTTCGGACAAAAGTAGATTTGTATGGGATGGAATTAGGGTGCAAAGACTTGATGTCCCCTTCAAAAGAATAAATGGTAATTTGGTGCCGACCACGTGGGATGACGCCATCGAAATAGCTTCTGAAAAAATAAATCAAGGAAAAACCACTTTTGTTTCAGGTGACTTAATAAATCTAGAAGCTCTTTATGCTGTTAAAAAACTTACTGAGTACATTGGAAGTACAAAAGTAGTTGGTGATTTTGAAACAAAATTCAATTTTGATTGTAGATCTTCTTACGTTGGCAATGGAAAGATAGAGGATATAGATAGAGTTGGCAATATTTTCTTGCTAGGTACAAATCCAAGGAAGGAAGCGACGGTAGTCAACGCAAGAATTCGAAAGCGGTGGTTGAATGGGGCAAATGTTTTTAGGATAGGACCGATGGAGGATTTATCCTACGAAGTAACGGAGATAGGATCATCATTCTTCGATTTTCAGCTTTTTAGAGATAAAATGATCGCAAAAAAGTCATTTTGGAAAGACACACTTTTCCTGGTTGGCCAAAATTTTTTAAAAGATAGTGCCTCAAAAGACGCATTGAATTTAGTTAGGTCAATTGCTGAAAACGAAGGGGCAAGATTTTTAGTTTTACATCCCAATGCTAGTACAGTTGGCTCGTTAGACCTCGGTTTTTTGACAGATGCTAAAGTAAAAGCAGATCTCTTTAGGGAGAGTGACGTGGTTTATAATTTAGGTTGTGAGCACATAAAACCTAAAAATGATTGTTTTATTATATATCAGGGTAGTCATGGTGATGTAGGTGCAAGCTCAGCAGATATTATACTTCCTTCTTCTTGCTATCTCGAGGAAGATGGCATTTTTGTTAATACAGAAGGTCGAAGCCAGTATGCCTTTAAGGCTATCCAACCACCTGGTCAAGCTAAGGAGAATTGGAGAATCATCCGTGCTTTATCAGAAAAACTTGGTTTTATCCCCAGCTGGAATGACCTAAATGGACTGAGAGCTGAGTTGTTTGAAGAGGTTCCTTCAGTATCGAAGGTAGATATGATCATTGAGATGCCATTAGAAAAATCTAAGAAAATTAAGAGACTGGTATCAAAGAAGCCATTAAGTGTTTATAAGAGAGAGTATTATCTTTCTAATATTATCTGCCGTGCGAGTAAGACCATGGGAAATCTAGCAAGATCAAGAAGACCCTTGGCACTAGAGAAGGAAAGTTGATGCCATTCTTTGATACAAACGTAGGCACTCTTATTTTAGTAGGTGGGCAGTGTTTATTAGTTATGGTAAGTGTTCTGGCTAGCCTGGCTTTTATTATGTATGGAGAACGCAAAGTTTGGGGCTTATTACAATTAAGAAGAGGACCAAATGTGGTTGGCCCATTTGGTATACTCCAGAGTTTTGCTGATCTATTAAAGCATGTCTTCAAAGAAATAATTGTTCCCACACAATCTGATAAAGTGGTTTTCTTTCTAGCGCCACTCATCAGTTTTGTTCTGGCGCTTATAGCATGGGTAGTTGTCCCATTCAATGAGGGTTGGGTCATATCAAACATTAATATCGGAATACTGTATATATTTGCAGTCTCAAGTCTAGAAGTGTATGGAGTAATAATGGGTGGATGGGCATCGAACTCAAAATATCCTTTTTTAGGAAGCTTAAGATCAGCTTCACAGATGATTTCTTATGAGGTATCAATTGGCTTTATTATTATCGGAGTAATTATATCAACAGGGTCACTGAATTTGAGTGAAATTGTTATGGCCCAAAAAGGTGATTATGGATTACTAGATTGGTATTGGCTACCTCATTTACCTATGGTTTTCTTTTTTTTAGTTTCAGCACTTGCTGAGACGAACAGACCTCCGTTCGACTTACCTGAAGCTGAAGCTGAACTTGTTGCGGGATACCAAGTCGAATATACCTCCACACCATATTTATTGTTTATGATCGGTGAGCTAAGCGCAGTTCTATTAATGACAGCCTTGATGACCATCTTGTTTTTCGGCGGTTGGTTGTCTCCCTTTCCTTTCATTCCAGATGGGTTCTTTTGGATGCTTATAAAAATGTTATTTATTTTCTTCATTTTCTCTTTAATTAAAGGATTGGTCCCCAGATTCAGATATGACCAGTTGATGAGATTGGGATGGAAAGTAATGTTGCCCGGTTCTCTGGCTTGGGTTGTGTTTGTTTCTTTTATGGCTCATTACAATTTATTCAATTACGCTAGGTGGTAATAAGATGCAGAAAAATTATATTAGAAATTTTTTCAAATACCTGTTTTGGTTAGACTTTTTGAAAGCTTTCGGTCTAGCGTTTAAATATTTTGGTAAGAATAAGACCACGGTAAACTACCCTTATGAAAAGGGTCGCATTTCACCTCGTTTTCGTGGAGAGCATGCACTAAGGCGATATGCAAATGGAGAGGAAAGGTGCATAGCTTGTAAGCTTTGTGAAGCTGTGTGCCCTGCTCAAGCAATAGTGATCGATGCCGATGTAAGAGAAGATGGGTCGAGAAAGACAACACGTTATGATATTGATATGACGAAGTGTATTTACTGTGGATTCTGTCAAGAGGCTTGTCCAGTTGATGCAATCGTTGAAGGCCCAAATTTTGAGTATGCAACAGAAACACGCGAAGAATTGTTTTTTAATAAAGAAAAGCTTCTTGAAAACGGTGATAAATGGGAAAGCGTAATAGCAGAAAATATTAAAATGGATGCCCCTTACAGGTAAAAAGGTTTTTTCATGATTCAGATTTACTTCTTTTATTTTTTTGCAGTTATCACTATTTTGTCTGCTGTTTTTGTTGTATTTGCAAATAACCCAGTTCACTCTGTACTTTGGTTAATTACATCATTTTTCGGAGTGGCAGGTTTCTTTATACTGCTCGGTGCCGAGTTTTTGGCTTTGATTTTAATGATTGTTTATGTTGGGGCACTTGCTGTTTTATTTCTTTTCGTGGTGATGATGTTAAATATTTCGTTTGATGGTTTAAGAACCGGAATCGTACAATATTTGCCGTTTGGCCTTTTAATAGGAATGCTAATATTAGCAGAACTTTTGTTGGCATTAGTGCCATGGGACTTTAAAGACAGGGCATTTATCAATATTGCGACTCCACTTGATAAGTCTGATAGTAATTCAGTTGCTCTAGGTAAGGTTATTTATACCGAATATTTTTTCATTTTTCAGTCTGCAGGAATTATTTTGCTAATTGCAATGATAGGCTCCATTGTGCTTACTTTAAGAAAAAGACCACATGTGAAGCGGCAAAATGTAATAAGCCAAATTTATCGGGATCCTAACGACTCAATTGAAGTTATTGACGTTAAACCTGGAGAAGGAATTTAGATGGTAGCTTTAGAAAATTATTTAGTCGTTTCCGCTATTTTATTAGTCATTGGAGTTTTCGGAATTTTTTTGAATAGAAAAAATGTTATCATTGTGTTGATGTCCCTTGAATTAATTTTGGCCGCCGTAAATATAAATTTCGTTGCGTTTTCGGTCTTTTTAGGTGATCTCGTTGGCCAAGTTTTTACTATGTTTATTCTGACTGTAGCTGCAGCCGAAGCTTCTATCGGTTTGGCCATATTAGTTTGTTTTTATCGATTAAGAAGCTCTATTTTCGTAGATGAAGCCAATACAATGAAAGGTTAACCCTTGTTGGAGTTCATTATATTCTCACCTTTGCTTGGAGCTATAATCTGTGGTTTTTTTCATAGGTTAGTAGGTGAAATGCAAGTAGCTTTATTTGCAACTACAATACTATTAATCAGTGCAATCTTTAGCTGGACGATCTTTCTTAATATTTTTCCTTTCGAAACTGATACCCGAGTTTTATTTTCTTGGTTAAATTCTGGTACATTTGCAGCGGAATGGTCTATAAAAATAGATAGTTTAGTTAAAACTATGTTAGTTGTAATAACCAGTGTTTCCTCATTGGTGCACCTATACTCTATAGGTTATATGAAAGGTGACCATAATTGGGGTGAATCAGAAATTTATATAGCCCGATTTTTTGCTTATTTATCGCTTTTCACCTTCGCAATGCTGATGTTAGTTTGTGCAGATAATATTTTGCAGTTATTTTTCGGGTGGGAGGGTGTAGGTCTAGCTTCATATTTGTTGATAGGTTTTTATTATAAAAAGCCTAGTGCCAATAGTGCTGCAATAAAGGCCTTTATAGTAAATAGAGTGGGTGATTTCTTTTTTTTAATTGGTATTTTTCTGATTTTCGTTACTTTTGGGTCTGTACATTTTAGCGATATTTTTGCGTCGTTAGAGAGTTCAAATAAAGAATTAAACGAGCCTATTTTCTTTGCTCTTAATATTAAGGAACTAATTTGTTTCTTTCTTTTTATTGGTGCAATGGGAAAATCTGCACAAATTTTTCTGCATACTTGGCTTCCTGATGCTATGGAAGGCCCAACACCTGTCTCAGCACTTATTCATGCAGCTACTATGGTGACTGCAGGTGTGTTTCTTACTTGCAGGTTTTCTCCTCTATTCGAAATGGCTCCTTTTGTTTCGTCGTTTATAGTAATTATTGGTTCATTAACTGCATTATTTGCAGCATCGGTCGCCTTAGTCCAGACCGACATCAAAAGAATAATTGCTTACTCGACTTGTTCACAACTTGGGTACATGTTTGTAGCAGCGGGAGCAGGGTTTTATCATGCAGCTATTTTCCATCTTTTTACACATGCATTCTTTAAAGCACTCTTATTTTTGGGTGCTGGGTCAGTTATACATTCAATGCATCATGAGCAAGACATAAGAAGGTTTGGAGGACTAAGATCAAAACTACCGTGGACGTTTTTGGGTATGCTAGTTGGTACTCTAGCAATAACGGGAGCAGGCATTCCATTAAGTTATTACTTATTTGGCTTTAATTTTGGGCTATCAGGATTTGTTTCAAAGGATATTATCATAGAGGGTGTATTTGCATCAAAAAATGCTGGTACCGTCTTTGCTTTTTACGTTTTGGTGTTTTCAGCTTTCTTGACAAGCTTTTACAGTTGGAGATTGATATTTTTAACTTTTTTTGGACAATTTAGAGGAAGTAAAGATGATTACGAACATAGTCATGAGCCAAGTTGGAACATGCTAGTTCCGTTGGTCTTTCTAAGTTTGGGCTCAATATTTTTTGGAAGCTTATTTGAATACTCTTTCACTAATGAAAAATATCAGATTTTTTCGGACTCAATAATTCTTTCGATCAACAACACTATTATGCATGATTTTCATTATGTTCCTGTCGGCATCAAGCTTGCTCCGTTCTGCGCGATGCTGTTAGGGGTCTTGTTCGCTGTATATTGTTATTTGATAAATACTGAAGTTCCAATGAAATTGGCAAAACAGCAAAATATTCTTTATAAATTCTTGTTGAACAAATGGTACTTCGATGAACTTTATGAAATCATCTTTGTAAAGCCCATAAGGATTATAGCAAAGATTTTTTGGGAAATAGGTGATGTTTTTCTAATCAATGGAGGTGTTCATGGAGTGGCAGTGGTGGTAATACCTAAATTTGTCTCTCTGGCAAGTAGAGTTCAATCGGGGTTTGTTTATCACTACGCATTGGTAATGATAATTGGTTTTACTTTGATCCTATCATCTTTTGTATTTTATCTAGACGATTATTAACATGGATTTTATTTTATCTTTAATTACTTTTCTCCCACTTTTGGGTGCCGCTATAATTACACTATTTGTTCAAGGCTCAGACAAGCAAGCATCAGAAAATGCAAAGAGAGTTAGCTTAGTAACCTCCTTGTTTGTATTCTTTTTGAGTATATTTTTGCTATCACAATTCGATACAAGGGAATCCGGTTTCCAATTCCTGGAAGAATTCCTATGGCTAGGGTTCTTCAACTATAAGCTTGGAGTTGATGGTCTTTCTATGTCCTTGTTAGTATTGACTGCCTCAATTATGCCAATAGTTTTCTTATCAAGTTGGGGAGTTAATAAAAGGGTTAAGGAGTTCTTGATAGCTTTTTTGATCTTAGAGACTTTAATGATCGGTGTTTTCGTATCCCTTGATCTCTTCCTCTTTTATGTGTTTTTTGAAGCGGGTTTAATTCCAATGTTTTTGATAATTGGAATTTGGGGTGGTAAGGATAGAGTGTTTGCATCATTTAAGTTCTTTCTATATACCCTACTAGGCTCTATTTTGATGCTTATTGCTATGATCGTAATGTGGGATTTGTCTGGTACTACCGATATCACAAAACTCTTAGAATTCAATTTTGATTATAAACCAATTTATGTTATGGGCATCTATTTGCCTGCTGGAATACAGTCATTATTATGGCTAGCATTTTTTGCGTCATTTGCTGTTAAACTTCCTATGTTTCCACTACACACGTGGTTACCTGACGCACACGTTCAAGCCCCAACAGCGGGTTCAGTAGTTTTAGCAGCAATACTTCTAAAAATGGGTGGTTATGGGTTCCTTAGGTTTAGCGTGCCCATGTTTTATGAGGCGTCACTCTATTTTCAGAATTTTGTTTTCTTTATCTCTATCATAGCTATTGTTTACACTTCTCTAATAGCATTGGCTCAAACTGATATGAAAAAGCTTATAGCTTACTCTTCTGTAGCCCATATGGGATTTGTTACCATAGGGATATTTTCTTTTAATCAGCAAGGTCTCGATGGCGCGGTTTTTCAAATGATAAGTCACGGCTTTATTTCTGCAGGATTGTTCCTCGTGGTTGGAGTTATATATGATAGAACCGGTTCACGAGAGATTTCATCTTTTGGAGGGTTAATTAATGCAATGCCGTCATATGCCTTTGTTTTCATGATTTTTACTCTTGGAAATATTGGATTGCCAGGTACTTCCGGATTTGTAGGAGAATTTTTGACACTATTGGGTCTTTTCAAAGAAAACAGCGCATATGCAGTGATTGCAACAATAGGGGTTATTTTGTCAGCTTGTTATGCTTTATATTTATACAAAAGAATGATGTTTGGAGAATTGGTTAAAGAGAGTCTAAAACGAATTTCAGATGTATCTATAAGAGAAAAGCTTTGCTTGTATCCGCTTGTTATCTTGGTTATTTTGCTAGGACTTTACCCTAACATAGCGCTCAATGTGTTTAGTCCAACCCTTAATATTTTAATTGAGGGTCTAGAGTGAGGTTTTCTAAATGATCGAAGCCATAAGATTTATTCTTCCTGAACTGTTTATTATACTCTTCACCCTGTCTTTCCTAATGATAGCTGTCTTTTCAAATGGAAAAGCTCTGATTGAATATAGTAACAATATATCGTCGCTATCTCTTATTGTCGCAGCCTTAATATTAATTTATGGGCAGGCAACCACGACTGAACCTGTTATGGGTGGATATTATTCAAGCAATGATTTCACATCATTTTTCAAAGGGCTTATATTAATCTTATCTGCCTTGATATTGCACTTGAGTGATGATTATTTAAAGAAGAACAATTTACAAGTTTTTGAATTTCCAATTTTAATTAATTTTTCGATTGTTGGAATGATGATAACTATTTCAGCAAATGATCTTTTATCGCTGTACATAGGAATAGAGATGCAAGCCCTTTCCTTATACATATTGGCTTCCTTTAGTAGGGACAATGCAAAATCTACCGAGGCAGGATTAAAGTATTTCATCTTGGGTTCATTGTCGTCAGGACTTCTTCTATACGGGATATCGCTCGTCTATGGAACAACAGGATCAACTCAATTTGACCTTATTTATGAAACTATAATGTACACAGACACTCTTCTCGGTTTACAAGTGGGGATGGTGTTTATTATATCATCAATAGCGTTTAAGTTTTCGGCTTTTCCTTTTCATATGTGGACTCCAGACGTCTATGAAGGAGCACCTACGCCCGTAACCGCATTCATGGCCATAGTACCTAAATTGGCAATAGGTGCAATGTTTGCCAAGGTTCTTTTTGATGTCTTTGGAGGAGTTGCGCACAATTGGCAGCTTATTTTAGTTTTCCTTTCCGGTGGCTCTATGATTATTGGTGCCTTCGGTGCAATTGCGCAAACAAATATAAAAAGAATGTTGGCATTTTCTTCTATTGGGCATGTCGGTTTTGCTTTGATGGGTTTAGCTGCTGTATCACCAGAAGGATTAAGTGGATTTATTATTTATCTGTTTCTCTATTCAATAATGATGGTTGGAATATTCGCCTTCATTATAAATATGGAAAAGGATGGAGTGCTTGTTACTGACATATATCTTTTAGCACAGTACTCCGAAAAAAGATCTGGTGTATCCTTTGCGTTGGCCTTAATTTTATTTTCACTTGCTGGGATTCCGCCTTTAGCAGGATTTATTTGTAAACTTTATGTGTTTATGGCAATAATAAATTCGGGCATGATTTATTTAGCTGTAGTAGGCGCAATTGCCTCCGTAGTTGGAGCGTTTTATTATTTAAGAGTAGTCTATATTATCTATTTTATGGACAGAGAAGCAAAATTAGATGGTAGAATGCCCTTCACTCATTTGTGTATTCTTTTTGTGGCTTCAGTAGCAATAGTGATTGGAACATATAATTTACTGGGGGTAGAGCCACTAACTAGGGCAGCAGCGCAAAGTTTAATTTATTAGGCATAAGCTTGAGACACTTTTTTAAAAGCGACGTCATTTGGCTAGACTCTATAGATAGCACTAATGAGGAAATTAAAAGACAGATTAAAAACTTTAATAAAACAACTTGGATGATAGCAAAACATCAAACTAATGGAAAGGGGCGAAACGGGAATAGTTGGATTAGTAATAACGGGAATTTTTCTGGATCAGTTATATTTTTTCCTGTTCTTCCGCGTTTTCACCTCCATCTCTATGGTTTCTTTTTTGGCGTTGCCCTTTATGAAACCATAAAGAAAATTGTAAAAGATGGCGTTGACATCAGATTAAAATGGCCAAATGATCTCATCATTGATAATTATAAGGTTGCTGGAATTTTGCTTGAAAGTATTCAGGCACCTTGCAGTGGAAAAAGTGGTTTGATAGTAGGTATAGGTGTAAATTTGAATTCATCTCCAATTTTAAAAGAAAATTCTAACAAACAATATAACACTCAATGTGTTGCAAGCTATACCAACGATAAAATCGACCTGAAAAAATTTTTCAGAAATTTTTGTTATGAATTAAATGAGTTAGAATCATATGTCCAAGAAAAAAAATTACCCTCAATTTTGAGTGTTTGGCAAACTAGGAGCTATGATAAAGGTACAATGATCCAGATTTCTGACAATAAAAGAAAAATTAAAACAGGAACATTTTTAGGATTAGATGAACTAGGTGGCTTAATAGTTGGTGAGAATTCTGGTGTTAAAAAAATATATTCTGGAGATGTTTACTTTGGGAGTTGATATATGCTTTTAGCCATAGATGTGGGAAATACAAACTCTGTATTTTCAGTTTCAAAAAATAAAAAAATACTATCTGAATGGAGGTGTTCAACTGATGGAAATATGACTGCAGATCAGTACTTCACTTGGTTGCAACAATTGTTTGGTATCTCTGATATTAAATATAAAGATATTAACAAAGTTATAGTTTCTTCGGTGGTTCCTGATTCAATTTTTAATTTGAAAGTATTGTCTAAAACATATTTTAATTGCTCACCTCTTATTGTTGGTTCAGATAATTGTAAAATCCCAATATCTGTAGATGTTGAAAGGGGTGTTAATGTTGGTGCGGACAGACTAGTGAATGCTACCGCTGCATACCATATTGTAGGTGGAGACACTATTGTAGTTGATTTTGGAACCGCAACAACATTTGATGTCATTAATGACTCAGGAAGTTATGTAGGAGGTGTAATCGCTCCAGGTGTTTCATTGTCTACAAAAGCTTTGCATGAAGCCGCTGCTGCTCTACCACATATTGAGGTGAAGAGACCCCCTAATGTGGTAGGGCGAAATACAATTAATTGTATGCAATCGGGGATTTATTGGGGATATTTGAGTTTGGTAGACGGTATAATATCAAAAATAAAAAATGAAAGAAAAATTAATAATGTGATCGCTACAGGAGGCTTGTCTACTGTTTTTTCTCGCGATACAAGTATGTTTGACAAAATTGACTTAAGACTTACCATCAAAGGCCTAGTCTTTATATCAAGTTTTAATGAGGATAAATAATTTTGAATGATTATAGTTTAATTTATTCACCCATTGGTGGTGCTGGTGAAATTGGAATGAATATGTATGCCTATGGTTTTAAGAGGCGGAATAAGGTTAGCTATATTCTTGTAGATGCAGGTGTTTCTTTCCCAAAAATGGATACTGAGCCTGGTGTAGATTTAATATTTCCCAACCCTAAACTTATACTAAATAACTTGCAGCATTTAGAGGGTATTTTTATTACTCATGCCCATGAAGATCATCTTGGAGCAATTGGATTTATTGCATCAAAAATAGATTGCAAGATATTCTGTAGAAAATTCACTGGGGAAATTGTGAAAGATAAATTAAACAAAGTCAATGTAAGCTCTAAACGAGTTGTAATAGTCAAAGAATGGCCGTTTGAAGTTAAGCTAAAAGATGTGACGGTAGCCTTTTTCCCCACGACACACTCCGTTCCAGAGGCATCATTTTTGATAATAAAGAGCGAATTTGGTATTGTTCTTCATACAGGTGATTTTAAGATAGATAAAAGTCCAGTTTTAGATAAACCTCTAGACTATAAAAAGTTAGGAAGCGCACTGGGAGGCAGACCGTCATTGTGTGTTGTGGACTCGACAAATATGCTAAATGAAAATAAGGGAATGTCTGAGTCTCTCCTTAAAGAACCAATACATAAAATTATAAAGCAAAGTAAAGGAAGAATTGTATTTACTTCATTTGCTTCAAATCTCGGTAGGTTAAAAATTATAGCAGAAGCTGGGAAAAATTTAGGAAGATCAATAGCTGTTTTTGGACGAGCCATGAATAATATGCTAAGCAAAGCTACAGAAACTGGGGTATTTACGGACTTTCCCAATTTGATTGACCCAAGGAAAGCTCACTTAATTCCAAGGGAAAGCTTATTGGTCATTGCAACAGGATCTCAGGGCGAAATTAGAGCAGCTTCCGCACAATTATCCCGTGGAAAATACATGGGATTGGAAATTGAGGAGGGTGATACGTTTGTATTTTCTTCTAAAACTATCCCAGGAAACGAAGTTGCAGTCAATCGGGTTATAAACAACCTATCCGAGAAGGGAGTGCAAGTAAAATATAGTGATGATAGAGAGTTTCATGTAAGTGGGCATACAAACATTCCAGAGATGATGGAGTTTTATAAAAAAGTTAAACCACTACTTGTATTTCCCATGCATGGCGAGATAAGGCATTTGCTTGGGCATAAGAAAGCTCTTATAGAAAAAAATATAAAGGCTGAGGTGGTTAGAAATGGTGAAGTCGTTGAAATAGATAAAAATTTGAAAATAAGAAAAGATCCTAGTGATAGGCCTGAGAGGTTGTTCGTTGATGGTAAGATCATAGCAAAGTCTGATAATATTGCATTCAAGGAAAGAATAAAGATGTCTTCAGAAGGCTTTCTTGTTATACAAATAGCTCGTAGGACATTGAAACAAGGTTTAAAAATTCATTTCAGTTCCTTTGGTCTCCCAAGATTCGAAGATTATTTGGATGAATTAAAAACAACTACAGAAACATTTTTAAGTAATAATACGAACAAAAAAGATAGGTATAGTTTAGATGAACTTGAGCGGTTCGTAAAAGAAAGCATGTATTCAATTTGTGGAAAGAAACCAATAATAAAGATCTCTGAATTGGAATAAAAAAAACTCTTCAGCTATAAAAAACATAAATGATATTTTTTTGAAAATTTGGTATAAGTGGCTTTGGATTTCAATTTTTAGGATTTTAAGTGCAAAAAGATAACAATGGATTACACCAACTTGAGGTTTTAAAAGTTCATCATTGGACTTCTTCAACATTTTCTTTTTCGTGCGTTAGGCCAGATAACTTCAAGTTTAGGTCAGGAGAGTTCGTGATGATTGGGCTATATATAGATAAAAAACCTTTACTTCGGGCCTATTCAATAGCTTCTCCTAATTGGCATGAAGAATTTGAGTTTTATTCGATCAAAGTTGAAGATGGACCGCTAACATCGAGGCTTCAACGGTTAAAAGAAGGAGAAAAAATAATTTTTAGAAATAAATCCGTAGGAACCTTGGTAAATGACGCTCTTTTGAAGGGAGAGAGACTTTTTCTTTTCTCTACGGGGACCGGTATAGCACCCTTTACTAGTATCATTCGGGATCCTGAGACGTACGATAAATTTAGTGAGGTAATACTTTTTCAAACTTGTAGACATAATAACGAGCTTGAATATGGAAAATCCATCATTGAGTCAATATTTAAGGATGAGCTTTTATCAGAAATAGTCGCTGATAAGTTGAGGTTTTTCCCTACCACCACAAGAGAACCTAGTCAATATTTTGGTAGGATTACAGACTGGTTTAAATCAGAAAGATTTGTAGAAGAAGTTGGAAGTGATTTGGAGCCATTAGAGGATAGGGTCATGATATGCGGCAGTATGGCGATGCTTAATGAGTTCAAAGAAATTTGTCTGAAAAAGGGTTTAAAAGAAGGATCTAACTCTTCCCCTGGTCAGTTCGTAATTGAAAAAGCTTTTGTGGACTGAAAATTTACAAAAAGATATAAACCAACTTATTATCGAATTATTTTATAGGAACATTAAGAATTAACAAAAATAATAAAATCTTGGAGCTAGAGGCAGTTTCTAAATCATTCAATCAGCAAAAGGTCCTAGATAATTTTAGCCTTACAATAGAAAAGGGAGAGAAAATGTGTCTTCTCGGGCCTTCTGGATGTGGGAAGACTACTGCATTAAGACTAATAGCTGGTTTAGAGGTCCCGGATAAGGGTAATATTATTATTAATAATATGTTGGTTTCGCATGATAGTAATATTTTAAAGGAAACCCCTGAAAGAGGTATTGGTCTTGTTTTTCAAGATCTTTCACTTTTTCCTCACTTAAATATCTTCGAAAATGTCAGTTACGCCTTACATCAAAATGGTAATAGAACAATTAAAGAAAGAACGAATTACCTTCTAGATTGTGTTGGTATGCTTTCTTTTGGAGAAAAATACCCGCATATGATTTCTGGAGGTGAACAACAGAGAGTTGCTATTGCTCGAGCCTTAGCGCCTAGTCCAAAACTTATGTTAATGGATGAGCCTTTTACGAGTTTAGACAATAGGTTAAGAGATGAAATAAGGGATCTAACGCTATCTTTATTAAGTGAAGAAAATACATCAGTTATCATCGTTACCCATGATCCAGAGGAGGCCATGAAAGTCTCAGACAGCATTGCTTTGATGCGAGAGGGCTCGATCATTCAGAAGGGAGCTCCCTATAATGTTTATAATAAACCAGTAGACAGTAAAGCAGCGAAGTTTCTATCGAATTACAATAAAATACAAGGAAAAATTAATAATTCTCAAACTGAAACTCCGTTTGGTTTATTTATGACCCCCGGTTTACAAGATGGTTTGACTGCTGAAATAATTATTCGTCCTCAACACTTAAAAATCGACTTTGATAGAAATGGAAAAGGCCCAAGCCCAACAATTGAACATGGAGTTGCAGCCAGAGGAGAAGTGGTTCGTTCTAGATTTTTGGGTAAAGAGAGCCTTATTGAATTGAAAATGGAGTTTGACCAATCACTGCTTAAAGCTTCCGTCCCAGGAGTTTTTCTTCCCCCTTCTGGTATCAATCTGTGGATCTCAGTTAGAAGGGATCGCTGCTTTGTTTTTGTTAAAGATAAAAAAATTTAAGTGATAAATTTTATTTTTCTGTTAATTTAACTTTTAGAACTTTAGAGATAAAAAATATTCGGAGATAATAAATGTTTAATCAAATCGGATTACCAGGGATAATTTTAATTGCAGTTGTTGTACTTATTTTATTCGGACGAGGCAAGATTTCGTCGCTTATGGGTGAAGTGGGGAAGGGAATTACTAGTTTTAAGAAGGGTATAAGTGAAGGTAAACAGGAATTAAATAAAGCACAGGAAGAAGTTTCCGAAAATGTAAAAGATGTAACCCCTGAAAAAGATAAAGGATAAAATTAAAAATGTTTGATTTGGGTTGGCAAGAACTGTTTGTTATTGGAACGGTCACATTGATAGTCGTTGGACCGAAGGACTTACCAAAGCTATTAAACAAGGTAGGAAAAATTTTCGGAAAAATAAAGCAAATTTCAAGAG
Source organism: uncultured Alphaproteobacteria bacterium (assembly GCA_902531755.1). Taxonomy (GTDB): domain Bacteria; phylum Pseudomonadota; class Alphaproteobacteria; order Rhodobacterales; family Rhodobacteraceae; genus CACIJG01. Next base: position 16,049 of record CACAFI010000010.1, read on the forward strand.
AATTTTATGATCAAATAAATGAAACTGCGGAAATAGAAGAGATCAATAATTTGAAAAACGATTTAACTAAGTATAACGATTTAGATAATTTTATTGATGAACCCAAAATTCAATTTAAAGGTAAAAAGAGTGGTAAGGTCAAGCTTAAAAAAAAAAGTAGTCTGTAGTGCGCCTATTCAACAACTTTAATTTTGCTGGACTATCTGTAATAATTAATGAAAAAAAAGCAAGAACAACAGGATGAGATAGAGTCGTCCAATGCGCCTCTAATAGAGCACCTTTCAGAACTTAGATCTAGGCTAATCTGGTCTGTGCTAGCTTTTCTCCTTTGCATGGTATGCGTGTTCCCTTTTTCAAAATACATTTTCAATTTTTTAGCGATGCCAATAACAGAGCTTCTAACAATTCAAAATGAAGAGAACGATTTGATCTTTACCGGTCTACAACAGGGTTTTATGGTTAATGTAAAAATATCTTTTTTTGGGGGATTTATAGTCTCATTTCCTTTTATCGGGTTTCAAGTTTGGCGATTTATTGCACCAGGTTTGTATAAAAAAGAAAAATTGGCCTTTTTGCCGTTTTTAATTGCTTCCCCTATATTATTTTTTGTCGGATCAGCGTTTGCTTACTTTATTGTTCTTCCTCTAGCGTTTAACTTTTTTTTGAGTTTTCAAAATACATCAGATTTGAATGATCTTGTTGGTATAAAGTACCTTGGTACCATAAATGAATATCTTAGTCTTACTATGAGGTTTATATTGGCTTTTGGCATATGTTTTCAGTTGCCCGTATTGTTAACTTTAATGGGTAAAGCCGGCTTAGTTTCCTCTAATTCACTCATCGGAATAAGAAAATATGCAATGGTTACTATATTGGTGATAGCGGCTGTAGTTACTCCGCCAGATGTTATTACGCAAATCATTCTGTTTTCTGTCGTGTACTCCTTGTATGAAATATCCATTCTGTTGGTAAAGTTAGTAGAAAAGAAAAAAGAGAAAGTTCTTCAACAAATGGATGAAAATATATAAAAACTACAATCATGAGAGAATACCTTAAAAGAATAGCAGACTCACTCGAAAGAGCATTCCCTTTAGATCCCGATGCAGATTTTTTTGAAAAAGCAGATGCATTTATTTGGGAACCAGGTAAAAACCATTTTTCAGAAGTTAGTAATATACCAGCTGATGATATTTCATTATTGAAAGGAATGGATAGAGAAATTGAGCAAGTAAAAATTAATACCAAAGCTTTTATTGATGGAAAGTCAGCAAATAATATACTAGCGTGGGGAGCTAGAGGGATGGGTAAATCTACTCTCATAAAATCTGTTGTTAAGGCTACTAGTTCGACAGCTAACAGTCTGAAGATAATAGAAGTGGCGAGGGATGATATAGGGCACGTCAATCAGTTATTAAAAATAATAAAAAACATAAATAAAAAATTTATTATTTTTTGTGACGACATTTCATTTGATGATCATGAAACTAACTATAAATCACTTAAATCTTTACTAGATGGTGGATTGATCGGTGGAGTGCATAACGTGTTAATATATGCTACGTCTAATAGAAGGCATCTATTGAGTAGAAAAACACAAAGCAATGGAGAGTTCATGAGATGGGAAGAAGAGCTTGATGAGCGCCTTTCTATTTCAGACAGATTTGGCATTTCTATAGGTTTTTATGAGTGTGATCAAAATCTTTACCTGGAGATAGTAAGAACCTATGCCAAATCTTTTGATATAGACATTGCTGAAAAAGAATTAGATAAAATGGCAATCGAATGGCAAGTTCAAAGAGGCAGTCGGTCAGGTCGAGTTGCTAAACAGTTTGTTGTGTCCTTGTTAGCTAGGGATAAGTAACTTTATTAATCATTCAAAGTAATTTTCTGGATTGACGCTTTTAGTCCCCTTTCTAAGCTCAAAATGAAGTGTAATCTGAGCGTTATCATCATTTGTATTTTCTGCCATTGACCCAATTTTTTGGCCTTTATTTACAAAGTCATTTTTTTTCACCGACACTCGCGCGACTCTACCATATATGCTTATTAAGTTGTTCTCATGCCTTATCAAGACAATTTTCCCAAAGTTTTCAGTGTTATCTGTTATTAATGCAACATTACCTGGAGCAACAGCAAATACGGGAGACCCAGCGGATACTTGGAAATCAATTCCTTGATTCTTTTCTTTTGCACCATTGGGATTATATTTGCTTATAATTTTTCCCTTTACTGGCTTCATAAACGTATTTTTTGAACCGCTAGCCTTTTTTTTCTCTGACGAGTTAGCCAAGTTATTTTTTTTATCATTTATCAAATCTTTACTAGCTGTATTTATTTTATCTTTTTTTGGATTTATGTTATTTTTCGCTATTGGAATAATAATATTTTGTCCCAGATATATAGTGAATTCCGCATCTAGCTTGTTCAATTTAGCTAAAGAGGTCACTGAAACATTATATAGACGAGCTATCGAATAAATCGTTTCTCCAGCTTCAACTTTGTGCTTAGCAAAGCCTTTTGATTGAACGGATACCTGTTTCGTTTCCTTCACTCTTTCAAGTACATTTTTTGTGCTTTTTTGAGACCAAACACTTTTATTTGTCTTTTTTAATGGTTCTATTTTTTTGTTTAATGCTAACATTTCTCCCTGCCTGGGCCTATATGACTCTACTAACCCATTAAACAAAGAGAATTTTCTTGGGTCGAGATTTAATCTATTAGCAATTTCAAAAACCGTTTCATTACCATTGGCTACCACAATTTGATATTTATCATAAGAGATGACACCCCTGAAATCCGGTTGTGTCTTTTCATCAAAAGAAATGCTATTTAGCCCTTGATTAGGGGTTTCTCCACGCTCCGAAGTTTGGCAATTTACCAAAAGCGGCAGAGTAAAAATTAAAGTGATTACTGTATTCTTATCCATAAAAACTGAACCCAGGTTTTAACTTTTTACTAATCCTTCTTTCATTTGAACAAACCTTACACTCATTAGCTCTTTAATGTCCAAGCCTTTTTCAGTTTTAACAACTTTCAAAAGTGATTGTTTTTGGTTTGGGAGCCCAATGGGGACAACCATAATGCCTCCAACCTTAAGTTGACTTACTACTAATCTAGGAATTTCTTCAACAGCTGCAGTTACGATAATTCGATCAAAGGGAGCTTGCGGAGCATAACCAAAGAAACCATCCTGTAGAAGTATTGTCACATTTGATATGTTGAGCTTTTCAAGCCGTCTCTTAGCTATGTCTACAAGCTTTTTATGTCTCTCAATTGAATAGACTCGTGATGCTAGTCTAGAAAGTATTGCTGTTTGGTAACCAGAGCCAGTACCTATTTCTAAAACTTTACTTCGTTGCGGAATTTCTAAATGTTGGGTCATAAATGCTACTAATGAAGGTTGGCTGATAGTTTGGCCACAATCAATGGGGAGTGCGATATCTTCTAAGCATCGACTTAGAAAACTCTCTGAGACAAAACGGCTTCTATCTATTGACTCCATGCAATCTAATATTTCTGGATTAGAAACCCCAATTTTTCTTAATTTTAGTATAAGAAGGGCTTTTGACTCATTCATGTCAAAATTGTACATTCTTTAGTTCCTCAAAATTTTTTTCCTTAAGAAGATGCATGGAAATAGGCGAAACTGTGATATATCCATCTAAGCAGTTTGAATAGTCGTCCTTAAGGGTTAAAGAGGAGTTTTTAGTAATGCTATCTATCTGAGCCGTAAAGAGATTTTGAGATTTAAGATGTACGTTTAGTGCAAAATTTGAGGTACATCTTTGCCCAACTGGAGTGATTTTTATGCAGTCAGGGTATTGCATTTTGGGGTTTGTAGGAAAGTTTACATTGAAAGCTGTTTTTTCAAGCTCATGTGAGAAGTTTTTATAAATAGATAAACACAATTTTGATCCACAACTTTCAGCAAAAAGATAAGGATTCAATTCCTGTCCTTTACCGTCATAAGCTTGGCTTAATGCTATTGATAGTATTCCTCTATCTGCGCCCTCTAGAGCTGCTGCCGTTGTACCAGAATAGAAGACGTCTTCTGATAGATTATATCCCCAATTTATACCCGATAAAACTATATCAGGCTTTTTATTTTTCATAAGATACTCGAGAGCAAATATTATGCAATCAGTAGGTGTGCCATCAACAGAATATTCGTTATTACTTTTTTTTGTAATTTGGAAATTCTTTTTATATGAGATAGACCTGCTTTTCGCTGATTGATTTGCAGAAGGTGCCACAACAAAAACATCTTCTTTAGTTGCCATTGTAAGTGCTATTTTTTTCAATGATTTAATCCCATCAGCATTAAAGCCATCGTCATTGGTTATTAAAATACGCATCCTAGTTAAGGGTTCCCTTATTATCAATTTTTTTATAATTAAACATGTATGGTCTCAATACTTCTGGAATTACTACTGATCCATCCTCTAGTTGGTTATTCTCTATAACTGCTATTAAGCAACGCCCAACAGCAAGACCTGACCCATTTAATGTAGATATGAATAGTGGTTTAGACTCTCGATCGCTTTTATATCTAATGTTTATCCTCCTAGATTGGAAGTCTCCGCATATTGAGCAACTTGAAATTTCACGGTAACTATTTTGGCCCGGTAGCCAAACCTCTAGATCATATGTTTTTTTTGACCCAAAGCCAATATCTCCAGAGCATAAAAGTATTTTTCTAAAAGGTATAAGTAACTTCTTTAAAATTTTCTCAGCACACTCTGTCATTCTTTCGAGTTCGAAATTTTCATACTCTGGTTTGCAGTATGTTACCATCTCCACCTTTTCAAATTGATGCTGTCTGATCATTCCTGTTGTGTCTTTACCAGCACTACCTGCCTCCGAACGAAAACACTGAGTAGCAGCAGTCATTCTGATTGGTAATTCCTCGGACGTATAAATCTTATTTCTTCCAATGTTTGTCAAAGGAACTTCTGCTGTAGGAATAAGCCAAAGTCCTTCATTTGTTTTGTAACTATCCTCTCTGAACTTTGGTAATTGTCCAGTGCCAAACATAGATTGTTCATTAACAAGAACCGGTGTCCAAAATTCTGTTAGCTCACTTTCTATTATGTTGGTATTAAGCATGTACTGAGTCAATGCCCTATGCAACAACGCAGTAGATTTTGAAAGAAATGCAAATCGCGAACCTGTAACGGTTGCTGCCGCTTCAAAATTTATATCGTTTTTTGTGGCATCAACTTCAAAGTGTTCCTTAGGTCGAAAAGTGAACGATTTTATGTTCCCCCATCTATAAACCTCAACGTTGTTCATTTCACTCTGTCCGACCGGCACATCATCACTCAATAAATTAGGTATGGATAAAAGTATGGTGTCCAAATTTTTCTCGATATCTTTAAGAGTGGCCTCTAATTGACTTATCTCATGCTTAATTTTCTTTATGTCTCCACGGGTATTATTTGCTGAGATGTCATTATTTTTTGCAGATGCTCCGACCTCTTTCGACAGCATTTTTCTTTGAGAAAGCAAGTGTTCTAACTTTTCAATAGTTTCTCTCCTTTCTGCGTCCAGTGCAATAATTTCTAAACTTTTAGAGTTTTCACCTCTTTTCTTCAAAGACTCATCAAAAATATCAGGACTTTTTCTTATAAATTTTATGTCATGCATTATTTAAATCATTTTTTTATTGTTAATCGTTTGAGTGCTCCATCGAATTTAGAAAGGTTTTCAAACTAATCTATCACAAAAATCTTTTATCCTTTTACATCCAAGGCGTAAATCTTTTTCACTTAAGGCATAACTTATTCTTATACTACCTCTGTTTCCAAAGCTTGAACCTGGTACTACTGCAACGTGTTCTGAGGACAATAATCGAAGGCAAAAGCTTGTATCATCAACTATAACTTCTTTACCCTTTACCCGCTTGCCAAGAAAGGCTTTTATTGAAGGAAATAGATAGAAAGCACCTCGACTAAAATTAGAACTAAAACCCTGTAAATCTGATAAAGCTGAGGTAACAATTGTTCTTCTTTTAATAAGCGAAGATTTGATATCTTCAAAATAACTTTCATTCAATTGTAATGCCTTAATTGCTGCATTTTGAGCAATTGTATTAGCTGCAGATGTTGACTGAGATTGTATTTTTTTCATTGCCTCTATAAGGATTTTAGGTCCAGCCCCGTACCCTAGTCTCCACCCAGTCATGCAATATCCTTTTGAAAATCCATTAACCAAAAGTGATCTTCTCTTTAGTTTCTTTTCAATGCTAATGATGTTTAAATTGTTCTCCGATGAAAAGTTTAATTTTTCGTAAATATCATCTGAAAGAATCCAAACATTTGGATATTTGATTAATACTTGAATAATCTTTTTTAGATTTTCAAAAGAGTAAACAACACCAGTTGGATTGGTTGGTGAGTTTAAAATAAGCCATTTGGTTTTTGTCGTAATAAGTTTTTCTAAATTTTCTGTATTAATTGAAAAGCCTTCTTGTCTTCTGGTATGGAGAACTTTTGGTTTTCCTCCGCATAATTTAATAATTTCTGGATATGACACCCAGTAAGGAGAGATAATAATAACCTCATCGCCTTGGTTTATAGTACTTTGCAAGGCATTAAAAATAACTTGTTTCCCTCCATTAGAAACAATTATTTCATCAGATTTATAATCAACTTTTATATCTTTTTTGAGTTTTTCACTTATAAGCGATCTCAACTGATATAAGCCTGCTACCTGTGTATAGAGGGTATCTCCTCTATTTATAACTTTACATGCTTCTTTTCTAACTGTTGAGTCAGGTTTAAAAGAAAGCTCACCTGACGCCATATTAATTACTTTATGCCCTTTTTCTTTTAGAGACAATGCCAAATCAGCCATCTCAGCTGTTTTTGACATACTGATCTTTTCCATATTTTTTGAGAAACGCATGTATTTTTATTAAACTAAAATCTTTAATTGTAATAGGTAAAAAATAAATTATTTTTATAATATGAGTATTGAAACAGTCCGAAAGAGGTTATCGATCAGAAGTTGGAGAAGGGGTACCAAGGAATTAGACCTTATTCTGGGAAGGTTTTCAGATGAAAATCTTGTTAAGCTAGATATGTCTGAACTTGACTTATACGAGCAACTTTTATCTAACGATGACCATTTGATTCATGGCTGGCTATTTGAAAAAGAAGAAAGCCCAAAGATTTTTAAGTATCTAGTTAAACTGATACGAGAAAGCATGCAGCTCTAGGCATTTTTTTTTCAAATTTTTATTAAAAAAAATATTTTAGTTGTTTTTTTAGAAAACTTGGGAAATAATTGATATTGATGATGAATTTTAATTTATCCACAGTTATTATGTAGATAAATTTTCATCCGCGCGCGCTGAAAAACAAATTTATATCATGCCTAATAGGTGAGTATGGCTGACGGAAACTTTGGATTTAAGGTCAACGGTTTTGACACTTACACTTTGCTTCTCGGAGAAGAACTGAGAGGTGAGAGGGCTACATTAGGAAGGTCTCTTCTTCATGTGCAAAAAGACCTCAAGATTAAGGCGGCGTACGTCGCTGCTATTGAAAATTGTGACTTAGATGCATTCCCAAACAAAGGTTTTGTAGCAGGATATGTTAGATCTTACGCAAGGTATTTAAACCTAAATCCAGAGGAAGTCTATGAAAGGTTTTGTGCTGAATCAGGTTTTTCTTCTCATGACGGTTCTCGTAAATTAGAGAACACGTATATTTATAAAAATAGAGTTTTAAAAGATTATAACATAGAAACGCAGCTAGATTGGAAACCATCATATGTTGGGTTTCGGGAAATTGATAATTCTGTATTTAGCAGAGGTTACTTATTTTTCGGGCCTTTTTTGTTAGCATTTGTAATTCTTTTTGGAATAGGTTTTGGGGCTTGGAAAGTTTTAATTGATATTCAAAAGTTAAAAATTGTTCCAGCTGATAATTTGCCAATAATAATGAGCGAGATGAACATAAAATCTTCAGAAATGATCAACGAAAATACGAATAAAGGGTATCAGTTTACAAGTAAGGATTTAGATGCAATTGAATACAAAGTATCTGAGAGTAGTAAGTTAGTGTCGCCGCAAGTCTCGTACAGAGACGGACCAATAGCGAACTTACAGCTTGAAGATATTGGCGTATTAGGTGCCAACTCTACAAAGCTAGATAGATCATTACCGTATGTAAGTTTATCAGGGGAGGGTGTGAAAGAGACGCCAATAAAAACCTTTGATTTCGGTGTAGTGCCAGAGTTTGATGTATCTGCCACTGCTGGCAGTAGTAATTATAAAGACTACGAAAGCGGATCAGCAGTATCAAAAACGCAAGAAACGTTTAATTCTAAAATCAGAACAGACTTTCAGAGTGCCAATCAAGTTTTATTAAATCAAAATAAAAATAACAAGGTCGTTACAAATGAGGCTAAAACTACTTTAAATATTTTTGCGGTAAAGCCATCTTGGATACGCATTAAAGATGAAGGTCGAAAAGTTGTTGTTGAAAAAATCTTAAAGGCGGGTGAGATTTTAGAAATCAAAAATAATTGGATTAATGGCAACTTAAGAGCAGGTAACGCCAAAGATTTATTCTTCTCACTAAATGGAATTACGTATGGACCCGTTTCAGATAAGAGAAAAGTAATTAAGAACTTTAAAATTGATCCTCAAAATATATTCAATTCATTAAAGATAAATGATTTGAAGGATAGCTACTTAAATAGCTTTTTGAATAATAAAAGGTCATTATAATGTTTTATTACCTAAGTATGTTACTTGTGAGGTTTTGAGCGTGTCGATCGACAGTATTAGACCTTGGCGTCAGATTTCGAGAAGAAAATCAAGAGAGATAAATGTTGGTAATGTAAAAATAGGTGGAGACAACCCAATCTCGGTTCAAACAATGACTAATACGAATACCGCTGATGCCAATGCTACTATTTTGCAGGTAAATAAATGTGCGGAAGCCGGAGCAGAAATCGTAAGAGTATCATGCCCCGATATTGAGAGCACTAAAGCTCTTAAAGAAATTTGTAAAATGAGCGCTGTTCCAATAGTTGCCGACATACACTTTCATTATAAAAGAGCGATTGAAGCTGCAGAGGCTGGAGCGGCTTGTTTACGTATTAATCCTGGAAATATAGGTAATAATGATAAAATTAGAGAGGTGATTAAAGCTGCTAAAGACTTTGGGAGTTCCATCAGAATAGGGATTAATGCCGGAAGCATAGAAAAAGATCTTTTGGAAAAGTATAGAGAGCCCTGCCCCGAAGCTTTATTAGAAAGTGCTAAAAGAAATATTGGGATACTGCAAGATAATGATTTTTTTGAATTTAAAATATCTGTTAAAGCGTCTGATGTTTTTTTAGCAGTCGCTGCTTATTCGGATCTTATAACAATTACTGATGCTCCATTTCATATAGGAATAACAGAAGCTGGATCACTTTTCTCTGGTACAGTAAAGTCGGCAATAGGACTTGGAAATTTATTATGGGCAGGATTAGGGGATACTATCAGAGTTTCATTGTCTGCTGATCCTGTTGAAGAGGTGAAGGCGGGATACGAAATTCTAAAGTCTTTGAACCTTAGACACAGGGGTGTGCAGATTATTTCATGTCCCTCTTGCGCGAGACAAGGTTTTGACGTGATAAAAACAGTTGGAATTCTTGAGAAGAAGCTAGAACACATAAAAACCCCTATGTCTCTTTCTATAATTGGTTGCGTTGTTAACGGTCCTGGTGAAGCGTTAATGACAGATATAGGCTTCACTGGAGGTGGTGCAGGAAGCGGAATGATTTATAGGTTAGGGAAAACAGATCATAAATTAGATAATGATAAAATGATCGATCATATTGTTGATCTCGTTGAAAAACGAGCAGAAGAAATTTCCGAAAAATAGTAATTTTTTCTATGTTTGAAGAAAAACTGAAGAAAATTATTGATCGCTTTGAGTTTTTAGAAAAAGAAATGCAAGGTCATTTGGAAAGAACCAAATTGGAAGAATTCTCTAAGGAGTATTCAGAACTAAAAGATGTAAGAAATATAATTTCTAAATATTTTTTAGTTGTTGACGAGATAGAAGAAACCTCGCTTTTGCTAGAAGATAAAGAGTTTGTGGCTTTGGCAGAAAGTGAACTCTTGACATTAAACTCAAAAAAACAAGCTATCGAACAGGATCTTAAACTTTTGCTGATACCTAAAGATATTAATGATGAAAGATCAGTTATTATTGAGATCAGAGCAGGAACTGGGGGCGATGAAGCTTCATTGTTCGCATTAGATTTGTTTAGAATGTATCAGCGTTTTGCAGATAAAAATAATTGTAAAATAGACGTAATTGAGGAAGCAGTTACGGATTTAGGTGGTTTGAAAGAGGTAATTTTTCATTTAAGGGGTAAGAAAATTTTCTCAAAGTTAAAATTTGAGAGTGGTGTTCATAGGGTTCAAAGAGTTCCTACGACTGAAAGTAGTGGGAGAATTCATACGTCTGCTGCAACTGTTGCTGTTTTACCAGAAGCTAAAGAAATAGATATAGAGATATTGCCAAATGAAATACGTATCGACACTATGCGTGCATCCGGGGCAGGAGGACAGCATGTTAACACAACAGACTCCGCAGTTCGAATTACTCATCTGCCAACCGGGATTGTTGTTACGAGTTCTGAAAAATCACAGCATCAAAACAGAGCGAGAGCTATGGAAGTTCTCAGAACAAGGTTATATGATTTAAATATAAAAAATCAGTCAAAAGCGATTGCCTCGCAAAGAAAATCTCAGATTGGTTCCGGCGATAGATCTGAGAGGATAAGAACCTATAATTTTCCGCAAGGGCGAGTAACCGACCATAGAATAAATCTTACTTTATACAAATTAGACGAAGTGCTTAATGGAGACCTTGAAGAAATAATAAATGGTTTGATTTCTGCTGAAAGACTGGAAGCAATGACTGCTTTTGCAATAGAAAATGAAAAATAAACGAAACTTTTTTGTTGCCCAAAAAAAAATACTGAAGGAGGCAGGTTGCAGTGATTATAAGGAGTCGATAAAGTTGTTATTTTCAAAAGCGTTTGGAATGTCCTTAGATCAGAGATATAATACAAAAGACCATGATAATGCCATGCTTTTCTCTGCTATGGTCACTCGTAGAGCAAAAGGTGAGCCGACATCTCACATAGTACAATCAAGATCTTTTTGGAAGAGTGACTTCTATATCGATGAAACGGTATTGGATCCAAGACCTGAAAGTGAATTAATTATAGATGTCACTAAACACTTGCTTTTTGATCGCATGAAAGTACTAGATTTGGGATGCGGTAGCGGTTGCATAGGTCTTTCGTTATATAAGGAAAACCCAAGTATCAGTCTTTTTCTTTCAGATATTTCAAAAAAAGCCTTAAGTGTAACAAAGAAAAACGCTCTAAAACTTAGGGCTGAATGTGAATTAATTCATTCGAATTTATTTTCAAATATCAATGAGAGGTTTGATTTGATTGTTACTAATTTACCATATATCGCAAAAGAAGATTTTTTTTATTTGCAAAAAGAAATTATGCTTTTTGAACCTCATGAAGCACTCTACGGAGGTAAATGCGGGTTAGATGTCATTAAACGGTTTTTAAGTAGCGTAAGTAAATACTTGAATAGTAATGGAATGTTTGTGATAGAATTTGGTAAAGGACAAGATGCTTTTTTAAAACATGAGTTAAGAAGATTTAATTTTAAAAAGTTTAGCTTTCATAGGGATTTAAGCGACGTAAATCGAATTGTGTGTGCTAAAAAAGACACATAAAGCTAATATTCAAGAAAATAATTATCAACGATGTGTACATGGTTGTGTTAATTTAAAAATGAGTTATATTAAAACAAGATCTAAGAACTTTACAAGTTCTTTAAAAAAATTATCACAAGAAAATACAGTTCAAAATGAGATCGTCAGGAAAATCACGCAATAAGAATAGAAATAATAGTCGTAGACCTAACCCTGGTAATGTTATCAATCGGGTTTTTGACAGCGCAGGTCCTGAAGGTAAAGTTAGAGGTACTCCTCAGCAGATCATTGATAAATACCAATCTCTCGCCCATGACTCTCAGCTTTCAGGCGATAGAGTTTCAGCAGAAAACTTTCAACAACACTCTGAGCATTACGCAAGGCTACTTTTAGGGGCTCAGAAAGAATTAGCTGAAAAATCGACGGTACAAGAAAGTTTGGCTGAAGAAGGAAGTTCTGTTAGAGAAAAAACACGAGATGATAATAAGATAAATAAAGATTTGTCAGATGTATCTTCTTTAAAAGAACAAAAAGAAAATATTTCCTTAGAACAAAATATAGATAGAGTGTAACTATATAATCAAGTCAAATTCTTGATTTGTCTATTGCCTCGGCGAGATTACAAAACTGTTGAAGAGTGATGTTTTCAGGTCTGCTATTTTCAGGAATGTTACACATTTCCATAATAGTAACAATGTTTTTATAACTAGCTTTAAGGGTATTTTTTATCATTTTTCTGCGACCTTGAAAACTTTTCTTAATAATATCTTGAAATAGCACATTATTGTATTCATTGCAGGTCTCATTATTGCTTCGAAACTTTACAAGAGCGCTTTCGACTTTTGGCGTAGGAAAAAAAGAACTTTTAGAGATCTGAAATTCTAAAGAGGGATAAGAATAAAACTGTGAAAATAAAGACAATCGTCCGTATTGCTTTGAATTTGGTTTTGCAACTATTCGATTTGCAACCTCTAGCTGAAACATAAGAAAAAGTTTTTCCCACTTATTTTTACTATTTGGTGTTGTTAATAATTTTGCCAGAATTTTGGTAGAAATATTGTAGGGTAAATTGCCAAAAATAACCGGAGGCTCTGAAAAATAGCTAAAAATGTCAGTACGCAAAATATCCTTGGAAATTAGTATTGTTTCAACGCTTTCGCTTTTTAGAGTTTCTCTTAAGATCTCGATATAGTCCTTATCTATTTCAATAACTAAGAGCTTTTTGGGTTTAGCTTTTAAAAGGTGTTTAGTTAAATTACCAGAACCGCCACCAATTTCTATAATACATTTGTTTTCTAGATCGCCAGCAGTTGAAACTATTCTTTCTACTACTGATTGGTTAGTCAAAAAGTTTTGACCAAATTTTCTTTTAGGTGCTATTTCTTGCATTAAAATCGTGGCTTAGTTCTTAACTTTGCTTAAACTAGATATCATCTGCCCTGCAAATAAAATTGCTTGGTAGAAAGAATTACTATCCGCTTTAAAGTCTTTTGCAATGTTAATGCCTGTTCCGTGTCCAGGGCTTGTTCGTATGATCGGCAAACCTAACGAAACATTTATAGTTTCAAAAAATGACAGTAATTTTAATGGAATGAGTGCCTGATCATGGTACATAGCAACAGTTACATTATAATTTTTATAATGTTTAGTCCCAAAAAATCCATCTGCTGGGAAAGGGCCATCAACAATGCAGTTTTTAATCCCTTGGAATTTTAATACGGCAGGCAATATGTCTGAGCTTTCTTCATTACCAAGGTGACCCTCTTCACCAGCATGTGGGTTAAACCCTAAAACTGCTATTTTTGGTATAAAATTGAAATACTTTTTTACTTCTGATATTATGAGACCCAATTTTTTTTCAATTATACCCTCTTTTATTTTTGACGACACTTGGTTCAGAGGTACATGGGTAGTTAGCGGAATTATTCTTAAGTAATGATTTAGCATCATCATCATCACAGTGTCTTTTTCACATCCACAAAGATGTTCAAGATAATCGGTATGACCAGAAAACTTAAAACTCCCATGACTCCTCAAAATTGATTTATTTATTGGTCCAGTTACCATCGCACCAACTTTTTTTCTTAAACATAGATTCGTAGCAATTCTTATTGACTCAATTATTGAATTGGCATTTTTACTATCAAATTGACCTGGATAGAAATCTGAATCGTAGTTTAAATGAAGAATGTTTAGGGTATCTTTGAAATTTTCAGCTTCCTCGATATGATTAATTTTTCGAAGCCGTACATCATACTTATCAGCTAAGTATTTCAGTTTTGAAAAATCACTTATAGCCACTAAATTTTGTTTTTCTCTAGCCTTTTTAAAACTTTTAATTAGTACTTCGGGTCCAACTCCAGCAGGATCTCCCATGGTCAAGATTATAGGTTGCTTTGTCACTTTTTTACTATTGTAGTATTTCTTCTTAACTCAAGCATTAATGCATTGCTTAACCTTAGAGCTTCTTCATTTTTCTTAATGTTTTCATAGTTCAACCCTCCGTTATGATTTTTATTTATGAAGCTCTCACAAAGTGTTATTAAGCGCATTAATCCACTCTTATCCGAAAATTTATAGCTTTCCCCAGGCATTAGTTTCGCAAGAATGTTTCTTATATTTTTATCTACCTTAGATAATGAAATTGGTCCTCTTATTCCTTTCTCTTCCGAACATGCGTTATCTTGAGTTAATTGAGCGCTTGCGATGGAATAGGTTACAGATAATTTTGGTGTTTTCATAGTTTTATATGATCGTGTTCGATTCAGTCTTAATAAAACCAAACCTCCATTAATTTCAAGAGGTCTTGAAATTTGATTTTTATTTAATCCATCTAAAATATCTCTGAATTTTTTGGGTAGTCTACTTTTTTTTATTGGACCAACTTTACCTTTATTTACCTTTGACGCAGCAGAAGAAAATTTTTCAACGGCTTTTCCAAAATCAGCACCTGCTTTTAATTCTATTTCTAGCCTGTTTGCGATAAGCTTTGCATTTTTAGGATCCCATTGTTCGTATGAAATAAATATTTCAGAGAACTCATATTCTTTTTCAATTCTTTTAGGTGTTGGAGCTACAGGCATGGCGTCTTGCATTGGAAGGTTATTAATCTTGTATCCAAATCTATTATCAAGAACTTTTTGCCACCTAATATTTGATTTTACAAAATTATAGAATGTTTCAATATCAATTCCTTTTGAACTCATAAGAGATTTTAACTCTCTAATGTTCATTTTATTTGATTTAAGAAAATTATTGAGTTGTGCATTCAGTTCGGCATCTGAAGCCGATATTTTTAATCTATTAGCATAAATCTCCTTAATTTTTTCATTAATAACAATTTTTTCTACTTCTGATCTTCCGAGATTTGAATTGTTCAATAAATTGCGTAATTTTCTAGCCTGGTTTATGTCATAATTGCTTATGATTTGATCGTCTACTTGATACGCAACCCTGAAATCAGATTTGCAGAAAGCAGAGATAGGAATCAGAAGTAATACAATCAGCGCAATGCATGATTTTGTTTCTATATACTTGATGAAAATATTCATTTTAAAACACATTTAGACATTTTGGTATCGTAATACCTTGATCCAATGTTTCCGAAATTCACGACTAAGTCAATCCTAGAGTCTTTAGGTAAAAGATTAGATGTTGTATTTCTTCTTGATAACGATAAATCTATATCAATACAGTCATTCCTAAAATTCAGCCCCAGAGTAGTGTTAAGATCTTCGTTATTTACCATATTTCTTCGTAATCCAATCTTACTTGACCAGTTTTTTGTTAAACTGGAATTCAAGTTAAGAGTTAATTCCTTTAAGTCAGAGTTTGTTCCTTCTGATGGATCTGAAACCAAGTTTGTTAAGCTAGTATTAATTTGATAGCGTGGTTTTGTGACTTTAAGAGACGTATCAGATCTTTTTAATGTAAAATTTTTACTATATACTTGCTTACTTACTATATCCAAATTTTTTTGGAAATTTATGTTACCTGATAATAGAATATCGGATTCGTACCCATTTAGGCCAGAAGATGGCAAAAAATCTTCTGAGTTTTTATTTCGATACACCTGTCCAAGACTTACGCTATATTTATAATTCTTTTTATTCTCATAAAAGTATTGAAGTCCCGCGTTTAATCTGAGCCCTTTTTCTTGTCTATCAATACCCGGTATTTTTTTTAATTTAAAAAGAGTCGTGCTATCAAACTCTGTTGTTGAGCTATCCTCGTCAATAGGATCGATTGAAGATGAATAATCAGTGGAATAAACGAGCTGCGCTACCGGTATCAATACTTCAGATTTTTCATTTCTTCCTCTAAATAATGGGTATTTGAACTCCAAAGCACCCAAAGGATAAACCTTTAAAAGATATCTTTTTGTTATGCTTTTATTTTCTACATAAGCAGCAGAAAGTATATTTCCAGTGCCACGTACCATTAATCCATTTTCAGTTTGCCAACTCTTACTAAGTTCTAAGTCAGCTGACAGTCTGCTATAGCCATCACCCTCTCGACGTGATATCCCTACCAAAGAGTATTTTTCACGCAATAAAAGATCTGATTTTTTGAATTTCTTGTATGTCTTGTACCTGAGGTCAGGCAATATTAATGGTTCAACGGTATTACTATCTCTTAGAGAGGTATGGTACAGAATTGAAGCCTGCAGCGAGCCATTATTTAAAAATTTTTCATAACTTATCAAATTTAAAAATCTATCCCTTTCATCATATCCATATTTCCCTAAAAAAGATGTGTCACTGATTAATGTAGTGTTGATGTTAATAGAGGTTGACTTATCTATTTTGCTTTTTCCTTCTATTTTTAAAAAGCCCTTAATAGATTCATCTTCACTTGAAGGTAAAAATGCGGACTCCAATGTTAAATTTCCTAGGCTAAATAACTTTCTATATTGGCTTTCAATCAAAAGCTTTATTCTAGACGTTTTCAAAATAGAAAAAGTGAAATCTGAAGTGTTTCCTAATGTAAAAAACATGGGTTGTCTAACTCCAGTCCCAATTAAATCAGAGCTAAGAAAGCTAGGGGCTAAGAGCCCAGAAGCTCGTTTTACTCCAGGTTCTGGTGTTTGTAGATAGGGTGTGTAAATTATAGGAACTCCAAAAATTTCAAGCCAAGTATTATAAAATTGGAGTCTCTTAGTTTTGCTGTTGTGTACTAGCCTATCTGATTTCAAGACCCAAGAAGGTTTTGGATTTAAAACACATATTTCACAAGGCGTACCGATAGCCTTTTTGAAAACAGTATTTTCCCCCTCAATCCTCATCTCTTCTGAAGCTACTTGGAATTTTTCTTCTACAAGTGCTTTGACATTTTTTACGAGTGTCGAACGTGTTTTTCTATCAATTTCAGCAAAACTACCTAAAATTCTTGCTCCCTGATTAGTTTTTATAAAAATTTTAGAAGTAAGTTTTATTCTTTCGGAGTTTTTGTTAAAAGTTAGTCTTTCTGTCTTAATCGTAACATCAGCAAAGCGGATTTTCACATCTCCTTTAGCAGAGAAAATATTTTTAGCTCTATTAAAAACCAAACTTTCAGCTTCAATAGAAAAATCTTGAGCCTGTGATTCTTTAATACTTAAGAATATAATAACAATGATCAAAAATTTTTTAATATTCTTCAAAGTCATTTTTATCCGTCTTCTATATGCAATAGAATTCCTGAAAAAATCAAAATTGCAAAAGTGGATGGGCCAAATGCTACAAGTAAAAGAGGAACTTGTTCAGTTAATGCAAACGACTCAAAAATCTTTTGGATAGAAAATAATAAAAAGCCAATAAATAAACACATAAAAATATTTATACTTTTTGAAAGTTTACTTTCAGTTCCTAGCAGGAACATAGCTGCTATCAATAACATCGCCGTAAAAAATATTGGTCTCGATAATTCTGTTAGAAAGAAAAGTTTATGCCTTGAAGCAGTATATCCTGATGTTTCTAATCTTGAAATAAACTCTCTTATTGAATAAATACTAATTACTCTAGGGTCTGCAAAACTATCAGTTATCTGTTCGTTAGTTAAACTTGTAGGAATATCAAGTTGTTTGATTGTTATTGGCTTATTTTTATATTCAGGATCTAGGTTATTATCCAGAATTTTTACACCTGATAGTTCCCAAAAGTTATCCATTAAAATAGCCTTTGATGCTCTTATTTCTCTATTAAGTTTTTCTTGTTCATAAAATTCAAAAAAAATTAAGTCATAAAAAACCGTTGCAGTTGAGTTCATTTGTGATGCTTTAATGACCATATCTATTTCATCGTTTTTATCTCTTAACCATATGTCATTATCACTTACGGAGAATGAGTTTTTATTGGTGAGATTAAATCTCTCTAACACTGTGTCTGAAGCACGCATAGAGGCTGAAACTAAAGGACCACCAATAAAGGTAACTAGTAATCCAATTAAAATGGTAATTACCACAGTTGGTAATAAAATTCTAAAGGCTGACTTACCCGAGGCCTTAAGAATTGAAATTTCATTAGAATTAGATAGCCAGGAAAAGGTAAGTATTGAGCTCAGCATAATAATTAGAGCCATTGCTTCCAATGTTAGCATAGGTATCCTGAGAAAAATATTTAATATTGCTTTATTCGCATCGAGACCATTCGATGAAAAAAAGTTGAGCTGATCAGAACCGTCAATTAACAGAATAAAAAATAGTACTGTAAGCAATGATATGCCTAAACTTTGGAGATATCTTACAGAAATATAAAGCGTTGTTATCATATTATTGTAAATTAAATTATTTCAAATACATATTAAAATAGATAATCTTGTATATAAATAATTAACTTTTTAAGAGTATTCAAAAGAATTATATGAAACCACATAAAATATTAGTTAAAAGAAAGAAAAGTTTTAAGCTTGACCACCAAAAAAATAAATTTGCCTTACTCATTGGTGAAGATGGAAGATTAGATAATGAGTTGCCTTTAGATAGTTTATTAGCCAAATATTTAAAAAATTTCTTAAGTAAAAAAGTCTTTAAAAAGCTTTCTTTTAACAAAGCTATATTGCTTGATAATCCGCTTACACTAGAGCCTGATTTTATATTGATAATAAAAGTAAAAAATTTTATCGACGATAAAGAACTTTTCGATTTTGGAAAGATAATTTGTAATTTTAAGGACAAAAATGCACTTTCCGTTATATGGAGTATCAGTAAGCCTTTAGAATCAACCGCAAGAACAATTCAGCTAAGATCATATGTTTTTGACAGGTTAAAATCAGAGAATAATAAAAGAAAAAAGGATGCCGAAACTATTTTCTTTGTAAATGAAAAGTTTAAATTCTCAAAATCAGATTTGTCAAAAAATGATGCACTAGCTGAAGGAGTTTTTTTATGTCGCGACCTAGTTAATTTGCCTGCAAATATTTTGAATACCAAGAAATTCGAAAATGAAGTAAAGAATTTAAAAAAAGTTGGGATTAAGGTCAGTGTGCTAAATGAAAAAGATATCAAGGCAGTAGGAATGAATTTACTTTTTGCGGTTGGGAAGGGCTCAGATAATCCTTCGAAAGTTCTGGTGTTAGAGTGGAAGGGTGAAAAGAGCGATGTGAAGCCAACAGCACTTATTGGTAAGGGAGTTGTTTTTGACTCAGGAGGATTATCATTGAAATCCTCCTCTGGAATGGTTGACATGGCTATGGATATGGCGGGAGCTGCTGTCGTGACTGGCGTATTAAAGTCTGCTGCTTTATCCAAACTGAAAGTAAATTTGGTCGGTTTGATTGGACTTGTTGAAAATATGCCTGGACCAAAATCCTTAAGGCCTGGTGATATTATAAAATCGCTGAAAGGCGATATGGTACAAGTTAATAACACAGATGCTGAGGGACGTTTAGTATTGGGTGACTTGCTTTGGTATTCACAACTGAGGTTCAAACCAAAAAGAATATTTGATTTAGCGACTCTGACGGGAGCAATAATAATTGCCCTCGGAAAAGAATATGCTGGTGTATTTTCAAATAATGATAATCTTTGCCATGATTTTTTATCCGCTTGCGAAAGAGCTAACGAAAAAGCTTGGAGATTACCTCTTGACAAAAAATTTGGAGATGTGCTTTCTTCCAATGTTGCTGACATGGCTAACGTTGGAGGATCTCAGGGTTCTTCTATAGTTGCAGCAATGTTTTTAAGCAATTTTATTAAAAAAGAGATTCCATGGGTTCATTTAGATATTGCTGGAGTTGCCAAAAATACCGAAACTATTTTTAGCAAAAGTGGAGCCACAGCATGGGGTGTGGTTTCTCTTTTTGAATATTTTCAGGAATTTTCATAGATGAATATGAAAAAACTAGAAAAGGTTTATTTTTATAATTCTTCACAAAGAGACATCATCGCTGATATTTCTTGGATAACAGAAAAGCTTTACAAAGAGAGGAATAGCATCGTGGTTTATTGTAAAGACCAAGAGACCGTTGAACTTTTAAATGCCTTTTTTTGGGGGTACAAAGAAGATGTGTTCATCCCTCATTCAATAGAAAAAAACGAGCAATCCACAATTGATCCTATACTGATTACTACTGAAGTAGATCAGAAGCATAAACACAATGTATTGTTAGCTATAAATGGGGTTTTAATAAAAGAAAAAGAATGGCAAAATTTTGCTACAATTTATTACTTTTTTGATGACAAAGAAAATAAAGAAAAAGAAAACGCTAGGTTAATGTGGAAAAGTTTTTCTGCTCTTGATATTGCTTGCAAATATTGGGTTAATAAAGAAAATAAGTGGGTCCTGGCGCACTCTAGCTAAAAATTAGTTTACTTTAAATCTCTAATGTCTTAAGTATTCACAAATAGGAGTGATTAGATGTCTTTAGAAAAAACTCTTTCGATTATAAAGCCTGATGCCGTTAAAAGAGACCTAACTGGCAAAATTGTTGCTATGTTTGAGGAAAAAGGACTTAGGGTAGTAGCACAAAAAAAAATTTGGTTATCTAAGGAGCAGGCAGGTTCCTTTTATGCTGTTCACAGAGAAAGGCCATTTTTTGATGAACTATGCGAATTCATGTCATCAGGTCCCATAGTTGTTCAAGTCCTTCAAGGTAATAATGCTATAGAACTAAATAGAAGAATAATGGGTGCAACCAATCCCGAAGAAGCTGATGCTGGAACTATCCGCAAAGAGTTTGCAGTATCTATGACTGAAAATTCAGCTCATGGTTCAGACTCAGCTGAGACTGCTAGAGAAGAGATAAGTTTTTTCTTCTCTGGTTTAGAAATTGTTCAATTTTGAATATCGTCTGCAGAGTTTATTGTTAATACCTTTTTACCATTTTTGATAAGAAACTCTCTCAAAACTCTTTTATATAAAAGGTGTTCTTTAGGTAGTAGCACTTCTCGAAGTTGTTTTGCCGTGCAATTTTCTGGTATTTTAATTACTGTCTGACCAAGAATTGGACCATCGTCCACTTTTTCTGTGATTTGGTGTACAGTTGCTCCATGGATCAAACAACCGGCTTTCAATACCCTCAGATGTGTATTTAAACCTCGAAAGGAAGGTAGAAGCGAAGGATGGATATTTAGAATAGGCTTCGAAAACGTTGTTATAAAATTTTCTGATAAAATTTTCATGAAACCAGCGAGGCAGATTACATCGATTTTTTTTTTATTCAAAACCTGCAAGGTTTTTTCCTCAAAAATATAGCTGTCTTGGCTTTTTACTGCATTAAACGAAAAAGTTTCTACAGAGTTTTGTTCAGCAAAAACTAGACCCTCTGCATTCGTATTATTTGAAACAACCAATTTCGGGTGTCCTGGATGATCCTTTTCCTTTTTCATATCATTAATGAGAGCCATCATGTTCGACCCCTTTCCTGAAATAAAAATAGCCACATTTTTTTTTCTAAAGAAACTAGTCAAGATTTAAACTGCCCTCGAACTCTATTTGATTGCCAAGAACTATTTCCCCGATTTTGATAACTTGCTTGTTGATTTTTTTACTTTGAATTTCAAAGTTTTTGCATTTATTCGCAGGGACAATAGCTACAAACCCTATCCCACAGTTAAAAGTTTGCAACGCTTGGTTGCTTGAAAGTCTAGCGCTTTTTATTGCCCACTTCAAAGATCTGGGGATATCCCATGAATTTAATTGGATCTTTGCTGTGAGACCATTTTTAAAAATTCTGGGTAAATTATCTAATATGCCACCACCTGTTATGTGAGCAAATCCAGAACAAATATTCAAGATAGTTGGATCTTGAGCGAAACCTGAATATAATCTAGTGGGCTTTATCAAGGATTTTTTTAGATCAGCTACGTTGTTTTTATCCTCTTGTTCTAGGAGTTTTCGTATCAGTGTAAATCCATTTGAATGTGGGCCGGAAGAGGGCAGGCCATAAATCAAGTCCCCAGGTATGATTTCGATTGGTAGCTTTTTTAAGCGGTCCACAATACCTACTGCAAATCCAGCTAAGTCAAAGTCATCTTGGGAGTAAATACCAGGCATCTCTGCCGTCTCCCCCCCAATAAGAGACACTTTTGCTTTTTTACAAGCTGAGACGATACTTTCTATCACTTTTGAGTGCTTGTTTATGTTCAGTTTAGACATTGATAAATAATCAAGAAAAAAAAGTGGCTTAGCGCCTGTACATATTAAGTCATTTATATTCATTGCAACCAAATCTTGCCCAATGCCCGAATAGTTTTCCATATCAATTGCTAGTTTTATCTTTGTGCCAATCCCATCACACGCAGACACCAAAACAGGGTTGCTGAGATTCTCGTTTTCAAGTGAGTAAAGACCTGCAAAATCTCCTATACCATCAATAACATTTTTATCAAATGTTGAGTTCACTATAGACGGTAATTTTTTTACGAATTCATTCCCGGTATCGATATCGACCCCTGAGGCTTTGTAAGTTATTGATTTCTCTTTTTCTGTCATAGATTATCTCTTATCTACCAATTATCTATTTATGGTCTAAACTATTAGACACTCTATATCTTGACAAGCTAAACAATCAAATTTAATGAAGAAGTGTAGAAGCAAAACCTCGTGGGGGGTTAGCTCAGTTGGTTAGAGCAGAGCGCTCATAACGCTTTGGTCACAGGTTCGAGTCCTGTACCCCCTACCACGCTTTTCCCTATATATATAAATAACTAAGACCTATTATGGGCACCTCTGGTCACAAAATACTTATGACACTTTATGACCAGGTATGACATCTTGTGCACAGATTCGAGTCTTTTACACTCTTGCACCTTGTTTTCTTTCAAAATCTTGGGCCTAATTAGCATACTTAAAAACCCTAGTTATAAAAACTTTTACTATCAATACTGTTGATATATGAACACCAAAATAGACCCTAATATAGTCATTGAAATAAAAAAATAAAATTTAAGTTATTAACTAGAATGCAGACTCTAGTAGTTTTAAAGCAAAAAATATTTTAAATTTATTAAAATTTGTTTTTAGATAAAAGCAGTTGTATTTATATCTACTGTATGGCGCAACGCTTAAAATGGTTTTCGCTTGTGTATAATCAGAAGAGTGTCGAATATTATCAATTTTTTACATATTAATATATCAGTTAATTAATGAGCCATGGGATTAAAATATAGATCTGAGATCGATGGGTTGAGAGCTGTAGCAGTAATACCCGTAGTATTTTTTCATGCTGGGTTAGAATCATTCAGTGGTGGTTTTGTGGGTGTTGATGTTTTCTTTGTTATCAGTGGCTATTTGATAACAACAATTATTTTGAAGGAACTAGAAAATAGTAACTTTTCACTAAAATATTTTTATGAGAGACGAGCAAGAAGAATTTTACCTGCTTTATTTTTTATGATTTATATAAGCTCAATTTTTTCTTTTGTTTTATTAACTAGAAGTGAACTCGGCAATTATTTTGGTAGCGTAAGTGCGACGATTCTATTTTATTCAAATTTTTACTTTTGGAAAACTGCACCTTATTTTCAGTCTGAATCGGAATTAGAACCTTTAATACACACTTGGAGCCTTTCAATTGAAGAACAATTTTATGTTTTAATACCAGTTTTACTTCTGATTTCTTATAAATATATAAGAAGATATATTTTTGTTTTATTAAGTGTTATTTTTTTTTCTAGCTTAATTATTTGTCAACTTTTTGCACTTAAGACGGGGGGAACATTAAATTTTTACTTCACTGTGACGCGAGGATGGGAGCTAGCTTTAGGAGGGTTAGCCGCTTATTTTTTAATAAAAAATAAAGTGTCTATACCTGAAACCATAAGTGGTTTATTTTCAGCTATCGGATTAGCACTTATTTTGTTTTCTACTTTTTATTTTAGCAGAGATACCTTATATCCCTCTATCTACACACTGTTACCAACAATTGGAACAGTCCTAATAATTATATTTTGCAATGAACATTCATATGTAAAAAAAATACTTTCACAAAAACTGTTTGTGAAGATAGGCTTAGTAAGCTATAGCCTTTATCTATGGCATCAACCAGTGCTAGCTTTATCAAAAATCTATTTTGATGAGTTCACTTTTTCACTTACGATATTCGCTATTTCAACAGCTTTTGTTTTATCTTTGTTATCATATAATTGTATTGAAAAACCCTTTAGAAACAGAGAGTTCGTAACTGTAAAACATTTATTTAGTACTTTTACTATCTTAATTTTAATAGGTTTAATGATTTCTCTTCCAAGTTCAAATTTTTTTAGTGCTCAATCGAAGAACAGTACAGAGAGACGTCTAGCAAAGTTATTAATAAATCAAGACGCCGTATATTTAACAAAAATGGATGATCGTCAATTTATAAAAAACAGAATAATGTTTGAGAAATTTAACCCTCAAACTTTGGTAATTGGCTCCTCAAGAGTGTGGCAAATTTCAAGTGATATTTACGATAGCGAGTTATTAAATCTTGGTGTTGCCGGAGCGAGCTTGGAAGACCATATAGCTATATCTGAAATGGCTATAGAAAAATTTAAACCAAAACAAATTTTACTAGGAGTGGACCCCTGGCTACTAAACAAATATAACTACCAAGCTAGATGGAAGTCGCTATCAAAAGAGTACAGATTGGCTGCACAGAATATTCGCCTAAAAGACACAAAAAACAAAATACTAAAGTCATCCTCTACTAACCAAGATTATTATATTCACGAAAAGATACTAGAAAATATTTACAGTTCTTTAAACATTAGGAACCTGGCATTAACCGTGGACTATGATAAAGATGAACGAAGCTATATAATGAGGGATGGCAGAATAGTTTACGGAAAGAATGAAAGAGCAAGTGATATTAAGGGTAAAATAATTGATTACTCTATGTATCATTATGAATTTTCTAATGAATTTTTTGAGCTTTATAGAAAATTTATAAATTATCTCAAAAATGTTCATAAAGTTGATGTTGTACTGGTACTAATTCCTTTTCATGGACCTTCGTACGATTTAACAAAAAAAGAAACATCTGTTTTTTTAGATTTAGAAGAAAAGTTTAGACAACTCAGCGAAAGTGAGGGAGTGAAAGTTGTTGGCTCTTATGATCCGTCAAAGACTAAGTGCAAACTTACAGAATTTTATGATCATATACACCCTAATAGTATATGTATGGAAAAAATTTTTGAAAAAATAAGATAAAAATTACTGGCTCTTTTTGAAGCTAAAGTATTTATCAAAAAATGAATAGGAATAAAATTACCATGCCCCATATGAAGCGAGAAGAGAGCTAGTAAAACATTTAAAATCAATCAATATGAAGTAGGTTTGAATTTCCAAACCCACTGTGAACATTCGGTATAATTGGAAATCAACAAAAATGTTCTATGGAAGATAATTATAATAATGGGGTTAGGCCAAGGGGCAATTGATTAAAAATATTAGTAAAGAATTAATGCGTTATAAAAGTAAAGTAATAATCTAACGATAGTAATAAGTAGACCACCATTGAAAGAGTTTTGCTATAAATCTAAAAGTTCACAAATGAAATTTTTGATAAACTAGCTTCTCCCCATAAAATTATTATTAACCCTACCTTTAAAGCAACGAGGGAAAAACGGATACGTTTGAGTTGCAAAATAGGTATAGATACCATTTAATTTTTTTCCATTGCACTCATCAAGTGTTCCACTATTAAATATATATTCAAAATCTTCTTCAAACTGCCCATCAAAATTGCCACCAGGAGCCGTACTTCGTATTCCGCTTTTCAATTGCCAGGAAGATTTTTCTGTCGCTTTATAGAATATTTTAAAGCCATCAGGAGCATAGCCGATCAACATTTCTTCTCCGTTATTGATTACATCACTTTTCAAACGGTGGTAATGATATAAACCAGACTTGTCAACGTGACCGTAGTGTAAATCAATGCCGAGGCTTCGAGGACTGAACATAGCTTGTTTTCTCCAGCCACTAGAAGGATTTTTACTAAAGCCTCTTCTTGTATTTGGGTCAAAATAGTCTGCGGTGTAAGGACGAATAGGAATGCCATTAAGGGCAACTCCAACAGTCATTTGCCCCCATGTAACAGAATTCGTAAGTTTAGGAGCCGTTGGGAAACAAAACGTTAGTTTTTGTTCTCGAAATTTATTGGGATTCGCTTTATTTGGGAATCTTCCAATCTGATGGTTAGGCTTGCCAGTAGATATAAAACATGTAAGGGTTCCTTTTATAAGGGTGTTTTTGATACCTTCTTTTGCACTTAAAGGGAAAGAGCATAGGATTAGTATGTAGATTAGTAAGTTGATTTTCCTCAAGCCCAGTCTCATATTAAAAATTTGTAAATAATCTTTAAAACCATGTAGTATTATCAACTATTTTCTAGATTGAGGAAATAATTAAAGAATGGTTACTTCAAAATTGTTTGAAACAAAATTTTTACCAAGAAATCCCAGAATAGCATTCAATCAGCATGGAGATGGGGATCTCATTATATTTATTCACGGTATAGGGGGCAATAAAGAAAACTGGCATGGGAATATGGAAGTTCTCTCAAAAAATTTTAATGTTGTGGCGCTTGATCTGCGTGGCTATGGAGAGAGTGACGATTTTGAAGGACCAATGAATTTTTTTGATGTGGCTGATGATATTTATAAATTAATTGCATATATAGGAAAGAAAAATTGTCATGTTGTTGGCCTATCAATGGGCGCACAGATTGCTCTCTACTTTTATCAAAGGTATCCGAGTATAACAAAGTCGTTGGTTTTGTGCGACGCACCCTTAGGTTTTCAAGATTTTACAGAGAGTGAACGGGAAAAATTTATAAGTTTAAGAAGAAAGCCAATAGAAGATGGCACTGATTTAACGAATATGGCAACAAAAATTGCCGATACCTTGATTGGTATAAAATCAAATAAGTCTGTATTCAATCAATTAGTGAAGTCAATGCAAAAATTACACAAAGAAACGTATCTAAAAGCAATTGATACCTTTGTTAAATCCACTCACTATAACATATTTTCAATTATAGATATCCCGGTACTTGTTTTAGTGGGTGAGCTTGATAATCTAACCCCGGTTTCAATGGCAAAAGAAATTAATGCTAAAATAGATCGAAGTATTTTTGAAGTCATTCCGAACGCAGGCCATTTGTCTAACATTGAAAATCCTAGTGCATTCAATAAAGTTGTATTAGGTTTTCTCTCTAATTTAGCAAAAAACTGCTAGTTTTTTTTCTTTTAATTTCAATAATTTCAGATACCCTTAGTTTTGATAAATAAAAGGGGATGTTATGATAAATAAAGCAATCTCAACAGCTTTGCTGTTTTTTCTAACTATTTCAAGTCTTTATGCCGATAAAGTGAAAGTTGGAATGATTACTACTTTATCAGGAGGTGGTTCTGGGCTGGGAATTGATATTCGAGATGGATTTGCTCTAGCCGTTAAAGATGAGCCTAATATAGAGATTATTTCCGGTGATGATCAAAGGAAACCTGATATTGCCGTTCAACTAGCAGATAAAATGATACAATCAGACAAAGTTGACATAATTACTGGTATAGTTTGGTCGAACTTGGCTATGGCCGTTGTCCCTGCTGTAGTGAATCAAGGAAAATTCTATTTATCACCAAATGCAGGACCATCCTTATTAGCTGGAAAGAAATGCCACAAGAATTATTTCAATATAGCTTGGCAAAATGATAACCTCCATGAAGCAGCGGGAGGATATGCAAGTTCGATTGGCTTTAAAAATAGTTTCATAATTGCCCCTAACTATCCGGCAGGAAAAGATGCTCTTGCAGGATACAAACGCTATTTTAAGGGTTCCATAGAGAGTGAAGTATATACAAAGCTAGGTCAAACTGATTATGCTGCCGAAATAGCAAAAATAAGAGCATCGAACGCCGACAGTGTCTATTTCTTCCTACCTGGAGGGATGGGAATAGCGTTTATTAAACAGTTTTCTCAGGCAGCAGTAGATGTGCCACTAGTTGGTCCGGCATTTTCTTTTGATCAAGGTATTCTAAAAGCTGTTGGAAATGCAGCTCTAGGAGTAAAAAATACTTCTCAATGGTCAAAGGATATAGAAAATGCAGAAAATAAAAAGTTTGTGGAAGACTTTCAGTCAGCTTATGGACGGTTGCCTTCTTTATATGCCTCTCAGGGTTATGATACTGGAAAAATAATTGTTTCAGCTATGGCAAATGCAAGTATTAAAGATATGGATGCTTTTAGAGAAGCACTGAGAAATGCACCATCTAAGGGTTTTAAGTCGACAAGGGGTAAGTTCTCTTTTTCTTCAAACCACCATCCTATACAAGACATATATGTTAGAGAAGTCGTCGAGGAAAATGGTATATTAACTAATAAATTGATTTCTTCCGGTTTAATAGATCATTCAAATGTCTATGTAGATCAGTGTAAAATGTAAATGATAAGGTAGTGAGCTATACAGCAGCCTGGTTTATCTGAAATATGTCTTTGCAGCTCTTTATTGAGCAGTTATTAAACGGCATACAATTTGGATTTATGCTGTTTTTAATGTCTGCAGGTTTGACATTGATTTTCGGTGTAATGGGATTGATAAACTTGGCCCATGGCTCCTTTTTCATGGTAGGAGCCTTTAGCGCTTCTTTCATTGCTGGTTTGACTGGGAATTTCTTTTTAGCCATTTTGGCTTCATTAATCTTTCCAGCTATAATTGGTATAATGGTTGAGTTTTCAATTATTAGAAAGCTTTATGAACGTGACCATCTTGACCAGGTTTTAGCAACATTTGCACTTATTTTGATATTTTCAGAGTCAACCAGATACGTTTTTGGCGCATTTCCACTTTTTTTGGATATTCCAAAATTACTTCAAGGGAATATTCTATTACCTGGTGAAATAATATACTCAAAGTACAGGTTAATTATAATAATTATCGGTCTTTTTGTAGCCATAGGTCTGTATTTTTTAATAAATAGAACCTTGTTAGGGATTCAAATAAAAGCTGGGCAGAACGATAGACAAATGATTAGAGCTCTAGGAATAAATATTTCAAGACTTTACACAATAGTGTTCGCAATGGGAGCGGCGTTAGCGGGATTGGCGGGAGCATTGATTGGTGCTATTCAATCGGTTGAAGTTGGTATGGGAGAGCCTGTATTGATATTGGCATTTGTCGTAATAGTGATAGGTGGTATTGGTTCAATAAAAGGGGCATTGATTGGAGCGCTTTTAATAGGAGTTCTAGACACTATGGCTCGACTTTTTCTGCCCATATTTTTCGAACTAATTATGGAAAATTCCCAGGCCTTATCCTTAGGTTCATCACTAGCTTCTATGAGTGCATATGTCTTGATGGCACTAGTGTTGATATTTAGGCCTACTGGTCTCTTTGGAAAAGAATAATGCTCTCAGAAAAAAAATTTAATTTGATTATTATTATTGGTATTTTCGCTTTTTCTTTAATTGGTTACTTAATTAACGAGCCTTACTTCATCACTCTTGCAACAAAAATTGTTATTTTGGGAATCGCTGGCTGTGCATTAAATTTAATATTGGGCTTCGGTGGCATGGTGTC
>CACAFI010000011.1 GCA_902531755.1 uncultured Alphaproteobacteria bacterium
ATGATTAGATGCTGTACAATCACAGTTACTTAGATTTTTTTGGACATACACATGTTTGTACTTTAAAAAAAATGAAATTAAAAATAGAAAAGTATTATGCAAAGAATTCTCATTACATCAGCGCTTCCCTACATAAATGGAATAAAACACTTAGGGAATTTAATTGGCAGCCAACTTCCTGCTGATCTTTATGCAAGATATATGAGAGCTAAAGGCCATGAAGTTGCATTTATTTGTGCAACCGATGAACACGGAACTCCAGCCGAACTGGCAGCTATTGAAAATAAAATATCCACAGAAGAATATTGTAGCGAAATGTGGAAGGTCCAAAAAGATCTGTCAGAGCAATTTTTTCTCTCTTTTGATTTTTTTGGACGTTCATCGTCAGCTAGCAATCACGAGCTTACTAAGCTATTTGCTTTAAATTTAGATAAAAATGGTCTCTTAAAAAAGGTAGAAGAAAGACAGTTATATTCTGGAGAAGACAAAAGGTTTCTTCCGGACAGATATGTCATTGGTACGTGCCCGGGTTGTTCATACGAAAGAGCTCGAGGAGATCAATGTGAGAATTGCACCAGACAATTGGAGGCTAGCGAACTTATTAATCCACGATCTGTTTTGTCGCACTCTGAAGATTTGGAATTGATAAAGACTAGCCACCTTTATTTAATGCAAAGTAAACTAAAAGACAAGCTATTAGCATGGATTGAGTCGAACAAAAATTGGCCTATTTTAACAACGTCTATAGCAAAGAAGTGGCTGATGGATGGAGAGGGTTTGCAAGATCGTAGCATCACTCGAGATCTGGATTGGGGAATACCCGTTGAAAAAGAGGGCAGACCATGGGAAGGAATGGAGAATAAGGTATTTTACGTTTGGTTTGACGCTCCAATTGCCTACATCTCCTCTACGGTGGATTGGGCAATAAGCAGAAAAGAGCATCCTGACTACTGGAAAAGCTGGTGGCTGGATGATCACGGAGCAAAAGACGTACATTACGTGCAATTCATGGCTAAAGATAATATCCCTTTTCACACTCTTTCTTTCCCAGCAACACTCCTAGGGACTGACCAATCTTGGAAATTAGTTGACTACATTAAAGGTTTTAATTGGTTGACGTACGAAGGAGGAAAATTTTCGACTAGCCAAAAAAGGGGTGTATTTATGAATCAGGCACTGGATTTATTTCCCTCAGACTATTGGCGGTGGTGGTTACTCTCAAACGCACCAGAGAGTTCGGATGCAGATTTTACTTGGAAGAGTTTCCAGGCTTGCATAAACAAGGATTTAGCAGATGTTTTGGGAAATTTTGTAAGTCGTTTAACTAAATTTACTCTATCAAAATTTGGGAAAACAATACCGGGGGGCACGCAATACAGTAAGGAAGAATATAATACTATATCAGAGATTGAGAAAATTTTTAAGAGATATGATGACGCGATGACTAGGATAGAAATAAGAAAAGCCACATCAAATTTGAGGAAAATTTGGTCTATAGGAAATGAGTATCTGCAACGCTCCCAACCTTGGATGATGATTAAAACTGATGAGGCAGAAGCAGCAAAAGTTATTAGATTTGGTTTCAATCTTATGTTTTTCTTTAGCGAGATATCGGAGCCTTTTATTCCTGAAACATCTATTAAGGTAAAGAATTGTCTTGGCAAGTTAAACAATAAGCTTCAGTGGCCTTCTTTCAAAAAAGACTTCAATTCAATTTTTGAAAGGGTAGAGACAGGTGAAGAATTTAAACCAATAGAAAATCTTTTCAAAAAAATAGATGATAGTCAGGCATTAGATCTTGAAAAGCGCTTCGAAGGTACCGCCAATTGAACTACTAACTTTGGTAGAAAAAGCGTAAAAAAATTAAGTAGCCACACAAGGATACTGCGCCACCTAATAGAGACCCCCAACTGATATCCAAAAGAGTTATGGATAGTGGGTACCCTTTGAAGAAAATATAGTTGGTTAAGCCATACGTTCCGTAAGCTAAGAAACCTAAAAAGCCTCCAGACAATGTGGCCGCAAGAGCAGAATTTGAACCAATGCCAGCTCGCACCCCAAACCAATAAAGTCCTAAAACATAGAATACGAAGAAGATGGACCCAGACGTTATTAAGAAGCTAGTTCCTACTGATTCTCTTAAAAGATGCTCTAAATTCGATGTGAAGTAGGGTTGCATAAATAAGGTAATCCATATGAAATCCACGGCAACATAAATAATGAGCATAACGAGATATATGGTAATAAATTCCAACGAACATCCTGAAAACTGTTTTTGCTGAGTGTTAGATAGTTCATTTAATAATAAAAGCAACAACCAATTTAAAGCTCTTGACGCCAAAACGAATATAATACTAATGTATGCAGAATGAATTTTACTAAGCCCGCTTGGTGGAATTGGTAGACACAAGGGACTTAAAATCCCTCGACTTAAACGTCGTGCCGGTTCAAGTCCGGCAGCGGGCACCATTGGATCGAAAGTTATTAATTTTTAAAGTTTGCACATTTTTTGCATATAAAGAGTAACTGTATTAAGATGAAAAGTGTAGCTAGGCCAAACGAATATGGAAAACAACATTATCAAAGACCGTATACAAGATGTGAGGGAACGTTTTCTATCAGGAAACCAGATCGAGGAAATAAGGCAGAATGTTACTTCCTTGGTGAACGAGCGTCTTGATGAGTTTCAAAACGCGCAAAATAATGCGTTTAGAGAACTTGAGGTTGCTATCGATAAGCTTGAAAATCACCAGAGAGAAATGATTGCTTACTTTAATAAACAATTGATTGCGCTTGAAGAAGAACAGAAAGCATCCAACAGCGAGGTTTTAAAATTAGCTTCAATTCAAAACCAAAATCTATCTAAATCACCTAAAAATGCAGAAAACGTAATTTCAAGGGATACCGTCTTGAGTTTAAAAAAGTTTCTAAACAACAAGATTTTAGCGTTTCTGGCTACCGTGTCACTTTTGGGGATCTTGGCACTTAACTTTTTCTAAAGCTTCAGAATAACCCCAGGCACCATCTAAGAATAGCTTTTTGAAGATGCATTCTATTCTCTGCCTCTTTTAAAGTGACGCATCTTTTGTCTTCAAAAATATCCAGGGAGACCTCTTGACCTTTATCTGCAGGAAGACAATGCATAAATAACACATCCGCTTTGGCAAAACTTATTAGCTCGTTAGTTACCCTAAAGTTTCCTAAATCATCTAGATCCGATTTTGAAAGTTTATTGTCATGCATAGAAACCCACTTATCTGTTACCACGAGGTCTGCGTTTTCAACTGCGACAATTGGATTCGGTTCAATAGTAAAAATATTAGAATTGTTTTTTTGTATAAATTCCAACATCTTTTTGCTAGGCCCAAACTTTGCAGGTCCAGAAAAAACGATATGAAATTTTAAAGCGACAGCGGCGTGCAAGAAACTTTGAAATACGTTATTTGCAACTCCAAACCAAACAACTTTTTTTCCAGTGATGCTTCCTTTAATTTCTTGAAAAGTGAATATATCGGTTAATACCTGACAAGGATGTGACTCATTTGTCAAGCCATTAATTATTGGAATTTTTGAATGTCTGGCAAATTCATATAATTTTTCTTCTTCGTAAAGCCTCAAAACCAAAACATCCAAAAATAGAGAAAACATTGCGCATGTATCTTGTAGTGTTTCACCCTGACCCAAATGTATTTCATCTTTACGAAGATTCGAAACCTGTCCTCCAAGCTTTAATACGGCAGCTTCAAAAGATAGTCGCGTTCTGGTGGATAACTTTTCAAATAGTAATCCTGTAATGGTATTATTGAGACAGCTACTATAACACTCATTCAAAGCAGCGTCGCCACGTGTTGCCTTTTTTACTTTAGTTGCATCCTCTAGTATTGCCTCCAATTTTTTTGGAGCAATTTCGTTTAGATTCAAAAAATTATTCACTATAGCTGTCTCATTTGTAATAATGCTTTTTTTAATCTCGTAGTACCCTCTTCTATTTCTTTATATGTTATAGTTAGAGGCGGTAAAATTCGTAAAGTATTTGAAGCTCCTGGAACTAACAACAGTTTTTCTTTCCTACACATATCGATAAGGTGAGTGTTTTTACTAATACATTTTAACCCCAACATTAGACCTCTCCCCCTCACTTCTAATATTTGTTCAGGAAAAATGTCTTTCAAGACATTTAATTTGTGTTTAAAAAAGTCACCCTTTCCTCTGATTGTAGATAAAAACTTTGGCTTCAGTATGTGTTTGATTGTTTCTAGCGCTACAGCACAACCCAAAGGATTACCCCCATAAGTCGAACCATGCGTTCCAGGCACCATACAATCTGCAACTTTTTTTGTTGCCAAACAAGCTCCGATAGGAAAGCCATTTCCTAGACCTTTTGCCAATGCCACAAGATCTGGTGTAATCTCACATTTTTCATGCGCCAAGAAATGACCAGATCTGCCAATACCGGATTGAACCTCATCAAAAATGAGCAGTAATTTATATTTTTCACACAGATCTTTAAGTCCTTTCAGAAAGGAACAGGATAGGGTTACTATTCCTCCCTCACCCATTATTGGCTCGACGAGGATTGCGCATGTTCGTTCAGATATTTTTTTTTCAACACTATCTAAAGATAGTTTTTTTATAAGGTCAAAACCGGGCAACTTTGGACCAAACCCTTCTAGGGACTTTCTGCTGCCTGCAGCGGCGATTGTACCCATAGTCCTTCCGTGAAAAGACCCTTGAAAAGAAATTATCCTATTTCTATTTGGTTGACCTTTAGAGAAAAAAAACCTTCTAGCAATCTTAATCGCACACTCGACACTCTCTGCTCCTGAGTTTGTAAAAAAAACTTTCTCAGCAAAAGTGCTCTCGGTCAGTAGTTTTGCTAATTCCTCTTGATTTGGCACGGTATATAAATTTGAAGTGTGCCAGAGTTTTGACCCCTGATTTGCAAGCACTTTTACTAGCTTAGGGTGGCTGTGTCCTAACGAGTTTACTGCTATTCCAGATGCGAGATCTAAAAACATTTTACCTTTTTTATCAAAGAGCCATACACCTTTGCCTCTTACAAAAGCCAAATCGGTTCGGCTATAGTTACCCATCAGTGAGGTTTCATTAGGTCGATTTTTGATTTTAGTCATAGGCCTACCTTATAGATTTCAAACTCAATTGATCTTAATCCTTCAAAAAGTATCCAACGGAGAACCATTTCCAGACAGTTAAAAATAAAATAACGTTCACGGACAAAATACCAAGACACCCAAGAAAAACATTTGATTCTGCATCACCCAATGCACCAAATCGTACTCCATCCATTAACCAAAAGACAGGATTAAAGAGCGAAATTACATTAAATGGTTCTGGAAGATTGCTCACGGAATAAAATGTTCCTGATAGAAATGAAAGAGGGGCAATAATGAAATTATTAACCGCACTCATTTGGTCGAACTTCTTGCAAAATACCCCTACCAGTATACCTAAGAGGGAAAATGTCATACTTCCCATGGTTATGTAAAAATATAATATGAAAATGTTAATGGGAAATAAATTCAAAAAAGGAAATATTACGACCAAGACGCCAGTTGCAACGAACAACCCTCTCAGAACTCCTCCTACCATAAATCCTAATGACAACTCCAACGAAGATAGTGACGGCATTAGAGTATCAACGATGTTTCCATTGACTTTGGACACTAATATGGATGTAGAAGTGTTAGCAAAAGAGTTCTGAATTGTAACCATCATAAGAATACCGGGTGCCAGAAACAAACTATATTCACTATTCGTTAGTAATTCCGCATTTCTATCAGAAAAAACAAATGAAAATACTGCTATAAAAAGAGCACTAGTTACAATTGGCGCTAAAAGTGTTTGGGTCCAAATTGAAGTAAAACGCCTCTGTTCTCTAAGAATAAGTGTAAATAAGCCTAAAAAATTCGAAAAACTATTAATCTTTTCTGATTTATGTTCCATAATTAAATTTTAACTAATTCTTTATTTATTTGAAAAACCATTGTATACGTCTTTTTTGTGAAATTTTATACCTTAAATTTTGGGAGCTAAGATGGCCTGGAGTGATGAACGTGTAGCTATATTAAAAAAAATGTGGCTTGAAGGAAATAGCGCAAGTGAGATCGCCAAGGAACTAGGTAACATAACTAGAAATGCGGTAATTGGTAAAGTACATAGATTGGGGTTATCAAACAGAGACACAAACGTGTCAAAAAGTGGGTCTAGCTCTAAAACTATCACAAAAAGCGTTAAGAGGGGTCGCCCACCAAAAGCAAATACGGAAACAAAAAAGAGAGGCAGACCAAGGAACTTAAAAGATGCGAGAGATTTCCCAGAGCCAATGGATGGAAAAGACAAACCTTCTTCTTCAGTAGGTAATACAAAAATTCCAAATGATAATAATCTCAAGGTTGTTTCAGATTTAAGCGACGAAACTTTAAAAAACCTTCTTAAGTTGGAAAGTAAATCAAAGAAAATCTCCCTTATGGAATTGACTGAGAGAACTTGTAAGTGGCCAATAGGAGATCCGTCAACGGACTCTTTTTGGTTTTGTGGACACGAATCTGAGCCAGGCAAACCATACTGTAAGACACATATATCTATTGCTTTTCAACCAATGACACAAAGAAGAAGTAGAAAAGAGAGCTAGTCATTGTATCTTATTGCTCACAGGGAAAAGTATAAATTTATAAGTAGATTTAAACATGATTA
Source organism: uncultured Alphaproteobacteria bacterium (assembly GCA_902531755.1). GTDB lineage: Bacteria > Pseudomonadota > Alphaproteobacteria > Rhodobacterales > Rhodobacteraceae > CACIJG01. The sequence goes on from CACAFI010000011.1 coordinate 6,715, forward strand.
GATACACTCTTAATTGTAAAAATGGCCACCAGTTTGATAGTTGGTTTTCAAACTCCGACTCATTCGAAAAATTAAGAAAAAAAGGGCTGCTTGAATGTGCTGTATGCTCTTCAAAAGAAGTTGAAAAGTCTTTAATGGCCCCAAAAATAACAAGCAGTAGTGATAAAAAAACAGAGACTCTAATCTCCGCACAAAGCGATCTTGAAAAAGAAATTAAAGCTTTGAAACATAAGATAAAGGGAACTGCAACAGATGTGGGAGAAAATTTTTCTTCTGAGGCAAGGGCCATGCATTATGGAGAGAAGGAAGAAAAGCCAATAATTGGGAAGGCCACTATGGATGAAGCTAAAGATCTAGCCGAGGAAGGAGTCCCCTTCATTCCGTTGCCATGGAGTGATGACAAAGTAAATTAAAGATACACGATGAAAATCTTAACTATGAAATTTGGTGGCACTTCTGTCGCTGACGTGGAGAGAATAAGGGCTGTGAGAGATATTATTTCCTGTGAAGTAAAAAATGGATGGAATGTAGTCGCTGTTGTTTCTGCTATGTCCAAAGATACTAATAAACTAATTGATTTAGCAAAACAGGTTGGTGTTGAAAGCTTAGTTGATCCTGAATATGACGCTTTAATATCTACAGGCGAAGATGTATCCTCTTCTCTTTTGGCTATTGCCTTAAATCATTTAGGTATTTCTTCTAGAAGTTGGCGTGGGTGGCAACTACCGGTGAGAACAGATAGCTTTCATTCAAATGCAAAAATTAAAGGTATCGAAACGGACAAACTTATCAAGAACTTTAAGACAGGAACAAAGGTTGCAGTGGTTTCAGGGTTTCAGGGGATAGAGCAAGCTGGAAGAATAACAACACTAGGGAGAGGTGGCTCTGATACATCAGCTGTAGCAATAGCTGCTGCCATAGATGCAGAACGATGCGATATATATACAGATGTTTCAGGTATTTACACTACAGACCCTAGAATAAAAAGAAACGCATCAAAACTTAAAAAGATTTCATTCGAAGAAATGCTGGAAATGGCTTCACTAGGAGCCAATGTACTGCAGACCCGTGCGGTGGAACTTGCAATGCGCCATAAAGTGCCTATAACGGTGTTAAATAGTTTTTCAAAGGAAGAAGGAACACTTGTCTGTGATGAAGAGGAAATTATGGAGAAAAACATTGTATCTGGAATAGCGTTCCAAAAAAACGAGTCCCAATTAACTCTGACGAATATTGAAGACAAACCTGGAGTAGCGGCAAAGATCTTTGGCCCGCTAGCAAGATCTGGAGTAAATATTGATATGATTGTTCAGAGTAACACCGAAACTGGCTTAACAAACATAACTTTTTCTTGCCCTGTAGATGATTTAGATAGGGCAAAGAAAGCTATATCGAAAGCGAAAGAAAATAATTTAATCTCTTATGAGCGACTTATTGAAAACAAGAATTTAGCAAAGGTATCGATTATAGGAATAGGAATGAAAACTCATGCAGGTGTTGCCCAGAAAATGTTTGAAACGCTATCCGAGGAAAACATCAACATTAACGTTATATCAACTTCGGAAATAAAGCTTTCTGTTTTGATAGAAAGAAAGTACCTTGAGCTTGCTGTAAGAAGTCTTCATGACGCCTTCGGCTTGCAAAATCTCTAGTTAGGTCCTTCAAGGTTCTTGGTTAACTTCAATCAAACTACCAACTGCTTCCTCAAGAAAGCTCTGGTTTAAATCTAGGCCCAATAGTCTTTCATTATCGAGTCCGTCTCCAATAGTTATACCACTGGTTGGGTTTTTACTAAAACCAAATTTGGAGTAATAACCTACATCTCCCATTAAGACGACCCAATTCCAATTGTTGACATATGCTTTCTCTATTCCATTTAAAACTAATTTCTCACCTAGACCCTCACTCTGATATATGGGGTGGACCGCTAGAGGGCCTAAAAGAAGCCCCCTACTAATATGACTATCAATCTTGATGTTCCAAAACCTTATAGAAGCAACAATATTACTTGAATTGTCTTTAATTACATAGGAAAGCTCGTCAACTTTGTTTGTTGAATTCCTCAGTTGGTATGAGCTAAGAAGCTTTCTTCTAGGGGTAAATACTAGATCCAATAGTCGTTCAACCTGTATATGGTCACTTTTGGTCTCTTGTAATAATCTAAGATTATTATTACTACTCTTCATTAGTCTTGAGTATCTTGTCTTAAAATTACTCCAGGATTTAGAATGGCGAAAGGGTCAATGGCTTTCTTAATCTGACACATTACATTGAATTTTCCTGGGTCACAATATTGTTTTAAATCTTTAACCTTTAATCGACCCACTCCATGTTCTGCGCTAAATGATCCTCCTAAATTTTTGCAATTATTATTTATAATCTTAGTCAGTTTGGATTTGATACCGTTATAGCGTGAGTTACCTTCATTTTGGGGAGGGAATACATTAAAGTGCAAGTTGCCATCTCCTATATGTCCAAAGCAATTTACTCTAAGAGAGAAATTTATTTTTTTAATTTCAATAAGGCTTTTATTTATAAAACTTTCCATATTTTCTAGTGGCAAGGAAATATCATGGGAAGTAATTGCCCCTATTTTCCTATTAGCCTCTGGTATATCTTCTCTCATTTTCCACAACTTTTTTGCTTTGGCTTCTGTATCGCCAATAACCACATCAATAATGATATTTTTATTATTAAGATCATCTAAAGTTTCATACACGTCTTGTTGTACTGAACTATTATTAAATCCTAATTCCATAAGGATATACCACTCCGACTTACATCTTTGAGTTGCTGATTGAGCTATTTTTGTTTCTTCAAGAAACTGTAACCCTACACCACTAATTAGCTCAAAAGCTTGTAAAAACTGTCCAAACCTCCTTGATATTTCTAAATAGCTTTGTAATACTGAATTAAAGTTTTGCACTCCAAAAAATGTCACGATTTTATTGGATGGAGACGGATAAAGCCTTAAAACAGCCCTTGTGATTATACCTAAAGATCCTTCAGATCCGATAAATAGGTTTTTTAAATCGTACCCAGTATTATCTTTTTTAATTGTCTTAATATCATTAATTATAGAGCCATCAGCTAACACAACTTCCAGTCCTAAGCAAAGATCTCTTGCATTTCCGTATTTTAAAACCCCTATGCCCCCAGCATTTGTTGCTAAATTTCCACCTATACAACATGACCCCTTAGACGCCATTGATAATGGAAATAAAAAATTTTTTTTGTCTACAAATTCATGAATTGACTCCAAGATCACACCCGCCTCAACCTCTATAGATTGATTAACAGCAGAGAAATTCTTAATCTTATTCATTCTCTCCATAGATAAGGTAACATAATATTTATGTGGTGCAATTTGCCCTCCCACCAGTCCAGTGCCACCACTCCAAGGCACAACACCGATTTTATATTTCGTTGCAAGTTTCAAACATTCTGAGACTTCTTTAGTGGATTTAGGTTTAATCACGTGTAGAGATTTATTTTTATATACACCTCGAGGTTCAGATAGATATGAAGGAGAAATATCAGTAATGATGCCCCGAGGAAAAGCCTGTCTTATATTTTTTATAAACTCAAAGTAATCTTCTTCTTTCTTCAATGTTTCAACTCCCCTCTGCTCGGCCTCTTCTGTCATTCCTCAATAAGCCATATAAAACGTGGTTTCTCCAGCGACCATTTATTTGCAAATAGCTCTGCCCCACTCCTTCATATTTGAAACCAACCCTTTCTAGTAGCCTCCGAGACGATCTATTTTCTGGCAAGGTAGCGGCTTCCAGTCTCGAGATATTTAATTTATTAAAAGAAAAGTCGATAATAGTCAAAACCGCTTCTCTCATAAAACCCTTGCCGGTATGCTCCTTACCTAGCCAATAGCCTAAGGTAGCGGCATTAGAGGGTCCTTTTCTAACGTTTTCAATAGTAATTGAACCCAGCAAAGTTTGAAATTTATCAAAAATGAAAAATTGATATGCTTGACCAGCTTTAGAACTTTTTTTTGCCCACCTAACTCTATTGTTAAAAGCATTACGCTTGAAAAACTCATCGCTTCTCTTGGGCTCCCATAGCTCCAAAAATGTTTTACTTTTCTCTCTAAGATGACGCCATTGTTCGAAATCGCTATAATGGGGCACTCTTAATTCTATCTTCTTTGTTTTCAATATAAGTTCTGGCTTACCAAAAATCATTCCCAAGCTCTAACTTTCTCATTACTCAATAAGCTCTCAAATAGCTTTTTCTTATTTCGTCTGCCAATTGTTCCTTACTTGGAGGTATCACTTTTACACGTTCCTTCTTTTCCACAACACCTTTGAGGGCAGTAGGAATTTGTATCCTCATATCTAATGCGCTCTCTACAGTCTCTTTAAATTTCGCTGGATGTGCCGTACCAAGTGAAACCACTGTTTCTCCTACATCGACAAATTTTTTGCCTACGTTAACGCCAATGGCACTATGAGGACACAAAATTATCTCTCTCTCATTAAAAAAATGATTTATTGTTGCAATAGTATCCTTGTCTGTTACGGCACCACTATCAAAATCTCTTGAAATCGAGGATAGTATTCTTTTTTCGAGGTCAAAGTGACCTTTACTCGACAGGTGTTTCATCAGCTTACCAACCTCCTTGGTATCATTATTCAAAAGATCAAACAGCAGTCTTTCAAAATTGGAAGCAACTTGGATATCCATAGAAGGGGATAACGTCTTGCTAACGCTGTTACTTCTATAAACACCAGTTTTAAAAACTCGATCCAAAATATCATTTTTGTTTGTTGCGACGATAATCTTATCTATTGGTAAACCCATTTTTTTTGCAAGATACCCAGCATACGCATCTCCAAAGTTTCCGGTAGGAACACTAAAGCTCAATTTGCCGTTGGGAAGGTCTTTTATCTGATAGAAAGCAGAGAAATAGTAAATAATTTGAACCAGAATTCTTGCCCAATTAATTGAATTTACACCAGATAAATTCACTTCACTGGCAAGTGCTTTGTCTGCAAATAATTTTTTTACTATTGACTGACAGTCATCAAAAGTTCCTTGCACAGCAAATACTTTAACATTCTTGGCGTTTGAGGTAGTCATTTGCATTCTTTGTATTTTAGAAATTCTTTCATGCGGATAGAGGACGTATAAATTGACGTTTGATACATCTTTAAAGGCCTCGACTGCAGCTGAACCCGTATCACCAGAAGTTGCGGTTACAATATTAATTTTTAAACTTTTCTTTTGAAGTGTCTTGGCAAACATTTTTGCTATGACTTGCATAGCGAAGTCTTTAAAAGCAAAGGTAGGTCCATGAAATAATTCAAGAAAATAGTGATTATTTCCTAATTCAATTAAAGGGCTTTTTAGCTCATGTTGGAAACCAGAGTAGGAATCATGCACAATCTCAGTTAACTCTGACTTACTAAAGCAATCACCAGAAAACAATGATATTATCTCAATAGCGAGTTCTTCGTAACTTAGATCTCTCCATTTATTTAAGACTTCGATATCTAATTTTGGAATGAATTTTGGAACAAATAGGCCACCATCTCCAGCTAATCCTGAGTGTAAAACTTCACTAAAGTTCTTTGAAACATCTAATCCCCTAGTCGAATAGTACAACATTACTCAATTTTCTTTTTTTCTATAATTTTATATATGAAGTATGCACTCATACCAAACCATAAAATCGACATCAAAAACCAAGTAACTGCATATTGAAGGTGATTGTTTGATATTTGTTCAGTCGGGTCTTGCATTTTGATACTTGGGTCTAGACGATTTTCAGTTGCTACTACCAATATTGGTTGAGCTTTAAGAAAGCTCGCCATCTTTTCTAGGTCACGCGAAAACCATATATTAAGTTTAAGATTGGGCTCTGGTGTGAAATAATCAGTCTCGTTTGGCCAAAATAAATATCCGATTACTGACCTTTTTTGTCCCAGAGTTTCTAAACGATTTTTCTCTTTCTCTTTTATAACCCCCCTATCTATAAGAATTTTACTACCATCTTTTTGCTTGAAAGGCGAAATCACCCTGAAACCAGCTCCTGATCCTTTGACCGGAGTAAGAATAAAAATCGATCTAGGCTCCAAGGAGCCTTCGACCTTGACCATTTTATAGTTATGTTCTGTATTATTTAGCCCAGTTGGCAGTGATGACGGTTCAGCCCTTAAATTGTAATTAATATTTTCCAAAATAGTTTCCTTCCAAGCAAGTCGCTTAGTTTGCCAAACACCCAAAGAAACCAATGCCAGAAACCCAGGTACTGCTACGAAGACAACAAAAAACCACTTTTTATTCATTTATAGGTAAACTTTTAGCCCGTTTACGCTCCCCAAATATAGATCGCAGCAAAAAGAAATAGCCAAACAACATCAACAAAATGCCAATACCAAGCAGCTGCTTCAAAACCAATATGTTTTTCAGGAGAAAAATGACCTTTTCTTGCTCTGATCAAGCAAACAATCAAGAAGATCGTACCTATAAGAACGTGGAATCCGTGGAATCCCGTCGCCATGAAAAAACTAGCTCCATAGATATTGCCCGAAAAGGAGAACGACGCATGAGTATATTCATATATTTGAAAAACAGTGAACAGGGCACCAAGTCCGATCGCCAGGATCAGGCCATTCTCCAATCCCTTTCTATCGTTCTCATGTGCTATTGCATGGTGGGCCCACGTCGCGGCTGCTCCTGAACAAAGCAGGATTAATGTATTTATTAAGGGAAGGTGCCAAGGGTCAAAGGTCTCAATTCCGGTCGGAGGCCAAACACCACCCACCGCCTCCATCGGGTAAAGCGCATGTTTAAAAAAGGTCCAAAACCAGGCAAGAAAAAACATCACCTCAGATGTTATGAACATAATTACTCCATATCTTAAACCTATTTGAACCACTGGTGTATGATCTCCATCCTTGCTTTCAAAGACTACGTCTGACCACCAAGCAAACATGCAATATAAAACTACTAGAAGTCCCAAAGCAGCGATTAAAATACTGCCCCCATGCATGAATAAGACGCTTCCAAAGAGAAGTATGAAAGCCCCAAGAGCACTTAGAAATGGCCACAAACTTGGATTTAAAATATGATAATCGTGATTTTTTTCATGAGCCATTTTTTATCCTTTTACACATCTTATTTTATGATTTATTCTCATCTTCTAGTTTATAAAAAGTATATGATAAAGTCAGCGATTTTATATTCCTCGTTTCAATATTCTCATCAATTTCTGGGTCAATGTAGAATGTTACCGGCATCTTAACTCGCTCTCCCGGCTGCAAAGTTTGTTCGACAAAACAAAAGCAGTCGATTTTACTGAAATAGTTTCCGGCTGAAAATGGAAAAACGTTGAAGCTAGCTTGACCAGAGATAGTCTCATTAGTCGGGTTGTGTGCTTCATAAAAGACTAGTGCTGTTTCACCAATTTTGACCTCCACCTCATTTTGCATTGGTATGAAGTTCCACCGCATATCTTTAGCCTTTGATGCATCAAATCGAACTTTAATTGTCTTATTTAAGATAGTACCATCGAACGATTCGGAATAAGTTTCGGGTGTGCCACCATACCCCGTAACCTTGCAAAACCAATCATAAAAAGGCACCGCTGCGAACGAGGCGGAAAGCATTACGCATACAAGTCCAATCAAGTAAAATGGTGTACGTCTTGGTTTAACAGACTTATTCATCATCTTTTTCTAACATATTTTGTCTAATGATATGGTCATAACCTTGCATTAGCGAACCTTGCTTTAGTTTAACTATGGTTATAGAGAAGATAAGCGCCACGACTACGAATAATAGTATCCCTATTTTGGTGTTGCCTGTGTCCCTATTTAACTCTGATTGTTTCAACTCTCTTCTCACACCAAATCTTTTAGAATAGAACTGGCCAAGCTAACGACATAGCGGGCTCCAAAGCTTCAACACCTCTATTTATCACTAGGAAACCAAAATATAAAAAAAGGTAAAGAATTGTAAACTTAAAAAATCTTCTTTCTCTCTCATAACCATTATTTTCATTAAGTCTGACAAGCCTTACAGCTGACAACAGTAGGACTCCATTTAAAACATTACTCGACAAAAATAATACTGGACCGCCTATCTCTGAGAAAGAAATAACTTGCGAGGAAATTATTAAAATAAGCGTATAATGAAGTATTGATCTTCTGGTTTTTCCCACCCCATATAAAACTGGGTACATAGGAATACTTGCTTTAGCGTAGTCATCTTTAGTAATTATTGCGAGTGACCAAAAGTGGGGTGGTGTCCAAAGAAATATAAACAAAAACAGCAAAAGGGGTTCATTAGAGATTGTTCCCGTACTTGCTACCCACCCTATCAAAGGGGGCATCGCCCCAGCCGCTCCTCCAATCACAATGTTTTGAGGCGTAGTTTTTTTTAAAAACATTGAATAGATAACAAGATAGAAAAATATCGTTAATGCTAAAAGAAAAGCAGCTAACCAATTAGACACTAGTCCCAAAAACATAACAGAAAATATTGAAAGGCTTAAACCAAAGACGAATGCGTCATCGGAACTTATTTTTTCATTAGGAAGAGGCCGGCTATTTGTTCGCTCCATCATGTTGTCAAGCTCTTTATCCCACCACATGTTTAACACCCCAGCCGCACCAGCACCTATAGAAATGCAAAGCAATACAACAAGAGATATAAACAAGTTATTTTGAATAGGAGCTATAATTATGCCTACCGCTGCTGTAAACACAGCAAGCCACATTACTCTTGGCTTTAACAGCATATACAGGTCTTTAAAGGACCCTGTTCCTTTTGCATCTATGCTTTCTAATGTGTTCAACTCAACAACCTTTCTAATCGACACTTGAAAATTAATTTTTCTCTGCCAGCGCAATAGATTTTTGCCTATCACCACTTATACTAGCAAACTTCTCTGAAGCTCTCTTGAGCCACGCCTTATATTCTTCCTCGCTGACAACCTTCACCACTATTGGCATGTAGGAATGGTTCAATCCGCATAACTCGGAGCATTGCCCAAAATATACTCCCTCTTTTTCAGGCTTAAACCAAAGTTCAGCTAAACGTCCTGGAACTCCATCTTGGTGAACACCAAACGACATGACTTTCCATGCGTGAATAACATCCGACGCTGTCACTTGAACTGTTATGTTTTTATCAACGGGCACAACTACTGGGTTGTCGGTTGCCAAGAGATATTCATCCTGGGAGTACCCAAACTCGGCAAGTTCCTCTTTCTCAAGCATCACCGAGTCAAATGAAAAATCGTGCTGAGGGTAGTCATACGACCAGTACCACTGGGCTCCAGTTGCCTTTATTACAACATCACTATCTGGAATTCTAAGCTGTTTGAGCAAAATAGGTAACGAAATAATTCCAATACCTATCAATATAAATACTGGAATTATCGTCCATAAGATTTCTATTGGAGTATTGTGGGTAGTAGAAGATGGTGTTGGGTTAGCCTTTCGATTGTATCGGAAAAAAACCCAAACAAGAAGCGCGCTTACAAATATTGATATCAGCGTTATAATGACCAAAAGAACATTGTCTAGCCACTGTATATCTCTAGCTAACTCTGTAACTGGAGGTTGGAAATTTATTCCGTTTGGAATTGGTTTTCCTATAACAGGCAAATTTTTGTCTAAACCATCATTAGCCAATAGTGCAGAAGCATATGCTGTAAAAAAGACTGTGGCCAACGGAGCCATAAATATATTCAAAAAATGTCGTAAAAAACTATTCATAAGACCCCCTAAAACATAGTTTCAAATTACAAATATTCGACCGTATATATATATAGCTTACATTTTGCAAAAATCTACTACAAAACCAATCGAAAACTGTCTTTTAGGCTAAAAATTTTCGCTCTTTATTTCAAACTTTATTTTCGGTTATATCGTCGCAACAAATTTAATGTTTATTAAATATTTTAAAAAAAAAGATTGACAAGATCAATATTGGGTAAGATTTAAAACAAAACTGTTAGGATTTTTCATGACGAATGTCGTAATTGTAGAGTCACCAGCAAAAGCAAAAACAATAAACAAGTATTTGGGAAGCCAATACAAGGTTCTTGCTTCCTATGGGCATGTTAGAAATTTACCCAAAAAGAATGGCTCCATTGATGTTGAAAATGATTTTCAACCTAAATGGGAGATCGATACAAAAAGCAAAAAGCATATAGATGAGATTGTTAAAGCACTGAAGTCTAGTTCAAAACTTATATTAGCAACCGACCCTGACAGAGAAGGTGAAGCCATTTCATGGCATATTCTTGAAATATTGAAAAATAAAAAAGCACTTAAAGCAGGTATGTCTGTAGAGAGAGTTGTATTCAATGCAATTACAAAAAATGCCATTTTATCCGCTATTGAAAGTCCCAGAGAAATAGACACAGATTTAGTTGAGGCATATCTTGCAAGAAATTCATTGGATTATCTTATGGGTTTTAATATTTCTCCAGTGCTTTGGCAAAGGCTCAGAGGAGCTGCGAAATCAGCTGGTCGGGTTCAGTCACCCGCGTTAAGACTCGTCGTTGACAGAGAAATTGAAATAGAAAAATTCAAAACGGAAGAATATTGGACTATCTCTGCTGATTTTAAAGACGAAAATAATAACGTAATTCGGGCCAACCTCGCTCTGTTGAACGATGAAAAAGTTGAGAAGTTTTCATTCAAGGACTCTGATACAACAAACATAACCTCGAGTGAGCTCGAGCAGAAAGAATATCACGTAACTTCTGTAACTAGTCAAAAAAGAAATCGAAATCCCTATGCTCCTTTTACCACATCCACATTACAACAAAGCGCCAGTACAAATTTAAAAATTAGTCCTCGGGACGTGATGTCAACCGCTCAGAAACTTTATGAGGCTGGGCTGATCACGTATATGCGTACAGATGGAATTGAAATGGCTCCTGAGGGCATAACTAGTGCAAGAAAGCAAATTTCTAATTCTTTAGGTGAACATTATTTGCCTGAAAAACCACGAGTGTTCAAAAATAAAGCAAAGAATGCGCAAGAAGCGCATGAGTGTATCAGACCCACGGATTTTTCTAAAACACCCGAAAACGCAAAAAATTTAAATAAGTCTGAATTGGACTTATACGCATTGATATGGAAAAGAGCCTTGGCTTCTCAAGCCCGAGCAGCAGAGGTGTTGCAGACAACAGTTTTAATCTCTTCCTTCTGCAATAGCGCTCAATTTAGGCTATCGGGACAGGTGGTGACATTCGAAGGGCATCTAAAAATATTTCAAGATACGAAGAAAGAAGATGATGAAAAAAGGATCCCAGACATTAGGGAAAAATCTAAGTTGAAACTGGAACAAATTAATAAAGAACAACACTTCACTGAACCACCGCCAAGATTTAATGAAGCTTCATTGATCAAGCGTCTTGAAGAAGAGGGCATAGGAAGGCCTTCTACATACGCATCGATTATATCGAAAATACAAGAAAGAAATTATGTAAAAAAAGAGAAAAACAGGCTTGTGCCCGAAGATACTGGTCGACTTTTAAATTTTTTTCTTGAGGCATATTTTAACAAATACATTGAGTATAACTATACAGCTAAGCTAGAAGAAAACCTCGACGATATTTCCAGTGGTGAAAAGCATTGGAAAGATGTAATCAAAGGTTTCTGGGAGGAGTTATCTCAATCTGTGGAATATGCGATGAGCTTTAGTATTACTGAAGTTCTGGATAACTTGAATATAAAATTAGCCGACTATTTGTTCGATGACGGAACTGGAAAAATACAGAAAAGCTGTTCCGCATGCAATGATGGTGAGCTTGGGATAAAGTTGTCCAAGACAGGTGCATTTATCGGGTGTTCAACATATCCCGAATGCAAGTATTCAAGACCTTTAAACTCTAGCTTGAATCAGAGTTCATCTGAGGTAATAGGTCAAGAAGGACCGTTAGGTCAAGATAGCAATGGTAACGATATATTTATAAAAAATGGACGTTATGGACCATATCTTGAGATTGCTCTTGATGGCTTAGAAAAACCAAAAAGAGCTGCAATCCCCAAGCACTATACAATCGAAGAGCTTACAATTGAGAGAGCAAGACAATTATTAGAGCTACCTAGAAACTTAGGGTCACATCCTGAAGATCAGTCTGAAGTTATTGCTGCTATAGGCCCTTATGGTCCATATATTAAACACGGACGAACTTATGCAAACATTAAGGATTTTGAAGAAATCTTTTCAATTGGCATGAACAGAGCTGTTGAATTATTAGTCGAATCAGCAGAAAAGAAAAATAATAAGGGTGGAAGAGCGGGCAGGGAGCTGAAAGTGTTAGGTTCTCATCCAGAAGGCGGGGAAGTAAAAATTATGTCAGGTCGCTACGGTGATTACATAAAATGGAATAAAATCAATGTGACTATACCGAAGGAAAAGTCGATTCAAACAGTCACTCTCGAAGAGAGTATTGCTTTGATAGATGAAAAAAGAAAAAAATAATTATCAAGCCTTTAGAACATAACTCGAGAAAGATCCTTGCAATCACAAACATAAGCTATGACGAAATAATCACGCTTAGTGGTTCCAATGGTGTTTCAACACTAGATTTGTTTTGCAGCGCTTCAGGCAAAAATAACCTGAATATTGGTGACCTGGTGGTGGCTTCGATTAAGTTTCCAAAAGAACAAAGTCATGAGGTATCAATTTTAAAAAGAATAAAATATCCAAAGAACTATATATTCGCTGTGTATTTTCATGATCAAACGGGCGCGAAATTAGGTTTATTTTCAAATAAAGGGGATAAACCACTTAGTGTACTTCCACTAAAAATGGGAGAAAATTTAGACCAAAAATTTGGATATTTTGCGATAGCGAGCCCTTCAAAATATCCCAAGAAATTTAAAATACACGATTTTCATATTTTTGGCTCTATTAATTGTCCAAGTAGCTTTTCAAAAATAGCAGCGATCGAATGGAACCTGAGACAGTATTTTCCTAGAAAAATACTTAATGAAGCAAAAAAAATGTTTGAAAATTATAGAATTTCCAAAAATGAACATCAAATATCCAAACCCTTTATTACTATAGACCCAGATGATGCGAAGGATTTAGATGATGCTATTTGTATAGAGGCAGATAATTCAAAGAATAATCCAGGAGGCATAGTTTTATATGTTGGCATTGCAGATGTGTCATTTTTTGTCAAACCGAACTCTATTATTGATAGAGAGGCTTTGAAAAGAGGAAACTCAACATATTTTCCCGATAAAGTTATCCCCATGCTCCCAGAAGATTTGAGTAATAGTCTCTGTTCGTTAAAGGAAAACTCACCGAAGAAAGCAGTAGTAGTCAAAATGCACCTAGATCATAAAGGTTGCAAAATAAAGCATGAATTTATCAGAGGCATCATTACTGTAAAAAAAAATTACTCGTATGAAAATTTTGAAGCCTATTTATCAGATTGCGAAACAAAAAAAAAATACAGTGGATATAAGAGAGCATTAAATATTCTAAAGCAATCGCCACATTTAAAAAATCGCTTAAATTTAAATTTGGCTGAGAAAAAAGTTTCAATTTCTTCTGAGGGTTACCCCACAAACGTTTTTGAAAAGAACAGTCTAAGAAGCAACGAACTTATTGAAATGATGATGATACTTGCAAACCTCTGCGTGTCACAAGCCCTTAGTAAATCCATTACAAAATACCTTTCTCGATACCATGAAACGCCTGACAAACATGCTTTAAAAGACTTAAACATTTTTATGAGTTTAAATGATTTTGCAACAATTAGAGAAAAACAAGTGACTTCGAATTCATTCAATGAGTTATTAAAACACTGCAAATATCACGAGAAAAAAAAGTTGTTAAGCAACGCTGTGTTGAGGATATTACCAAAAGCAAAATACTCTGATGTAGAAACTGGCCATTTTGGACTTAACCTGCCGTTATATTGCCATTTTACATCTCCAATAAGAAGATATGCAGATCTTACCGTACACCGCTCATTGGCTTTCGCTCTAAAATGGGAAATGGATGATTTAGATTTTATGGAGGATCATAAGGCAATTTGCCAAATCATTAACGAATCTGAAAAAAAATCGGTTGGAGCCGAGCGAGAGAGTTTAGATCGCTATTCAGCCCTATTCATGTCTAACCACATTGATGATTACTTCGATGGTATAGTTTCAGGTGCCTCCAGATTCTGTATTTTTATTAAACTAAAAAAATTCCCAATTGAAGGTGTATTATTAAAAAAATATTTAGATTTCAAGCAACAAAAAAAAAGATCTTCATTTAAGTACGAAAAAAATAAAACGAGAGATAAGGGGCTATCTACTGGAGATGAAGTTCGGGTAAAGTTAGTATCAGCAACTCCATATAATGGATCGATCACCTTTTCGCTTTAACAAGTTTTCTCTCTTTTGGGCCAATTGTTAGATTGCATTTCAAAAAGCCTAGAAACGGTCCTTTGAAATTCAAAACTATTTTTTCCATCAGTATATAATTTCTCTGGAGGCACCTCAGCTCTACAAAGAATTTCTACTTCTTTATCATAAACACTGTCGATTAGATTAATAAATCTTTTTGCGCTATCATCTCCACCATTCGATAAGTCTGGAATTTCATCCAAAAACAATAATCTGAGATGGCTTACTATTTCTAAATAATCTATAGCACTCAGAGGAATCGAACAAACTTCGTTGAATGTCAACAAGCCCACACCGCTCTCGAACCTTTCCATTCTGAATTCACGGCTGTTCATTTGTATCGTTATCCCGGCGCCTCGATAAAGATTAAATTGTGATATAAGGTCAGCGAATTGGCTTGTTTCTTGAGATGAAGTGCTTAAAAAATATTTCTTCTTACCAGCAATTTTTATCTTTCTATAGTCAACATCCGCCGATAATTTTACTACATTCAAGCTCGATACTATGATATCAATAAAGGGCAAAAATAACTTTCTATTTAAACCATCTTTATAAAGATCATTAGGATGTCTATTCGATGTTGTTATGATGATTAATTTCTTTCTTAGGAATTCCTCGAAGACCCTTCCTACTATCATTGCATCTGCTACATCAGTTATCTGCATTTCATCTAAACAAAGTACTTGAATGTCTTTTATGTACTCTGAAGCTACCGATTTTATTGGATCTCTTATATTGTTTTCTCTAGCAATTTTTATGAGTTGATGCAGTCGCTTCATAAATTCATGAAAATGTATTCTCTTCTTTCCCTTTATGTCCAAGTGGTTGAAAAAAAGATCCATCAGCATTGATTTTCCTATGCCAACACCCCCATAAATATACACACCCGCTTTTTCCTCAGTAGACTTAGTCGAAAAAAACTTTGAAAACATTTTCCTAGTTGTTGTCTGTTTCAGCTCAATACTGTTCTCCAATTCCTTTTTCAATGCTTCAAGATCAGATACAAGTTTTTCTTGCGATTTATTTTTCTCAATTTCATTGCTTGAGATCATCTTATTATAAATATTTAGAAGTGATTGCTCATCATTCATTTTTACTTCTTCTATCTTTAAGTAGCTCAATTTGCTTTTTTCGTTCTCTCAGAGATGAAATCTTTTTATCTGTTTTAGTACCAAAACACTTGTGGCAAGAAATCCCTTTCTCATAATGCTCATGGTTCTTATCAATCAATCTCAAAGGACTTCTACATGCGTGACATAACTCATAGTCACCTGGTTCAAGATGAGTATTAACAGTCACCCGTTGGTCAAAAACGAAGCAATCACCTTTCCATTTTGATGTAGGCAAATTTCCAACTTTGTCGAAATAATTCAATATACCGCCCTTTAAATGATAAACTTCCTCTACTCCTTCAGCTTTTAGAAAACTAGTTGCCTTTTCACACCTTATTCCACCAGTACAAAACATTGCTATTTTTTTATTTTTGAGGGCTTTACTTTTATCTTTCCACCATCTTGAAAACTGATGAAAACTGATTGTCTTAGGATTTACACTTCCCTCAAATGTACCTAATTTGACCTCAAAGTCATTTCTAGTGTCGATAGTGATGACTTCTTTTTCAGAAATGAAAGCATCCCACTTTTCTGGTTCGATGTAGGTTCCCACAATCGCTGCAGGGTCAATTTCAGGAAGCCCCAACGTGACAATTTCCTTTTTTACTTTAACGCTCAATTTCTTGAAAACATTTGAGTCTGCAATATTTTCTTTGAACTCAGGTTCCGCTAACTTGAAATTCTGACATAGAAAGCTCTTCACCTTTTCAGACTTATCTTTATCTAAAGAACACATTCCGTTAATACCCTCATTACCGAGTATTATTGTCCCGACAGTTGAGTGCTCTTTGAGGAAGGATGTTAGTTTTTCCTTTTCTTCCTGCGGATTCTGTAAATTCACAAACTTATAGAATGCTAGTACGGTTTTAGTCATATTCGTCCTAGTGAAACCAAGTTAGCCAATCACATTTTACTGACAAACAAGGGTTTTCTTTTATTAACATTTATTTTATTGTATCGAAACGCTAATTACTGTTAATTACTTAGTCAACCAATAAGTAGGTATTAATGTTTGAAACTTTATCACAAGGGTTCTCCAACGCCCTAGAAAAGCTTACTAAGCAAGGGGTACTCAGAGAGGATGAGATATCAACTGCATTGCGCGAAGTCAGGATGGCTTTGTTAGAAGCCGATGTGACTTTGGAGATAACTAAAAGATTCATAAAATCAGTTGGAGAAAAAGCAAGAGGGCAAGCTGTCACTAAATCGGTTACTCCTGGTCAACAAGTCATTAAAATCGTGCATGACGAATTAATAAAGGTATTAGAGGGTCCTAGCGAGACATCCAATGCTCTAAAAATTGATAATCCGCCTGCAACAATATTAATGGTAGGATTACAAGGCTCAGGAAAAACTACAACCTCAGCAAAACTAGCTTTAAGGTTACAAAACAGAGAAAAGAAAAAAGTTTTAATGGCTAGTTTAGACACCAGACGCCCCGCAGCTATGGAGCAGCTAGAGATATTGGGTAAAAGTAACTCCATAGACACTCTGCCAATAGTAAAGAATCAGTCTCCTGAGCAAATTACATCTAGAGCGGTTCAGCAAGCATCGTTAGGAGGATATGATGTCATTATCCTTGATTCCGCTGGAAGAATGCAAATAGACGATGAGCTAATGTCAGAAATCGAAAAGATTAAAGATTTAAGTAATCCTAATGAGACGCTGCTAATAGCTGATGGATTGACTGGTCAGGAGGCCGTCAATGTGGCTAGCGCTTTTAACCATCGACTAGATATTTCAGGGGTTGTCTTGACTAGAATGGATGGTGATGGAAGAGGGGGAGCAGCCCTCTCAATGGTTTCAACGATAGGAAAATCGATTAAATTTATAGGTACCGGTGAGAAAGTCGACGCATTAGAAGAATTTCATCCTGATCGTATTGCCAGAAGAATTCTAGGAATGGGTGACATAGTTTCATTGGTTGAAAAGGCCTCTGAAACGTTGGAAGCCGAAAAAGCAGAGCGATCAATGCGCCGATTCCAAAAAGGGTTGTTCAATATGAATGATTTGAAAAACCAGTTAGAGCAAATGCAGAAAATGGGTGGACTTAAGAGCTTGATGGGGATGATGCCTGGAATGGGAAAGCTTACGAAGAATATAGATGATAAATCTCTTGATGACTCCTTGATAAAAAGGCAAATCGCCCTTATTCAGTCGATGACTAGAAAAGAACGATTGTTCCCTAATATGCTCCAAGCGAGTAGAAAGAAGAGAATATCTTTTGGTGCAGGGCTTGAGGTGGCTGAATTAAATAAATTAATTAAGATGCATAGGCAGATGTCAGATATGATGAAAAGAATGGGAAAAATGGGAGGCAAAGGAATGTTGAAAAGCTTCATGCAGCAGATGTCAGGCAAGAGTGACAGTATAACACCTTCTTTGCCCGATGCCCAATTACTACAAAAGCAATTAGGATCAAAACTTCCAACAAATCTGTCTGGACTAAACTTCAAAAAATAATCAAATGAAAAAAAACAAAATTAATGTTGATTTATTGTTAAAAAATGAGAGAAGTACTATCGATAGGCTCGATGCAACGATAGTAAAAGCTCTAATAGAGAGATTTTCGATTACAAAGAGAATAGGATTAATAAAAGCTGAACACAACATTGAGCCGCATGATGAAAAAAGGGAAAAAACGCAGGTGAAAACACTTGAAAAGCTTATAGGAAATAGTGATCTCGACAAAGAATTCATAGAGAATCTAATGAAACTGATTACAACAGAATCGAAGAAAAAACACGAGAAAATAAAGAAAGAAATAGGAGGATAATTGATGAGCATAAAAATACGACTAGCTAGGGCCGGTTCAAAAAAAAGACCATTTTACCGTGTCGTTGCCGCTGACAGTAGAATGCCTAGAGATGGAAGGTTTAAAGAAAAGTTAGGTACTTATAATCCCCTCCTGAAGAAAGACGATAATAATAGAGTAAATTTAGACCTAGATAGAATTAAGGAATGGTTATCCAAGGGAGCACAAACAACTGATAGGATCAGCCGATTATTGGAAAATTTAGAAGTAGTTCCAAAAAAAATACGAAATAATCCTATCAAGGCAAAACCTAAAAAGGACGCTAAGGAAGCTCCTGCCGAGGAACCAAAAACTGAGGAAGCTCCTGCCGAGGAACCAAAATAACAAAGAATGTTTGATAGGAAACATTTGTATGCTTTAATGGAAAATCAACTTTTACCTAACCCTCTTTGTGCCTTTCAATCTTTTGATAATTAGATTGGTATTTAGATCTGACCGAGCACAATTTGGATAACTTTATTACTGTCGGCAAAGTACTTAACTCTTATGGTTTGAGGGGCCAAATAAAGGTAGATGTTTATTTAGAGAACATAAAGTTTCTGCAAACCCAAAAGATTTTTTTTGTGGGTCATTCTCTAATTGAGACCAAAATCAATTTTTTAAAGCATTCGAAAAAATCAAAATGGATAGCAACAATTGCTGAAGCTAAAACTAAAGAACAAGCAGAAGGCCTGAAGGGTCAGCTTATTTTTCTTGAAAAAAAATTCCTTCCTACTTTAATGACTGACGAGTTTTATTATGAAGACCTTAAAGGGCTTCAAATAAAAATTGATGGCAGTTTACAAAAAGGTTTCGTATGCGATGTTTTTAATTTTGGTAGTGGAGATGTGCTAGAAGTTTCACTTGACGATAGAGAAGCAACAATATACATCCCTTTCGATAGAGATAATGTAGGTAGAATAGACTTGGTGCATAGAACGATTATACTCACACCTATAAAGGGCTTACTTACCTGAGCTCAAATCAATTGAATAGAAAATGTATAAAAATCAACTAATTGTTAAGGTTATAACTCTTTACCCGGAGCTTTTTCCTGGTCCACTGTCAGCTTCAGTGACAGGGAGGGCATTGGACAAAAATATTTGGTCCTTGGAAATCGTTGATTTGAAACAGTTTGGAAAAGGCAAGCACAAAAAAGTGGATGATAAACCCATATCGGGTGGACCTGGAATGATTTTAATGCCAGATGTTATCGATGAAGCCATAGTAAAAGCAAATAGTTCAATCAGTGGTAAAAATAAACTTATAATTTGCATGAGCCCAAAGGGTATTCCTTTAAATCAAAATATTGCAAAGGATATGCTGCAATATAATGAGATAATAGTTGTTTGTGGTAGATTTGAAGGCATTGATCAAAGAGTTGTTGATAAACATAATATGAAAGAAATATCTATTGGAGATTTTATTTTAACAGGAGGTGAGCTCGGAGCTATGGTTCTATTAGATACGGTAGTAAGATTGCTTCCCGGTACCTTGGGCAATTCCGAATCTATTATTTCAGAAAGTTTCACAGATGATTTACTTGAAGCACCACAGTTTACGAAACCAATAGATTGGAACGGGATGAAAGTACCCGAAATTCTTCAAACTGGTGATCACCAAAAAATATTGAAATGGAAAAATAAGACATCTGAACAAATTACAAAAAAAAATAGACCTGATTTGTTCATTAAATACGTTGAAAAAAAAAAAAAATTGATTAAAAGAAAAGAGTTAAAGAAATTTTGATGGTCTAAAAATGCATATCATTGAGAAAATTGAAGGCGAACAAATAGAAAAAATTGGCAAAGTCATACCTGATTTTGCCGCTGGTGATACAGTAAAGGTCGGCTACAAAATAACCGAAGGCGAACGAACCAGAATACAAAACTACGAAGGAGTGGTAATTGCTAGGAAAGGCGGATCTACACTAGCTGCATCATTCACTGTTAGAAAAATATCATTTGGGGAAGGAGTTGAACGAGTTTTTCCTCTTTACTCAACAAACATTGAATCAATTAGTGTCGTGCGAAGAGGTAGAGTTAGAAGATCAAAACTATATTATCTGAGAGGGCTACGAGGGAAGTCTGCGAGAATAGCTGAGAAACCCAACTACAGAACCGAAGTTAGCACCTCAGCTAAAACAAAGGACTAGAAAGATGAAAAAAGATATACACCCTGATTACCATTTTATAAGCGTAAAAATGACTGATGGAACAATATATAAGACTAAATCTACATATGGTAAAACAGATGAAACCCTGAACCTTGAAATAGATCCTTTAACTCATCCAGCATGGACAGGTGGTTCACAAAAACTTCTTGATACAGGAGGTAGAGTTTCAAAATTCAAGAAAAAGTATGAGGGCTTTAAACTTTAACTTAAGTCAATTTAATATCTAAGATAAATAAATATCTATAGATCCTGGCACAGAAAATGGCAAAAATTATCGTTTTTGGTAATGAAAAAGGGGGGTCTGGGAAATCCACAACTGCTATCCATGTGGCTATAGCACTCTGTTATAAAAATAAAAGTGTAGGAATAATAGATTTAGATGTTAGACAGCAAAGTATGTCTAGGTTCTTAGAAAATAGAACCGATTTTCGTAAGAAACAAAAGTCCAATTTACCAAGCCCAACTCATTACAGAATCGATAACTCTAATAAAGATAGTAAAGCTGAGTCTAATTCAGAGGAAGAGAAGCGCTTTGCAGAAGCTTTAACGACTTTAGAAGAAACATGCGACTTTTTGGTAATTGATTGTCCTGGAGGCACGTCAAATTACGTGAAGATGGCTCATACCGTAGCTGATACGCTAGTAACACCAATGAATGATAGTTTGATCGACTTCGATCTTTTAGCAAAGATCGAGGTTTCAACAGGAAAAGTGGTTGGACCTTCGATTTATTCAGAAATGGTTTGGGAATGTAGACAACTGAGAGCATCTGCAAAACATCCGCCTATCGATTGGGTCATATTGAGGAACAGGATATCACATGTTTTTAGTAAAAATAAATACCAGGTTGGGAACTCTCTTAAAAATCTCTCAAAGAGAATTGGATTTAGATTAAGTACAGGGTTTTCAGAACGAGTTATCTTTAAAGAATTATTTTTATCTGGATTGACTTTGCTAGATCTCGAAAAAATGGAGGACTGGCAACCTACGTTGAGCCATGTATCCGCCCGACAAGAAGTGAGGATGCTACTAGCTAGCTTAGGTGTTACTAGCGACTAGTTCGTTAAGATACTACAGGCAGTCTCTTGGGATCTTGTTCTTACACACAGATTTTCAGCTAATGCATATGTAATTTGATTCACAAAAATAGAATATTTTTTATCTTTATTTTTACTTATTTTTATAGATCCATTTTCAATATCAGAAAGTAAATCAATGTTTAATAAGAGAATATTTGGCATGTCTTTCTCTGCTGACGAAATATTTTTGTACATTCCAATCTGTACATTGACATTATTTATTTTGACACTTTCACTTGAAATTCGATTTGGCTTTTTTTGTCGATCTTTTAAATTACCCTGTCTTTGGTCTTTTAACAAAGACTCAAGTGATTCTGGTTTCAACAGCGGAGTGGTAACCGCAACTATCCGACTATCTGAGATATCTTTTGCCAGATTTAATGGTTTCAACTTACTTATATTTTTTCTTGTTGGTATAATTTTGAAAGCATCATCAAAAAGTCTCACCATTTTTTTTGCTCTTTCAGAAGAAGAGCTTGTACCAACTACAATCCCTATAAGTTGTTTGTCACCTCGTTTAGCAGAGGCTGCCAAATTATGTCCTGCGGCGCTTGTATAACCAGTTTTTATACCAGAGGCCCCCTTATATTGCTTGAGAAACTTATAGTTTGTATTCCTTATTTTTTTTCCTGAAGCAAAAGTTTCCAATCTACTAAAAATATTGAAGTATTCAGGATAATCCAACATTAGTCTACGAGCCAATAGTAGCATATCCTTGGCCGTCGAATAGTGGCCTATCTGTGTAAGACCATGAGCGTTCTTAAACTTAGTGGAATTCATACCCATTTTTTTTGCTGCTATATTCATATCGTTTATAAATTTTGTTTCAGTGCCTGATACGGCCTCACCTAGTGCTGTCGCAGCATCATTGGCCGATCTGATAGCAGATGCTCTAATTAAATACCTGATTGATACTCTCTGACCTGGTTTATACCAAAATTTCGATGGTGGCTCCGATGCGGCGTTTTTACTTATAATAACCTTTTGGTCCAAATTTAGTTGACCGTAACGTATTGAATCAAAAGCCAGATATAGGGTCATCATTTTTGTAAGAGAGGCAGGATGAATTATTTGGCTTGGGTTGTGACTTTTTAAAATCTTTCCATCCCTAGCGTCTGCGATTATGTACGCATAGGTTTTTGCTGTTAGATCTGATGAATAGATACAAATTAATAGGAGAGATAAAGTAAAAGGCGTTATTAATCGGCAGTAAATGTACAATGCGTTTCTTTTCATTTATTTATTATTCAAAGATATGTTTTATAAGATACCAAAGTCATACTCAAATCCTATATACTATAAATAAAGGTCAACATTTTTTTTAAAAAGTAAACTATAATAATTTCCATAAGAAAATGTTAGTTATTACTTTTCTTTACTTTTTAATATACTTAGACTGATTTAAGGAAAAAAGTGAATTCAAGAGCGGAAAGAAGAAATGGCTAATAAAGATGACGATACAAATAACGATTTGTCAGATACGTCTGTACTCGTAAAAAAACGCAGCAAGCTAAAAAAGCCTCCATTGTACAAAGTTTTGCTCTTAAACGATGACTTCACCCCCATGGAATTTGTAGTACACGTGTTAGAAAAATTTTTTTCTATTGGACATGAAAGAGCTATCAAAATAATGCTCACAGTACATAAAAAGGGTATAGCAGTTGTTGGCGTGTATTCTCATGATATAGCTGAAACCAAAGTCACCCAGGTTATGGATTATTCTAGGAAAAATCAACATCCTCTACAATGTACCATGGAGAAGGAATAGATTGCAGAGTCTGGCAGCCCAGAGGTTTGAAACATTTTGGAGCGAGGTAGCATCATTATATTCTGATCAAAAATTAGCGATCATAGGATCCGATAAACCACTAAACTTTGGTTGTTTGAAAAATAAGCATTTGTGTCACTTCATCTCAAATGCAAAAGACTCTCTGAAAGAAGCCAAAACTTTAGGTTTCATTATATCCACTATTTTAAATCGTTCTTACGATATTATTATTCTAGAATTGACAAAAAGTAGGGAGACCAATTTGGGGCTCATGGCCCTAGCTGAAGAGTATATTACAGATGGAGGAAAGATTGTTATAAATGGTGATAATCAGATAGGCGTCAAAAGTTTTGTCAAAAATATCTCTAACCACTGGCCTGCAGAGAAAACAGTGATCAAAAAAAAAGGTAGAATAGTTCTCTACAAAAAAACAACACCATCATTTGGCCGCTGGAAAAAATATCGAGATTTCTGCATAAACAGAGATGGCTATTATACCCGGTGTGATATGTTTTCTCCAAAAGAAGTAGATAAAGGATCCAAAAAACTTACCTCGGTATTTAGCTCTAAACTATTTGGAGAAGTTGCTGACCTCGGGGCTGGATGGGGATATTTGAGTAAGGAAGCGCTCAGATTAAATGATAAAATCACGAGAGTTACATTGTTTGAAAGTAACCATTCTGCATATCTTGCATCAAAAAAAAATATAGACGATAAGAGAGCAACGTTTAGATGGGCTAGTCTAGAAAACATTAGAAACTTAAAACTACGCTTCAATCACGTAATTTGCAATCCTCCTTTTCACTCTGGGCATACGAAAGATATAGATTTACTAAGATCCTTCATTTTTTACAGCTCTAGATTAATAAATCGTCGAGGAAGTGTTTGGATGGTTTTCGTTTCGGGCATATATTTGGAGAGCGAACTAAAAGATCACTTCGATAATATCAAGATTTTGTACAAAGATAACCATTATTTTGTTTGTCAGTTACTAAAACCAAAAATCAAGAGGCGTGAGTATGATAAATAACCTAAAGAATAAAACCGCCATTGTAACTGGAGCATCACATGGCATTGGAATGGAAATCGGTAGAAAGTTTCTCCTAGCTGGAGCAAATGTTGTATTCTCCGATTATGCTAAATTTGACATAGAAAGCTTGATCTCGGGGATCTCCTCGGATAACGGCAGCGCCCATTCTTTTTATGGAAACATGCAGGATAAACTATCTGTCAATAATCTAATTGCTACAACATTAAATAAATTTGAGAGCGTCGATATATTAGTAAATGCTAATAGAATAATTATCCCTTCAAACCCGTTAGATGAGAAAGAAGGAGCTCTCGAAAAGTCTCTTTCACAAAATCTAATTGCAACCTTGAACGTAAGTCAATTTTTCGCAAAATCAGTAATTAAGCAAACTAAAAACAGAAAAAACGGCGAAATTGTTGGTTCAATAATAAATTTAACGTCTATAGCTGCTAATCAAACAATACCCGAAATGATGCCATACTCTGTAACTTGTGCAGCTCTTAACCAAATGACAAGGTCACTTGCGGTTTCTCTGGCGAAAGACGGTATTAGAGTTAATGCTATATCTCTTGGTAGTATTATGAGCTCAAGCTTACGGTTAAATCTTCACAGCAATCCCGAACTACAAGATTCGATAATTGATGCAACTCCACTGGGGTATATTGCAGAGCCAGATGAGGTGGCAGATCTTGCTCTATTTTTGTCATCCGAGAGTGCCAGCTTCCTCACAGGACAAGTAATTACTATTGACGGGGGAAGATCTATTTTAAACAAACTAGAAAAGGCTGCATATTAAAAACTATAACTCTGTTTTATTTAATGCTGTTTATCAAAATTGTCATTAAACAGAGACTTGGAAGGTTCCATAACACCTATTTCTGTTTCAGAGCCCATACTAACTTGTGGTTCTTTGGAGCTTTCTTTCGGTATCTTGTCTAATATTTTTTGAAGCTCAGTTTGCTTGCAAAGTCCTAATATCACGGGATCGGTTGGCGTGAGGTTGTTTATATTCCAGTGCGTTCTTTCTCTTATAGCCTTTATAGTATTTTTTGTGGTACCAATTAACTTGGATATTTGTCCATCAGTTATTTCCGGATGAAACTTTAACAGCCAAGCTATAGCTGCTGGCTTATCTTGTCTTTTAGAAAGAGGAGTGTATTTTGGGCCCCTGGATTTTTTCTCGCCCACTGCAGCCGGGTTTTTGTAGAGCTGAAGATCCAATTCTTGATTAGCTTCACACTTTTTTATCTCCTCTGCTGTAAGTTGACTATTAATAATTGGGTCAATCCCACGAATTCCACCTGCGACTTCACCATCTGCAATTCCGCTGACCTCTAACTCATGAAGCCCACAAAAACTTGCTATTTGCCTAAAAGTAAGGGTTGTGTTGTCTAAAAGCCAAACTGCTGTGGCTTTCCTCATTAGTGGATATTCCATCTATTCCTCGCTAACAATTAAATTGGTTTCTAGCACTGATCTCACACTGCTTTATACAAAAAAAGCTATATTAATCAAGACTTAAAATAATCTTACCTAAATGATTTCCATTTTCCATCTGAATATGAGCATCTTTGAATTTTTCTAAAGGGAAGACAGAATCTATATGAATTCTTACTTTTTGGCTATTCAATAAGGGCCAAACGGTCTCCAGCAATTCACTGGCAATTTTGCTTTTAAATGCAACAGTTCTAGGTCGTAGAGTTGAACCGGTTAAATTAATTCTCTTCAACATTAATTTACTCAAGTCTAGATTAACAGAATTGCCTTTTAGAAATGCAATACTTACAAGTCTTCCTTCATCACTTAAAAGGTCGACATTTTTTTCAAAATAATCACCTCCAATCATATCTAAGATTAAATCTATACCCAATTTCCATTTTTTGCTTTTGAAAACATTGTGGAAGTCTTCTGTATCATATTTCACTACTTTATCAGCCCCTAACGAATAGCAAAAATCTGATTTTTTCTGGTTTTTTACTGTTGTCAGAACCGTCGCACCTAGTTGCTTTGCGAGTTGAATTGCAAACATTCCAATGCCGCTAGAGCCGCCATGCACAAGAAATGTTTCATTTTCTTTCAATTGACCTAACTTTACCATATTAATCCAAACAGTAAAAAGACACTCACACAAGCCAGCTGCTTCTTCCATAGATAAACCTTCTGGAACCGGAAGACAGTGTGATTCATTTGTTACTACATATTCAGCATAGCCACCTCCAGGAACTAATGCACAAACATATTCTCCTTGCTTTCTTTTTGTTACATCCATACCGACTTTTACTATTTCTCCTGCGACCTCCAATCCCATGATTGGGCTAGCGTCACTTGGTATTTTATATAATCCCTGTCTTTGCAAAATATCAGGACGATTTACTCCTGCAGCCTTAACTTTAATTAAAACGTCATTTCTAGCGGGTCTCGGAATATCTAAGCCCGTTTTTATAATTGAGCCCTCCAAAGCACCAAACTTATTAATAATCACTGCTTTCATGTGTAGTTTTTCCCTATTTAGTCATATTTTTGTAGACAAACATTAAGTGTCTTGATAAATGTCTTTTTCATAACTTATAAGGATTTGTGCGTGCAAGTAAACGTTAGAGATAATAATATTGAGCAAGCCTTGAGAGCTCTGAAAAAAAAACTACAACGAGAGGGTGTTTTCAGGGAAATGAAGCTCAAACAGCATTTTGAAAAACCGTCCGTAAAAAAAGCTAGAGAGAAGGCCGAAGCTGTCAGAAGGGCAAGAAAGCTAGCTAGAAAAAAAATGATAAGAGAAGGCCTTCTGTAAACAAAGATCTACTATGAATTAAAAAGTGCTAAAAAAATCAAAGAAAATGTTGAAAACGCCACTATAGCGAATAAAAACTTTATGAAACCAGAGTAAATTTTCTTTTGCTCTTCTATATCCATCTCACCTTTTTTGTAATTCATTTGTAGCACTCCTGGTTACCTTATCAATTCAAAAATAAATGCGCCGTCCTGCCTAACATGTCTATTAACTAACCCAGTTTTATGGAGATGGTTAACATGTCCGACTGCTTCGTGTAATGCTAGCATATATTCTCTCTTATTAATATCCCTTTTAAATATTGTCTTGAATAGCTCCACAGCAGTTTTTGGTTCACCTTCTAAGGTTTCCTTTATCCTTTTAAGAGCAGCTTCATGGTTTTCAATTAACTGCACAAGTCTTCGAGGTAGTCCAGAAAATGGTCTGCCGTGACCAGGTAATACTACGTGCTTATCGCTAGCTAGCTCAAGAAATTTCTTACAGCTGTTTATCCAATCACCTACGGTATCTGCATTCGGTTCTGTAGGATAAACACCCAAGTTAGATGAAATTCCAGGTAAAACCTGATCACCAGCAAGAACCAAATTTAACTCTTTTGACCAAAAAGTTGCATGCTCAGGAGCGTGCCCATTTCCCATACTTACTGTCCAGTCGAGTCCATTTATAGTAATTATTTCATTCTCAATAATTCTTATGAAACCTTTATCTAGCGGTGAAACACCATCTCCAAAATTAAAAGGTCTAGCTCTAAGTTTTTCTTCAACCATTTGTTGAGACATACCTGCCTGCTTCCAAAAAAGCTCTGTACTCGCACTAACCTTTTCATGTACATCGAGGGAAAGCATTTTAGCCATCAAATAGGCAGTACGAGAGCAAATCATTTCAGTATTGTACTTCTTGCATAGCCACCCAGCCAAACCAATATGGTCGGGATGATGGTGTGTTACATATACATTACTTATCTTTTTGTTAGGAAAATTTTTTTTAAGAGTATTTTCCCATATGTTTTTAGAATCTCCAATGTTTGCACCTGTGTCAACCAATGCTATTTCTTGCCCGTCATCTAAAATGTAGCAGTTCACATAGTCAGGTCCCATCATAGGCAGAGGCATTGGAAACCAATATACACCTTCAGTAATCTCATATAGTTTCCCAGCTTCAGGACTTTCCTGAAATACAAACTCTATCTTTTTCATTACTGAGAAAACCCAAAAAAATTGTCTGTAAAATTATAAAGCGATTTCTGTCCACTTTGACTTATAACTCCATAGGCTTCCATTTCTGGAAGAATATTTACACAATAAAATTGAGCTAGTGATTTTCTATCCAATGCGTCAGTTTTCATCGCTGCCTTAACTAAATAATTTGCACCTAAAATCATTCCAAAAGCCTGTAAAAACGGAGTTGCACCTGCAAGTCTATTATTAAAATCTTCTTGTTTTAGCATCCAATTTAAGGTGCTCTCCAAATATACCAAGGATTTAGATAATCTATTTCCCATGTCCCTTATTTGTTGATCTTCATGATTACTACAATTGCTAATTGTCATTTTCATTTCATCAATTAGTCCATCGGCAGCTTTTCCGCTATCAGCCAATTTTCTTCCAATAAGATCAATAGCTTGGATGCCATTGGTCCCTTCATAAATAGCAGTTACTCTGACATCACGAAAAACCTGTGCTACGCCTGTTTCTTCCACGTAACCCATTCCTCCGTGCACCTGTATGCCAATATCAGCCACTCGACATCCAATATCTGTAGAGAATGCTTTAGCTATTGGAATTAAAAATGAGGCCCTTGCATTCTCTTTGCTCGCAAGTTGTTTATCATTTGACTTAGAAAGATCCAGAGAAAGTGCAGCGTCAAGACATAAAGCCCTGACGGCTGCTGTTAGCGATTTCATTGTTATAAGCATTCTTCTCACATCTGGATGATCCAGAATAACACCCTTACTATTATCAATTTTTGCCTGACCCTGTTTTCGGTTTCTTGCAAATTCTAGAGCCTTTTGAGTTGCTAGTTCACACTGTGACAATCCTTCGATACCAACTCCCAGTCTAGCATTATTCATCATCGTAAACATTGCGAGCAGACCTTGATTTTCTTCCCCAACCAACCAACCTTGTGATTGATTATATTCAATTACGGCTGTTGGGGATCCGTGCATACCCATTTTCTTTTCAAGCGATATCGCTTTAACATTATTTTCTAAAAGCCAAGCACCATCTTCATTTTGAATATACTTTGGCACAATAAAGAGGGAAACGCCCTTCGATCCTTTTGGAGAGTTAGGTAATCTTGCAAGTACTAAATGACATATATTACTTGATAAATCATGTTCGCCCCAGCTTATGTATATCTTCTGGCCGTTAACCGCATAAGATCCATCACTATTTTTCTCTGCTTTTGTTGTTAATGCACCTACATCTGAACCTGCATGCGGTTCTGTTAAGTTCATAGTACCAGTCCACTCCCCCGAATTTAATTTCGGTAAAAAGATATTTTTTATATGCTCATCAGCGTGATTTTCCAGGGCATCGATCTGACCCTGATTCATTAAAAAAAGCAAAGAAAACGAAAGACAAGCACTGCCAAAATATTCGTTGAAACAACTTGTGACTGTAGATGGCAACCCCATCCCTCCATATTTCTGATTACCTGAAATGCCAGTCCATCCACCTTGAACCAAAAGCTCATACGCTTCTGAAAAGCCTGGCGTTGTTCGACATATACCGTTTTCTAGCTTTGCAGGAATTTGGTCAGATTTCTGATTAAGAGGATAAATACTTTCTGATGTGATTTTAGCAGCCTCACTAAGAATAAGGTTTAAATCCTCTTTCTTTAACCCTTGAAAACTTAAAATAGAGAACAGCCTTTTTGCGTCTAGGATCTCATATAGCCAAAATTTTGTTTCATCTATGGGGGCAGTATAACTCATCCTTTATTACTCTTTAATGAATTGATTTAATAAATGAACTCTAGTATTTAAACTACTACAAATCAACATGTGATATTGTCCAAATGAAGATAATTAAAAATAACTTTAAAGGTATCAAAGAGGCAGCAGAAATTTTAACTGTTAATGGTGTTGTTGCGTTTCCTACAGAAACTGTTTACGGGCTTGGTGCAAATGCTTTTTCGCAAGAAGCTGTTACTAAAGTATATAAAATAAAAAGACGGCCTACTTATAACCCATTAATCATTCACGTCTCTAGCTACCAAATGGCAAGGGAATATGGAGTTTTCAACGAATCGGCGGATGAACTCGCACGAACGTATTGGCCCGGACCTTTGACAATAATAGTAAAAAAGAAAAAATCTAATGTTGTTGACTTGGCTACTGCCAAGCTAGAAACTATAGCTCTAAGATGTCCAAGTAACATTATCGCTCGCAATTTGATAGGGGAGTTAGACAAACCTATAGCTGCGCCTTCAGCGAATAAATCTGGGAAGCTTACCTGCACAAGTCCAGGAGATGTATTTGCTAAATTAGAAAATAGCATTGATGCTCTTATAGATGGAGGTGATGCTGAATTAGGGCTTGAGAGCACAGTAGTGGACTGTTCAGTACAGAGTCCTTGTATTCTTCGCCCAGGAAATATTACGGTTGATCAAATAAATAGTTGCTTAGGATATGTAATAGCCCCTAGCTTCCAAACGGTAAAACAAGTAAAAAGTCCCGGGCAGCAATTAAAGCACTATTCTCCAGATGCTAAATTGATTTTAAACCAAAATAAACCTAACAAAGGTGATATATTTTTGAGTTTTGGACCTCATCCAAAAGAAATTGATGGATTAACACTGACCGAGTCAGAGAACCTAGAAGAGGCCGCGAAAAACCTGTTCACTTTTCTTCACATTTTAGATCGTTTGAGCCAAGCGAGAGGGGGAACTCCCATAAAAGTAGCCAGTATACCTTCTAATGGTGTTGGTGCGGCAATAAACGATAGATTGCTCCGAGCTTCAGAAAAATAGGCTAAATCAAGAAGACCCTGCATATAACGATAATTTAGAAGGATCAATTCCTATAAGAAATAAAGCATCTGCCCACTTTGTTTTATGATTGATGCTAAAAATCAGATTTTCATATTTCTCTGATACAAACCAACTATCCCTCATTATTTCATCCTCTAATTGTCCTGGTGCCCAACCAGAATGGCCAAGTAAAAAAAGTGCCCTCTGAGGCCCTTGGCCTTTTTGGATGTCATTAGTGATTTCTTTAGTGCCTGTGACGGAGATCTTTTCACTAACCCTGACTGTTTTTTTTTCTATAAAGTACTCAGAGGAGTGGATCACAAACATCGCATTTGACGCAAGTGGTCCACCAATCAACACATCGTCATCAGCTAGGTGAATATTTTTTTCCTCATAACCTAAATTAGTCCATATTGTCTCTAAGCTGACATCTGTTAAAGGCTTGTTTACAATAAACCCCATTGTACCATTAGCATCATGTTCACAAATAAGGATTATACTTTTATCAAAAATACCATCAGAAATTTCTGGCGACGAAATCAGCAGTTTTCCTTTATAGTTTTCATTAATCATTCTTAATTATAGATTGAAAAAAAAAATATGCATAAACTTAATAAAGTTACCAATTCGAGGAAAAAAATTTTGTTAAGAATACTCTTTGCAGTTACTGTTCTTTTCGTCAACTTGACCTTACTAAAACCAAGTTTTTCTCAGGCGAATGTAGAGTATTATAATTTATCTAGAGATGGCTCAACCAGGGTTGCTATAAGCATAACGTTTCCTGAGGGTTGGAGTACATATTGGAAGTTTCCAGGGCCAAATGGGTTCATACCTAAGATAAGAGTATTAACCGAAAAAAATGTAGATTCATTTTCTATTTCTTGGCCATATCCAAAAAAATTAGGACCTAAAAATTTTACGTATCTTGGATACGATGATGACCTTTTGCTACCAATAGAATTAAAGAAATTAGATGAGCAAAAAAAGATATATTTACATTTAGATATCTCTTTTGGCATTTGCAAGAGTGTCTGTGTTGTTCAGAATAAAACTCTAGAAATAAGTGATGAAGGTGATCTTAATTATTTGGTTCTAGATAAGCTTCTAAAATCAAAAAACAGAATTACGATGACAACAAATTTTGGTAGTTCTAATAGATGTATAATAAAGAAAAAGACGGATAAGGAATACCAAATCACCTTTGAAAATCATTTTATGAGAAATAATGAATTAGTGAGTAGCGTATTAGTAGATTATGAGGGAAGCTCATGGATCATAGAAACACAGTCATTTTATCCAGAAATTGGTAGGGTAGAGGCATTACTTAAATTAGAAAATATTTCAAGAAATGATATAAATATAGATAATTTTTCTCTTTTATATTTGGATGGGAAGATAGCCAAAAGAACTATTGGGTGTCCTTCTTAATCTTTTTTTAAAATGTTGGCTTTCTGAATGAAAAAACTCTGTCTTGTATTCGCTTCATAAACGCAAACCAAATATAAAATAACCCTATGCATACAAAAGCAGTGAAAAAGATAAAGAAATATTCGAAAGAAAATAGTACTTGCGCGGTAATAAAAGACAATACTCCCAAAAGAAAGATTAGAAAATAAATTAAGTTTTTCCACCCATTCTGTCTATTAAGTCTCAAAGAAAAGACAAATCTGGAGAAGGACTTATAGTACTTATATAAATCATGCTGTACTGCTATGAATACTGGTACTATTATCAGCAAAATTAACATCCCAAAACCTAACCCAAAAACTAAAGTGATTACGGTTGGCTTTAAAAACTGAGCATCCCTCGATTGTTCGAAAAGTAAAGGTGCTAATCCAAAGACTGTCGTTAGTGTTGTCAAAAGTATTGGTCTTAATCTATCACATGTGGCTTTTATAATAGCCCCTATATTATCCATTCTTTTCTTGTACTCATTGAAAGTAGAAATCAACACAATTGAATCGTTGATAATAATTCCTGTCATTCCAATAAGCCCTATAATGCTAAACATCGATAAAGCTATACCATAAACAAAATGACCCCAGAGAGCTCCAATTAACCCAAAAGGGATTATCAGCATAATAACCATTGGCCTAGACCAACTTGCAAACACCCACGCTAAAGTTAAATAAATGCCTAAAACACATAAGAGGAAGGCAATAAGCGCCTCCCCTAAAAACCTGCGTTCCTGTTCTGCTAAACCCGTAAGGTTACTAATCACACCAAAGTTTTCTTCTATCGCAGGCAAAATTTCATTTGCTATCCTATCTTTAACCAACTCTGCTTGCTCTGCATCTTCTTCCGAGAGTTGTCCTGTGACCGTTATAAGTTTTTGCCCATCTTCTCTGGTCACAGATGAAAATCCATATTGGGCCTTTATTGTTACAATATCGGAAAGGCTTCCGTAATTACCACTGTTACTTCTAATTTTTGCGTTATATATAAAGTCACCCTTTGAGTCTTCTTTATCTAGTTCAAGAATAATTTTCCCTGTTTTATTTCCTCTTAAAAATGTTAAAGACTCAATACCGTTTAATCTGTCTGATAGTTGCCTGCCTACACCATCTATAGTGAAACCAAGTTTTTTCCCATGATCTGTAAGTGTCATAATATACTCTGTCTTATCATACCCTTGATTATCCTCTAAAGCAGATACTTCTTCATAGGGTGACAAAGATGCTTTCAATTGTTCTGCTGCAGCTTTCAAGTTTTTTGGGTCTGATCCAGTTAAATTTATGGAGATACCGTCTGAGCCTGGACCAGAACCCCATCTTCTAAAACTCATAGTTTCAAGGAGTGGGCTTTTATTGACTTCATCCTGTAGAGCGGCAAGATAGGTAAAAGATGAATAGGGCCTTGAGTCGGCGTCTATTAACTCAACGGTGAAGGAGCCAAGCAAATCTTTATCTCTATTTTCAGTGCCAGCAATTAGACGTTCATTGCCACCAACTTGCATTATTCGAAAAGTAATAGGATTTCTACCATTTTCTTTCTGGAAACCTTCGGCTACTTTTTTATTTGCTCTCTCTAGTTCTCTCAGCATGATTAGCGTATCGTTTCTTGTTGCTCCTGGAACCATCGCAATATTGGCCGTTAAACGCCCTATCTCTGGTGGGTTCCAAAACCTCCATTTCACGTCACCGGAGACTAATAAACTAACTGAGCAAAATAAAAGAGACAGCATAAACACCAGGCTTAGATATCGATACTGTAAATTGAGTTGAATAAAATTTCTAAAATACTTATTTTTAAAAATTTCAAATTTTTCATTAAATTTTCGGCTAGGTGCATTATACCATTTAACGCGCTTGGCACTATTTTTCAGACTATGAAACATATGATTTGGAAGAATGAGAAAACACTCTAAAAGAGATGCAAGCAATACCAATATTACTGTATATGGGATATCAGCAATTAATGAACCAAACCTGCCACCGATGAGTACTAATCCACTAAAAGCTAGCACAGTTGTTATCGTAGCTGTGAATACTGGTAGGCCCATAAAAGTTGCTGCATTTTTAGCAGCATTATACGGATCCTCCTTCAATATTGATGCTCTGTAATCAGCATGTTCAGCCACTACAATCGCATCATCAACCACAATTCCCAAACATATTATTAAAGCAAAAAGTGATATCATATTGATAGAAATCCCTAGAAGGTACATAAACCCAAACGAAGCAAATAAAGCGACGGGAATTCCAACTGCAACCCAAAAGGCTGTTTCTGCATTAAGAAACAGAAACAGAAAAAACAAAACTAGGATTAATCCAACTATTCC
The DNA here is from genome assembly GCA_902531755.1 of uncultured Alphaproteobacteria bacterium. Lineage (GTDB taxonomy): Bacteria > Pseudomonadota > Alphaproteobacteria > Rhodobacterales > Rhodobacteraceae > CACIJG01. The sequence goes on from CACAFI010000011.1 coordinate 41,611, forward strand.
ATTAGAAATTAAAATATTCAATCTGTTTTTGATTGCCTCGGTACGTGTTCCTGACAATTCTATGGAAAGAGTATCTGGGGTATTCAACTGAAACTCTTCAATTATGGCTTCAACTTTTTCTTGAATTTCAATTGCATCACCATCTGACCCTCTGTCTACTCTTGTGATAATGGCAGGGTTTTCACCTTTAAAAAATTCAACGGCTGGCGATCTGTCAATACTTATTGAGCCTATGTCTCCTAGTTTAATGTTTTCTCCTGTTCCTAACGTTTTTACAGTTATCCCTGATAGGTCTATTTGTTGTGTTTTTTGTGCTCCAGCCTTTATTCTTGCCAAACCATCGCTAGTTTCTCCTGCTGGTCTACTTGACGCCCCTGTGCTAACAGCACCAGATAACTCACGAAGCGTTAAGTTGTTTTTGATAAGACTACCTTCCGGAACTACTACTCTAACTATTGGGTTCATTCCTCCTTGAGTAGATGTTTTACTTATTCCTTCAGAATATAAAATTTGTAAGAACTCGTCTGAGTATTTTTCTAATTGTTGAACACTAAATGGACCCGAGAAAACAACATTAGTTACTCGATCTCTCCATACTCTTCTTTTGATATCAATATCATCTATTTCGTCAGGTAAATTTTGTGCCTCTTCTACGGCAAGCTTAACATCATCTAAAGCTTTCTCCATATCCCAATTTGAAATAAAATCTATCTTAATCCTTGATACACCTTCATAGGAGCGTGATACAATCTGCTCAACACCCTCCAACTCTAACAAGCTTGGTTCGAGGAAACCAACAACACCAGAGTCCAAATCTTCTGCTCCAGCTCCCGGCCAATTAACACTGACATAAATAGTTTCGATAATCACATCAGGAAAGAATTGTGACCTCAGTTTATTTATTGAGAAAAGACCTAAGACAACAATTAAAACGAGAACAAGATTGGCTATCGTGCTATGTGCTATGAAGTAACCAAAAAAAGATCCGAATAGGGTGGGTTTACTTTGTTTCACCAATTCTCAGCCACCCATCCGCTTTCTAAGCCTATCAACAACTTTTTTAGGAACAAGCTCTTGGCTCAGTTGTTTTACTATTCTCTTTTTTACGTCTTTTGGTATCCATTTATTATTTTCTACGGCACTTATAAGCTTATCTCTTTCTTCCTTGGATAACTTTATACTTTCATTTTTAGCAGGCTCTACACCCTTATTACCCTTGGACTTATTAACTACTTTTACTTTTATGCCTGTATCTAGTTGTGGAGACCATTTAGTAACAAAGTTTCTATCAAATGGAAGATTAGTTGCCAAAACGTGATTTTCTTGAAATCTCAGAACATCTAGCTTTATCTTTTCAAGTCGCAGGTCATCATTTACCAATAATATAGTATTATTGGACCCTAAAGCAGAAATTGGAAGCTTCGCTACGTCTTTTAACTTTGGTTCAAATATCTTAACATTTAGAAAATCGCCTGGCTTGAAAAATGACGCATCTTCGACAGAAATGCTCGCAAAAACCTGCCTTCCTGTATTACCACTATTCACGCGACCTCCAACCCTTTCTATAACTCCAGAATATCCATTCTTTTTCTCTAAACTGACTGCAGAAAACTCCACGTCTAGTTTTAAAAAGTTGCCCTCTCCATCTACTATTCTAGAATATTGATTATCGGATAATGAGAATAAAACCTCTAGCGCCCCTGGGTCAAGTATCGTACCCAGCCGGTCATTAAGTGATATTAAACGTCCACTTACAGCATTCACTTCATCTAGTATCCCTGAGAATGGAGCGAAAAATTTTGTGTCCGCTAATTGTCTTTTTGCTAAGCCGTATGCTACTTTTCTTCTTTCAACAAGAACCTGAGCTTTGAAAATCTTGTTTTCTGCTTGAACTAACAAATTCTGTTTAGTGATCAGCGCACGGTCTGCATTTGTAAGAGCTAGAGACGCTTGTTCAAAAATAGTTTCTGATATTACCCCATTTTCTTTTAGTTTCTTCTGCCTTTCAAATGAAGATATCCGGATAGCTTTCTCTTTTTCAGCTGCTTGAAGATCCATTTTAGAAAGCTTAAAAAGTGTTTTTGCATTGATTAAATCACTTTCAGCATCACGTAAATCTGTCTCTGCTATATTCAGGTTATCCTGATATTCTTTATCATCAATAGAGAACAAAAATTCACCCTCAACTACTGAAGAACCATCTCTAAAAATTTCAGCTACCTCGGATATTTTCCCAACAACAGGTGTCCTTATCTCTAATGTTCTCCAGCTCTTTACCTCTCCATAGGTGTAAATCACTGGTGTTTCCTCAGTTTTCTTTATTTGGTCTGTAAAGACAGTATACTCCCTCTCGGCACTCTTTCTCTTCGCTGAGTAACTTTTATTTTTCTCAGATAAAGAAGATGTAAAAGAGGTTACTGTGTATCCTAGAAAAATAAGAATAAGTCCGAACAAGACGAAAAATATTGATGCTCTTCCATAAAATTTCATATTTTTTGTTATCCCAGTAAGTTCCTAAAAAATTCTTATTTTTCACTCATGAGTCGAGGCATTATCTCTACAAAGTTACAAGGTAAATGTCTATAATCAAATTGTGGTTTAAGCAAATTTTCCCAAGCATCTCGACACGCTGACGGCGATCCTGGTAGAGCAAATAGATATGTTCCATTCTTAACACCAGCACATGCTCGGCTTTGTAAAGCAGACGTGCCAATCTTTTTCATCGAGATTGACGCAAACATTGCAGAAAAAGCTGTTACCTCTTTTTCGTATACTTGAGAGTGCGCCTCTACAGAAACATCTCTTTTGGTAAGCCCTGTACCTCCGGTACTTATAACTACATCAACATCAGAGCTCATACTCCACGACTCTAAAGCATTTTTAATATCAACAATTTCATCTTTTACAATGAGCTTATGAATAACCTTGTGACCTGCATCTACTATTGCACTGGATAGATATGCACCAGATTTGTCTGTCGTGTTTGTTCTTGTATCTGAAACGGTCAGTATAGCTATATTTATCGATTTAAAGTCTCGAGACATATTATAGGAAGAGGTCATTTTTAATTTTCCTTCTTTTTTGTTTCCACTCTTCCCAAACAGTTTTTTTTACCTCTGGAACGCTCATCATATATTCCAGCTCGGGAATTGAAAAATAATTATACTCCTTTTCAACCCGTTGGTTATCGGCTTTTAGTTTTGCCAATATATTAGTGCTTGCTCTATTTCCTACTAAAAGAACTAGTGAGGGTTCAATAATACGCTTTACTCTGAATAAAAACATTAGTTGAAAAGCCTGTAGATTTTCAAAAACAATCTCGTTGTTTGAGGGAATTGGTAGTATTGGAACAAAAATATTTTGCACCTCTTTTTCACTCTCGGCTGATAAAATACTAAATAAAATATTATTAATTAAATTTCTTTTTTTTCCTTGGAGGAACGAATACTTAGCGAAGTCATTTCTTGTAGGCGGTTCATGAATAACTAATATATTCAACTTTTTTAACTCATTTAGATTATTAAGCCCCCAAAATTTACTGATATTGAATTTATTTTTTAAGGTATCGTTCCAGTATTTCTCTAATGAGTTAATATTTT
>CACAFI010000012.1 GCA_902531755.1 uncultured Alphaproteobacteria bacterium
TGAAGATTGGATTAAAGAGTATTCATCCTTAGGTGTAGATCAAAGTTTGTTGCTTGCAGGAAATGGAAAAACTGCTCTTGGTGAGCTTTTTAACTCTATTCAATTGCTGGAAAGTGGGATATTTGAAAAATATTCATTTAAGAAAATTCAAATTGCTGGACATCCAGAAGGCAACCCTGACATTGATAAAGATGGGTCTCTAGAAAAGACTATAAATGCTCTAAAGATGAAGCAAAGATTTGCTCGAAGAACAAAATTGCAAATGGGAATAACCACTCAATTTTGTTTCGATCTTCAACCGGTAATAAAGTGGTTAGAGATATTAGAGAGAGAGAAAATCGATTTACCAATAAGCTTAGGTTTGGCTGGGCCAACAAAACTGCAAACACTATTAAAATATGCAATAATGTGTGGGGTAGGTCCTTCAATATCGGTCTTGAAAAAGAGAGCAAAGGATCTAACAAAACTACTATTACCATTTGAACCGACAGAGTTAGTTAATGCTTTAAATTCAAATAAAAAAAATAAGCTTTTCAAAAACGTGCAATCGTTGCATTTATTCCCTTTAGGAGGAATAGAAGCGAGTGCTTCGTTTGCGAGGAATATTAGCTGACCTTCTGAGGAGATAAAATGAGCCTTACAATAATAGAGTCTTTAACAAAAGCAGTAAAAATTGGGTTTGATGAACCTTTTTGCATAATTGGAGAAAGAATAAACCCAACTGGGAGGAAAAAACTTTCACTGGAGTTACAAAATGATGATTTTTCAACTGTAGAAAAGGACGCACTTAATCAGGTTAAATGCGGAGCTCATATATTGGATGTAAATGCTGGCGTTGTTTACAACGATAACCCGGATCCCAATATTACAGAACCGCCATTGATTAAAAAATTGATTAACTTAGTGCAAAGCTTGACAGATGTTCCAATTTGTATAGACAGTTCAGTGCCAGCGGCGTTGGAAGCTGGGCTTGAAGCAGCAAAAGGGCGCCCTCTTCTTAACTCTGTTACAGGCGAAGAAGAAAGATTGGAAACAATTCTTCCACTGGTCAAAAAATATAATGTACCCGTTGTTGCTATATCCAACGACGACACAGGAATATCTGAAGATCCAGAAGTACGTTTTGAAGTGGCAAAAAAAATTATTAATAGGGCTGCTGATTACGGGATACCTAAGAGTGACATTGTTGTTGACCCATTGGTTATGCCTGTTGGTGCCATGGCAACTGCAGGCTTGCAAGTTTTTGACCTAGTAAAAAAACTCCGTGCAATAGGTGTTAACTCAACTTGCGGAGCATCTAATATTTCTTTTGGACTACCCAATAGACATGGAATTAACGCTTCCTATTTGTCGATGGCCATTTGCTCGGGCCTAACAAGCGCAATTATGAACCCCACGAATGAGAATGAAATTAATGCCATAAGGTCAGCAGACTTTTTAATGAACCATGACCCTAATGGAGCAAATTGGATCAAGAGTAATAGAGTTATGGAAGATGGAGTTGTTGGCACAAGAACTTCAAGAAGACGACGGCAGAGAGCATAAGATTATATATGGAAGAAAAAAGTACCCTCGCAACTATTGTGTTCACACCCTCTGGAATAAGAGGGCAAGTTAAAAAAGGAACAACTATTCTTGAGGCAGCCCAAACACTGTCTGTAGACTTAAATAGTATCTGTGGTGCAAGAGGGAGATGCTCAAAATGTCAGGTAGAGCCAACTTTTGGGAAATTTGAAAAATTAAATATTCATTCGAAAAAAGAAAGCGTGTCAGATAGAAATGAAACAGAGCTTATCTATAGAAATAAATTTCATTTAAATGAGGAGAGAAGGTTAGGATGTCAGACAAGAATTCTTGGGGACTTATTAGTGGATGTTCCTCAGAATAGTCAGATTCATAAACAAATTATAAAAAAAGAAACAAATTTGAGAGATTTCACTCTGAATACGTCGGTAAAAGCTTTTTATGTTGAAGTTTCAGAACCTCAACTCGATTCACTTGAAAGTGACTTTGAACGCTTGAGCAACAGTTTGAAAAATGATTGGAATATTCAGGAGGTTACATGCAGTGTTAATGTTCTTAGAGGCCTACAGGAGACATTGAGAAAGGGCAATTGGGAAATTACTGTGTTACTATATTATAAAGAAAATGCTGCCCCAGAAATTGTAGACATTCATGCTGGATATTCAGAAATACAAGCATTTGGACTTGCAATTGATTTGGGCTCAACATCTATTGCAGCAACTCTTTGCGATTTAAACTCAGGTAAAATTGTAGATAGTATGGGTCTAATGAATCCGCAGATTCGCTATGGTGAAGATGTTATGAGTAGGGTTTCATATTGCATGATGGAAGAAAAAGGTTTAGCAACCCTAAATAACTCTGTTGTAGAAGGTTTGAATGATCTTATAAGAAAAATTACTGCTAAAAATCAAATCAAATCAGATAGAGTTTTTGAAACTGTCTTTGTTGCTAATCCCATTATGCATCATCTCCTTCTTGGCATTGATCCTAAGGAATTAGGTCAAGCACCTTTCCCTTTAGTCTTTTCGGATAGCCTTAATATCAAGTCTAGAGATATAGGCTTAATTCTGAACCCAGAAAGTTATGTGTACACAATTCCATGTATTGGGGGACATGTCGGTGCAGATGCCGCCTCTGTTTTAATAGCGGAGCAGCCTCAAAAGTTAAAGGATAAGACCACTTTATTAATTGATATTGGAACTAACGCGGAAATACTTCTTACTAAAGGTGAAGAAGTATTTGCCTGTTCTTGCCCAACTGGTCCAGCGCTCGAAGGTGCACAGATTTCTGCTGGTCAGAGGGCTGCTCCAGGTGCAATTGAACGAGTTCGAATAGATCCAATTACCAAGGAACCGCGTTTCAAAGTTATAGGTTGTGAGCAATGGTCTGATAGCAAAGATTTTTTGAAAAATGTATCAAGAGTTGGAGTTACTGGTATTTGTGGATCTGGAATTATAGAAGCAGTTGCTGAGATGCGTTTAGCTGGCCTGCTAGACGCTAATGGGTTAATTGGTTCAGAAGCACAAACCGGCTCAAATAGGTGTGTTAGCTCTGAGAGAACAAATTCCTACCTTTTATATGATAATAGAAAAATATCTCTGTCTATTACCAACATGGACATTAGAGCAATTCAACTCGCTAAAGCAGCCCTACATGCGAGCTTCAGAATTTTATTGGAAAAAAGTGAGTTTAATAGAATAGACAATATTCTTTTAGCAGGTGCTTTTGGCTCTCAAATATCCCCTGAACATGCTTTAATTATTGGGCTGGTACCTGATGCAAAAGTCAGTCAAATTGTTGCAGGCGGAAACTCGGCAGGTGCTGGAGCGATTATAGCTCTCTTAGATACAAGCTCTAGAAAAGAAATCTCTTCGCTCATAAAGAAAGTCCATAAAGTTGAAACTGCTGTTGAGCCGAGATTTCAAAAACACTTTGTAGAAGGCTCTTCTTTTCCTAATGAAAGCTCTACTCATCCAGAACTTTTTAAGTTTAAAGATTTACCAAACGTGAACTTTAATCAAAAAAGGCAGAGAAGGCATCGCTAAGTTGATAAAGTTTTTATACTAAGCCTTCGTTTGAAAAATTTGAATATTTCATCTTTTAATGAAAAAACCGACGTCCTACCAATAACCAGTAAGGCTGGGGTAGCAATTAGCGTAAGGAACGTAGCAAAAGTCAGCCCTCCAGCAATAGTACTAGACAGATCCACCCACCACTGAGACGAAGGAGCTCCTACAAGCACATCTCTCTCAGAAAACCTTATGGTAAGACTGAAGACCATCGGTACGAGGCCTAATATAGTTGTAATAGCTGTAAGAATAACGGGCCTAAACCTTGTAAGTCCTGCTAAGTAAGCAGCCTCCCGGTTAGAATTTCCCTTTCTTTTATATTCATTAAAGGTGTCGATCAAAACGATATTATTATTCACAACAATACCTGCGAGTGCGATTAGACCAAGCATGGACATAACAACACCAAAAGGCCTTTCTGTTAAAAAGAGTAATAAGAAGATACCACCGGTTGATAGAATTATCGCGGACATCGTTACAATAGTTTGCCATGCTGAATTAAACTGTATCATTAAAACAATTGACATCAACACAAGAGAAAAAATTAGTGATTGCCCAAGAAACGCTTGAGTCTCTTTGATATCTTCATCCTCGCCCGCAAAGCTCACATTAACATTTTTTGAAAAATTTACATTCTCTAATTCACTCTTAAGCATTTCAATCAAAAAAGGCGCTCGCATTCCTTCCTTTACATTTGCCTCTATGGATCGAAGCCTGTTTCCATCTAAACGAGATATGGTACCTCCCTTTTTTTCGGGGGTGAGTTCAGCAAAGACTGATAATGGAACATATCTGCCGTCTGATGTGGGAACCCTTAATTCTTGTAATCTGTCTAAATTTCTTTCAGACTTTATATATCTCAAAAATACCTCAAGCTCTTCATCTGTATCGTCCGGCCTGTAATCTGAAACCTTTACTCCTTTGGTCAGTAACTTTACCATTGTTCCCAAACTAGCAACTGTAACACCATGTCTAGCGGCTATTTCTCTATCGATATTTAAATTCCACTCTAAGCCTGGAGACGGTAAGTTATCTGAAATATCGATAAACCCATCTATATTTTTCATTTTCTGTTTAATAACAAATAATGCTTTGTTCAATTGATCGAAGTCAGTGCCAGTTATTTCAATTCTTACTGGCTTTCCTTGACCTCCTGGACCTTCCTTCTGTGCAACTATATTTATATCTGCGCCTTCCAAAAACTTAACACTACCTCTCATGTCTTCCATTAAATCAGCCGCTGTTTCACGCTCATTCCAATCAGAAAAAATAGTTCGCACCGAACCAACTAGATCTTTAGTCCTACCATCAGCCCCAGTTTTAGCAAAATTTATATCTACACCATTTAAATTAGAAATAGATGCCTCGGTATCTTTCACTAGAGAATTTTTTTCTGAAGCGGATAAATCACCTCTTGAAAGAATTTGGACAACTGCTTGCTCTGGTTCAATATCTGGAAAAAATTGAACCCCTAACTTGGCAGAAAAATATGCTATGTAAGATCCCAGTATTAATAAACCTACCAAAAATATTGAAAGTATCGGTCGTGTCACCGAGATTTTAAGAATTTTTTTATAAAGTGTCGGAGGCGTTGTTTTAGTTCTTTTGTCAGTCGAAATTTTTCCAAGCAAGCTTCCTAATATTGGGATGAATATTAAGGCCATTAAAAGAGATGCTGATAAAACAACAATCATTGTTATTGGCAAATATTTCATAAACTGACCTACTATTCCAGGCCAGACCAAGAGAGGGAAAAAAACCATCAAAGTAGTCAAAGTAGAGGCTACTATAGGCCACGACATTCTTACCGAACCCTCTAAATAGGCGACCCTTCTATCATGACCTAAGGATATTTTTCGATCAGCATACTCTGTAGTAACAATAACTCCATCTACTAGAATACCTGCTACAAGTATAAGAGAAAATAGGACGATTATATTCATAGTTACCCCAAAATAGCTTAATATTATGAAACCAAGAAGAAAACTGCTTGGAATTGCAAACCCAATTAAAAGAGCATTTTTTATTCCCAATGCCAGAACTACTATTACTAAGACAATTACAATTGCAGCAAAAACGTTGTTACCTAAATCATTAAGCAAATTTCTTACCGATTTAGATTCATCAAATAAATAATCAACATTTATATTCCCTGGAATGTTAGATACTTCCTCAGAAATCACTTTTTTAGAGGCATCAACTACATCAATTATATTTGAACCCACTCTCTTTTTTATATCTAAAACGACAGCTGGTTTACCGTTAACTCTTGACCAGCTTTTTTTATCTTCGAAAGTTCTTCTTATAATTGCAATATCACCAAAATTTATAGTAGTGCCGTCAGCAATTTTTATAGGCATTGAAAAAAGCTCATCTAATGTTTCAACAACACCAGGCACCTTAACAACCAATCTACCATTTTCATTTTCGATAGCACCTGCGGTTACCAATTGATTATTAGCTGCCACTAATCCAATTACGTTTTGTGGGTTAATTCCATAAGATTCTATAGAACTAGCATCAATGAGTATTTCTATGACTTCTTTTCTGTCTCCACCTACCTCTACCTCTAAAACACCCGCTACGCTCTCAACTTTTTCTTTAAGATTATTTGCTATATTTATCAAAGATGACTCCGGCACGTTCCCAGACAAAGATACTGACAACACAGGAAAAAGCGCCAAACTTATTTCTGTTACTTTCGGTTCTTCAGCATTTTTAGGTAAATCCTTTTTTGCATCATCAACGGCTTGCCGGACATCCTCTAGAATAAGGTCGATATCCTCTCCTGCATCAAACTCAACCGTTATAGATGTGTAACCTTCCGTTGCTGCTGACGTCATTTTTTTTAGTCCTGCAACTGTTTTTAGCTGCTTCTCTAATGGCTTGGTTAACAATTTTTCAGCATCGGAGGGAGATATACCTTCATATGCCACACTGACATATGCAACGGGAATTTCGACATCTGGAGCTGCTTCCTTAGGTATAGAGAAGAAAGCATTGATACCTGAAAAGAAGATCAATACTAGAGCTAAAATAACGGCACCGGGTCTTTTAAAACACCCTTCAATTATTGATTTCATATTATATTCTCAATTAATTTTATATTCTATCTGGTCTCCAGGACTGACAAAGGCCTGACCATTTGTTAAAACTATTTCATCATTTTGCAAACCAGATACTAATGCGAAATCACCTGAGGTTCTTACCAAGAAAACATCATTCTCAAAAACTTTATTGTTTCTAACTGTTTTTACTTTTAAAGACCCGTCTTCCCCAATTGCTAGGTGAGCAGGTGATATTGAAAAAGCCTGAACTTTCTCCACTAGAATGCCAACCTCGGCACTCATTCCAGCCTTCAAAGACCTATCTATATTAGCTATTTCAATTTCAACGACGAATGTTCGAGTTGCCTCACTTGCTGACGATGCTATGCGCTTAACCACACCCCTTTTATTTCCAACTCCAGTTACATTGATTACAACTTCATCACTCAATGATATTTTAGCAACGTCGGTTTGAGCTACCGGTGCAAATAGCAACATTTTTGAAAGGTCGATTATCTTTCCTATATTTTGGTTTTTTTTGACAAATTGACCAGCTTCAACATTTAATGACTCCAGCACTCCTCCAATTCCTGCGACAACAGTACTGTTTTGAAGATTGTTGCGTAATGCGGCAAGATCTGCTTTTGCTCGTGTTAAAGCTGCCTCAGCTCTCACCAACTTCAACTCCGTTGTCATATTTTTTTTCGATAAGCTCTCAGCTATTGAGTGGTTTTTCTTTTCCAATCGCAAAGCTGCCTCTCCAGCTTCTAGCTGTTCTAGTATGGTTCCCTTATCTATTTCGAGTATCACATCATTTTTTTCAATTAATTGTCCTCGTTGCTTTACTATTTTTTTTACTTCTCCATCCTTCTTACTAAAGACATCGATTTCATAAACTGGTTTTAGCACACCACTAGCTCTCACAACTTTATAAGTATCGCGGTTTTGCACTTTTTGAGCTGATACCACAAATACCTTTTCAGTATCATCTTCCTTTACAGGCTCGATTGTTTCTTTTTTTTCAACAAACAAACCAGGAACCATCCATACAGCTATAATTAAAATTATGAAAAACGCTACTGCTTTTCTAGACGCAAAGATTGATAAGAATCTATCTTTATGCTTAAGCGGTTTGTTAAAATCAATATGGAGTTTGGTAACCATTCTCTAACTTAATTGAAGCTGTAAAAATTTTTCTAATTTTTGAAAAGATACATTTCTTTTAATAAAGCCATTACCTATATCTTTTAATAAAATCAAGTTAATATTATCACCAACTACTTTTTTGTCTTGTTTCATAAAGCTCAATAGTTTTACTACGTCTATTTTACCATTATGGATCTGAGTAGCTTCTGTAGGTAATGTCATCATGTTCAAATGGTCTCTTATTTCCTTCAACTCGTGATCACTGATGTAGCCCTTTTCGTTAGAAAATAGAGTGGCAAGCACCATTCCTAGGGAAACTGCCTCACCGTGGAATAATTTTTCTGAATAGTCAAAATAGCTCTCTAATGCATGCCCAAAGGTATGACCAAAATTTAGGAGTGCTCTATCCCCCTGCTCTGTTTCATCAATTTCGACAATCTTGCTTTTCAGTTCAAGGGATTTATCAATTATATGCATCAAAATGCTTTTATCTCTTAATAATGTTAGCTTCTGGTTTTCTATCAAATATTTGTAAAAACCTTTGTCAAAAACAAGTGCCATTTTCAAAACCTCTGCATATCCCGCAAGAAAAACTCTATCTGACAATGTGCTAAGAAAAGATAAGTCACAAAAAACAACCTTTGGATGGTAAAACGTTCCAATGGAATTTTTTGCTGATCCACTATTAATTGCTGTTTTGCCTCCCACGGAGCTATCTACTTGAGATAAAAAAGTAGTCGGGATTTGGATTAAATTTATACCTCTACGAAATAAACTAGCAGCCAGAGACACTAGATCTCCAACCACTCCACCACCGAAAGCTAGAATATAGTCTGTCTTATCAAAATTCAGCTTAGTTAACCACTCAAGAATTTTTTTCAAAACTTTCCAGCTCTTCGACGTTTCACCTGGCTCTATTAAGAGCAAGTAGGGATTTAATGCCAAATCACTTATTTGATCTAGCAAATTTGAATATTGACAACTGTGCACATTTTTATCAGATATAATCGCAATTTTCTTATCAGCTAAGATTGACGCAAGATAATCATTATTTTTTTTAAGCAGGTTTTCACCTATCCATATATCATAACTTGTTTTTCGTGATAAAATGCCTATGGATTTTTTTCTAATCATGGTGTGTTAATTACCTTATTCAAAGATAAATTTTCTATTATAGCATCGACGGTTATTTCTAAGTTGGGATTCTCATTCAAAATATGAATATCTGCTTGACGATAGAACTTTATTCTTTTTTTATTCTTCTCGATAAGAGTATCTACTATATTCTTGTCCGCTAAAAGAGGGCGTTTTTCCTGATTGAGAATACGCCTCGATATAATATTTATATTACATTTTATCCAGATAGAACAAGATCTATATTTAATTAAATTCCTTGTTTTAGCGGATAATATAGATCCTCCACCCGTTGAAATAATATGTGCAGTATCATTTAACACTTTTCCCACAACTTTTTCTTCTACTTGCCTAAAGTATTTCTCACCGGAGTCATTGAATATTTGAAATATTTTCTTTCCAACTTCCTCCTCAATTATTTTATCAGTATCTGACAGTGGAACACCAATCCTTTCAGAAAGCACTTCACCAACAGCACTCTTTCCGCTCCCCATCAAACCTATTAAAACTATCGATTTAGATAAAATTTGTTTCATTTGATAAATTCATTTACAATGTTAACTCTGAGATTAACGCTTTTATATAGCAATAAAAAAGCAAATTGGTGCAAAAACTTAAATATTGCAAAAAAATTCAACTTTAGCGAGGCAAATAAAGTTGCTTAAATATTATATCACAGGTTCAACAGCATTAATTATTACATGTTTATTTTTATACCTTTTGGTCGAACAAGATCCTCCAGAGGGTGAAATAATTATTGAAGTCAATACCAATGATCCATCAAAAAATTAGGCTTTTTTTTTTAGTTTTTATAGCCTTTGTAGTTATTTCTCCTGTGGCATATTCAGATGCAGGAGAGTTTCAAAATGCTATAAAGCAATTATCTGTAATAGAAACAGAATCTTTCATATCTAGCCCATCAAAGAAACTATTGGAGAAAAAAAATATCGAAGAAACTCTTTTGGGGGAACTCAATATAAATGGAATAGGGTTAATTTCAATTGAAACTACTAAGTTGCCAACTGATTTATGGAGTAACTCCAACGAAAAAGTACTTTCAGAAAAGCTGAATAATATGGCTAAACGGTCTTTGGCGAGTACTAAAAAAATTTTTAAAAGGCTACTCATTGTCGATGCGAAGCCTCCGCTAAATTCAATAGGCATGAAAAACATGGGATATTTATTCCTATTGTCACGTGTTGACCAATTAATCAATTTGGGTGCGATTGATGAAGCAGAAGAAATCCTCAACTATATTGAAGAACCTTCTGTTGAATTCATGAAGAGAAAAATTGAAGTCGCATCACTAAACGGTAGACTTTCAAAAACGTGTGATTTGGCAAATAAATACCCAAACTTTGATGGAATGCTTCAGTTTAAAATAATATGCTTAGTCAGAAAAAATGACTGGCAAGCAGCCGCTTTAGCTTTTACCGTAGGTTCATCTTTGAAGCAATTCGATGAAAAAGAAAAACAATTATTATTAAATTATTTAGATCCCGATATTGTGTCTTATAATCCTAATGATTTTCAGATAAATGATATAAGCCCAACAAATTTTTATCTAATGCATGGCAAGAAAGAATTAATCCCACCAGATGTAATACCGAACAAGTACGCGTATGTATTCAGCCGACCAGGCATGTCTCCCAACATGCGAATTAAGCATATGGAACAGTTAGCATCGGACTACATAGTTAATGCAAACACTTTATTTAATCTATACAGATCGAGTGAATATGAAGATAGGGAGGAAGCCAATATCACAAAAAAGACTGTAATTGAATTAGATCAATCTTTTAATAGCAACAGTGAACGAAAAAAGCTTTTAGCTCTGAAAAAAGCTACGAAAGTATTTCAAAAAAAAAAATTACTTACGCAACTTTCCAATGAATATATCGATGAATTAAAAAGGTTGGATTATTCTGATGATGCGAGACTGAATGATCTGGCGATTGCTCTACTAAGTCTAACTGATGGCGTAAGCAATAAGCTTTTTATGTTTGACCCAACTAATCCCGATATTAAATGCTTGATAGATATCAAAAAAAAGGTGTTTATCAATAATGAAGCAGATACTGCCCTATGCCAATTAGTAAAACAATTAAATGTAGAAACAATTAAAAAAAGTTTCCCTAGAAGTACGAATTATGATGATCAAATTGAAAAGGGTTTGATTTTATTAGAAAGTTTAAATTTATTAGAAAATGGTTTCTCAACTGAGTTTAAAGAACTGAAGCTAAGCTTAAGTATGTTAACAAAAATTGGGCTTATTGATTTAGTTAATGAAATTTCAATAGAGTTAATGGTCTTTAATGCGTTAAAAAAAATGGTTTCGTAGAAAATGAAAGATTTGGATAATTTATCATCTGATTTCCTATTAAGTCTTGTTACTGAAAAAAATATGAGTCTGAATACAGCGTCCTCATACAAAGCAGACTTAAAGATTTTTTTTAAATTTTTGAACCAGCAAAACTTAACCGTTGAAACGATTAGAAAAAACGAAATTAGCAAATTCTTTCAAAGTCAAAGGGAAAGGGGTTTTTCAGACAATACTGTTTCCCGAAGATTATCTACCATGAAGCAGTTTTTTAAATTTTTAATATTGGAAGGCCTGTTGGATCGAAATCCGTGCGAGGATATAAAAAACTTCAAAAAAACAAAAAAATTGCCTGGTTTCTTATCGGAAGAAGAAGTAGTAAGAATATTGAATTCAGCTAGCACTGTAGGTAAAAATAACGTTGAGAGAGCTAGAAATAAAGCTCTAATTGAGATACTGTACGCTAGTGGAATGAGAGTAAGTGAACTCGTTTCATTACGAAAATCGCTTTTTAATGGAACGCCAGAATTAATTTTGATAAAAGGTAAAGGAAACAAAGAACGCATGGTTCCAATCTCGAAAATAGCATTATCCGCGATCAAAAAATATTTGGCTGAGTTAAAAAAGCACAGTATAGAACTTTATAAAAGTGATTTTTTATTTCCTTCAAGATCAAAAAATGGCTACTTGAACAGAGAGAGATTTTTCTTGATCATTAAAGAAGTTGCTAACTCTGCTGGATTGAACGCACAGTATGTTTCACCACATAAAATCCGACATGCGTTTGCCTCTCATTTATTGTCGAATGGTGCTGACTTGAGAGTAATACAAACCTTGCTTGGTCATAAGAACCTAAGCACTACTGAGATTTATACGCATATTTTAAGTGAAAAAATTATAAAGAGTGTTCAAAAGAATCACCCTTTTTCTAAAAAAGATTTTAAAAACTTGTAAACAAATACGTAGGTATATAGGAAAGGAATAAATTATGCTTATCGACTCGAGTTTTTGGTTAACATTGCTCTCTATTGCTGGCTTACTAATTATTTCAGCTTTTTTCTCTGGATCTGAAACTGCTCTAACTGGTGCAAGCAAAGCCAAATTAACTGCACTTAAAGCTAGGGGTTCAAAAATGGCTAAAAGGGCTTTGGCTTTAAAAGAAAATGGCGAAAGCTTACTTGGGGCATTGTTGCTAGGGAATAATTTAGTAAATATCCTTGCAACCTCTCTTGCAACTTCTCTATTCACAGCTCTTTTTCAGGATAACGGCGTTATTATCGCAACATTTACTATGACTTTTTTGATATTAGTTTTTGCTGAAATTATGCCAAAGACCTATGCGATAACCAATCCAGAAGGTGTTTCAACAAAGGTAGCAGGCGTAGTTAGATTTTTTGTATTTGCGTTCACCCCTTTCATCAAGGCAATTAGATTTTTTGTACGGATTACCTTCAATATTTTCGGAGTTAAGTCCGATGATAATACCGAAGAAATGGCAACTGAAGAAATAGCAGGTGCTATATCGCTTCATCATTCTGAAGGAGCAGTTCAGAAAGAAGCTCGAGATATTCTCCTTGGCGCTCTTGACCTTGGAAATCGAGAAGTCGAAGAAATCATGTTACATCGTAGTCAGATCGAAATGATAAGCACGAATAGTTCACCTAATGAGATTTTTGAGAAGTGTCTAAACTCTCCTTATACCAGACTTCCAATATACAAAGACAGTCCAGAAAATGTTATTGGGGTACTTCATGCCAAAGATGTCTTAAGGTCATTTAAACGATTTGGTCTAGGACAATCTATAAGAAAATTCAACGTAAATGATATTAATATTCTTGACGTTGCAATGAAGCCCTATTTTGTCCCAGAGACGACTACTCTTGATCAACAAATGAAACAATTTTTAAAAAGAAAATCACACTTTGCTTTAGTAGTTGATGAATATAGCGCTCTTAGAGGTCTTATAACATTAGAAGATATTTTAGAAGAAATAGTAGGTCAAATTAGCGATGAACACGATGTGATCGAGCAACAGGTAAAGGAACTGAACGACAACTCAATAATAGTTGAAGGCAATATGACTATTAGAGATTTAAATAGACATCGAGACTGGAATATTCCTGATGAAGAAGCGAATACGGTTGCTGGTCTTGTGATTCATGAGGCTCAATCAATACCCTCCGAAAAACAAATTTTTATTTTTAACGGATTTCGATATGAAATATTGAAGAGAAAAGGAAATCGTATAACAAAAATAAAAATAAAAAAGCTAGGCACCTAATCATTATACTTTTTCAGAGCTAAAACAGCGTTCATACCGCCAAATGCGAAAGAATTGTTGAGAACCACGTCTACCTCTTTTACCTCTTGGCAATAATTTGGAACAACGTCAAGATCGCAATTAGGATCAGGACCCAAATAATTTATGGTTGGCGGTATTACTTTTTCGCTTATAGCAAGCGTGCAAGCCAATAGTTCGATTGCTGCGGTAGCACCTATCAGGTGACCATGCATAGCTTTTGTAGAAGAAACTTTAAGAGATTTAGAGTTGGTTCCGAACACTTTATTAATGGCTTCGCATTCAATTTTATCATTCAAAATAGTACCAGTGCCGTGTGCATTAATATAGTTTACATCTGTAAGATTTATCATCCCGTCTTTCAATACTCCCTCAATAGCTTTTTGGGGTCCAACATTATTTGGTTTGATAAGATCAGAGGCATCTGAAGACATTGAAAACCCAACGACTTCTGCAATGATTTCCGCTTTTCTTTTTCTTGCAGAATCCAAACTTTCAAATACAAATATACCTGCACCTTCACCATGAACGAGCCCATCTCTTCCTTTAGAAAAGGGTCGGCACTTACTCTGAGATAAAACTCTTAAACTTTCCCAGGGTTTGATCCCTCCAAAACTTAGAAAACTCTCACTCCCACCTGTAATCATAATGTCTGATTTTCTTGATTTTATGGTTTCATAAGCCAATCCCATGGCATGATTAGCAGAAGAACAAGCAGAAGAAATTGTAAAGCTTGGTCCCTGTATTTTGTATTCAATTGAAATCAAACTAGTTGCTGAGTTATTCATAATTCTTGGTATTGTAAGGGGATGCAAACTATTATACCCTTCCTCAAAAACCCGCTTGTAGCTATTGTTAATAGTTTCAATGCCACCAATTGACGACCCCAAAATCACACCAGCAGTTTCTGACCAATCTTCTCTACAATAATTGAGACCAGAGGTGGTTATTGCTTCATTAGCAGCCAATAAAGCAAATTGAGAAAATCTATCCATCCTACCAACTTGCCTTAATTCGAAATGATCGCTTGGATCAAAGTTTTTTATTTGTCCACCAGTTTTTACTTTCAGCCTATTTACATCTGGGAATTCAAGTTGCTCAATTCCAGATTTCCCTTCCTTCAAGCTATAATATATTTCAGGCACAGACATACCTATAGAGGAAACTCCCCCCATACCCGTTATTACCACTCTATTTGACATAAAAATTCAATGACAAAAAAAAAAAGCCTAGTCAATTTTTTTTAAAATTTCTTTTAGGTGATTAATAAGGCTTGAAACGGTATGAAAGTTTCTCTTTAGGTCACTTTCATCCACTCCCTCAAATGGGATCGATATCTTAAATGTTTCCTCTAATAAAAAAACCAACTCAACAATTGCAACCGAGTCCAGATTAAGATCTTCAAACTTGCTATTTAAACAAATCTCATGTGAGTCTATACCTGCTTGTTCTCTAACCAACTCTAAAACCTGCTCTTCTATGTTATCCATGATAAGTCCCTAAACTTAGGAATATTAAAAATTTGTCTCACGCTATATAACTAACTTATTTTTTCAACATTTTTATTAATTGTGGCAACCGCCTAAATGCCATGTAAGACGCAATATTTCTGCTTTTCAACATAGCAGGATTACCCATTAGAAACTGGTTTGGCTTTGCATTAACTGACAAACCAGTTTTACCAGCAAGAATTACGTCTGAACCAACCTCTATGTTATCAGCAACTCCTGCTTGTCCACCCATAACTACTCTATCACCTATTTTTGCAGATCCAGCTATTCCAACTTGACCACAAATCAGGCAGTTTCTACCAAGTTGCACATTGTGAGCTATGTGAACCAGATTATCTATTTTCGTACCCTCTCCAACAATCGTATTGGCTATTGTACCTTTATCTATAGAGCAATTGGCACCTATCTCAACATTATCGTGTATCTCCACAGAACCTAAACTTTCGACCTTAAGATAATTATTTAAGCTCATTTTTACTTCATCTGTTCTGGCTAACATAGCTTTTTCGACACCTTCTCCTGTATCTGATAAAAAAGAGAAGCCATCACTCCCAATAACTGTATTTGGGTTACATATCACATTCTTACCTATTTTGACGTTTTCTAAAACCCTCACCCCAGGATGGAGAATGGTCTCTTTATCAACCGTTACATTATTCATTACTGTAACATGAGAGAATATGGTCACATTGTCTCCAATTACACAATTAGCTCCTACAAATGTAAATGGACCAATATTTACATTTTTGCCTATTCTTGCTGATTCATCAACAAATGCCCCTGGGCTTATACCATTCACCCCCTTTGGAGGATTATGGAAGAGTTTGTTCACCTTGTATAAGGCTGTCTTCCCCTTGTGAAGAAATATTGCTCCCTCAAGTTTTAAGTTTCTCCAGTTAACAGGTTTTGTAAATAAGGCTGCTTTTGCCTTACCTAGGCTAATTTCGTTAATATATTGATCGCTCAAAGCCAATGCCAACCGTTCCGAACTCGCAAACTTTGGTTCGCTTGGCCCGACAACTAATATTTCAGGATTTCCCTCTAAGGTTCCTCCTATCCGGCTAGAAATATCTCTTAGAGTAAGCATTTGTTACTATTTTAATCCAAAATTTTAAAAGAAACTATCAATAAATTGATACTCCTGCATCAACCAAAGCCATGTATACAAGAGCATCTCTTCCATAAACATCAGCTCTGTAGTGTATTTGACCGAACTCATCAAAGAAAGCAGTGCGATAAGTGATGTAAACTGGAATTTTCCTGGATAAATTAATGTAAGTTTCTTCCTCTTTTTCAAGCACTGCCTGAAATTTGCCCACTGGATCAACCTCTTGACTTCTTAGGAGAGAATATGCAAATTGAAAGGGTTCTTGTAATCTTATACAACCGTGACTAAATGTTCTCTCATCTTTAAAAAATAAATCCTTCATGGGCGTGTCATGCATATAAATACTAAATTTATTTGGAAACATAAATTTAACTAGGCCCAAAGCATTAATGTTGCTAGGTATCTGTTTAATGAGAAAAGGAAAATTATCAGGTGTAAATGCCTGCATGTTAATTAAACTCGAGTCAATTATGGTATCAGTGCCCCTAACCATCAACACCATTTCATTATCAGTCAAGAAATTGGGATCACTCTGAATCAATGGGAGATATTCATCAACTGCTATACTCTTCGGAACGTGCCATGTTGGATTGACGACCATGTGGGTGATTGTATCATTAAACTCAGCTGTTTGATTGCTGGGAAGTCCAATAACTACTCTAGACTGCCAAACCTTTTCGTTTCCTGATTTGAAATATGCGTTGAAGTTCGGTTGGTTTACTAAAACGTATTCAGTGCCCCGATCTTTATTATTCCATCTCATCCTTTCCAAGTTGACAAGTACCTGCATTAATCTGGTTTTCGGGGGAACATTGATAGCTTCAATACTCCTTTTTCCAAAGACCCCATCTGGGTTTAATCCGTGATACTCTTGGAACCTCTTCACTGAGGCGTCTAGTTGCTCATCAAAAAATCTTGAATTAGTTTCATAAACTGGATAACCCATTTTACTCAACCTTTTTCGAAGCAAAGGCACATTATCATGAGTCATTCCCACTTCTAATACAGCATCCGTTGGCACAAAGTCTCCCCAAGACCCGTTTGGGGAAAGCTCTCTCAGCTTCCATAACTCATTAAGTAAGCTATTATATTCACTTGTTTTTGGAAACAGATCTCGAAAAAAAGTATTTAAGTTCAGGCTCTCTGTTAACGATGCCAAAAGCATATTCGTATCTTTTCTCTCAGGGACCACATTAATGTTGGTATCGATCTTATTTGGGTTCAAAATTCCCCCTGAGATGTCTTGCGCAAACAATAAGAAGGCTTCTGTTGCCAACAGCTCGAGCTTTGCTTTTTGAGATGGTTCTTTTTCAAATATTGCTTGACTTAGCTCTTTTAAGGGATATCGCGACGAAGGTAGACCATGCAACTTTGCTTCACTTAGAGAACTTGATAAACCTTTTAGTCTTTTTTTGTTTCCAATCCAAAAAGGTTCAAAATTCCTATTGCTATAAAACGAAAATATTGGGTGTCCGGTTTGGTAAAACTCTGACAGTGCTGCCTCTAATGAACTACCCAAAAAACCATCTTTGTTTGGACTATCTTCTGAGAAAGCAAAGAGTGCTGATACATGTAAGGCAAAAAAAGCGCTTACAATTTTGAAAAAAAGTAGTTTATTAAACAATAAAATTTGTTTTTTTATAACAGATAATTTAATTGTTTTAAAAAACATTTTTTCCTTCGATAATTCTTGGTCCTTGTGTAAAAAATTTGACGTGGTATGATAAAAGCGTCAATTTTTCAACACAACTAAGATTCGCGTATGAATAAGATAAGCGTTTTTACAAAATATTCCACTGATTCGAAAGTTTATCTTTTCTTTTTTCCTATATCATGTAATAAATATGTCGTATAAAGAAAAAGATATTTCTCGAGGCGAAACAGGTATGGTAACAAGAAGATCCTTGCTTACATCTTTTGTATCTACAGCATCCATTGTAGCTGCAGCCCCAGTTCTAGCGAAGGCCCCTGGCTTCCTTCGAGGTGCAGGGGATATACGTAAGATAAGATTTCGTAACTTTAACACCGGTGAATTTATAAACTCGGTATATTGGATAGAGGGATCTTATGTTAGCGATGCTTTGAAAGAAATAGACTATTTTATGAGGGATTGGAGGCAAAATAAGGTGAGATCATATGATCCAGCAAACATAGATATTATGTCAGCAACACAGGGACTTCTTGACAGCTCAGAGCCGTTTTACCTTCTATCAGGATATAGAACAAAAAAAACTAACAAAATGCTTTCGAGAATGACAGATGGAGTTGCGCAAAACTCCTACCATGTTAAGGCAATGGCTGCTGATATTCGAATGAGGACAAGATCTACCGATAAAATTAGCAAGGCGGCAAGAAGTTTTAAAACCGGAGGAGTTGGTAGGTATTCGCGATCTGGGTTTGTTCACATTGATTCAGGTCCGTTCAGAACCTGGACTTCATAACTATAAAACTAAGGCCTCAATACGCCATTTCCTCTCACATGATATTGGAACGAAACTAAATGTTGTGCCCCTATTGGCCCTCTTGCATGGAGCTTGTTGGTAGATATGCCTATTTCTGCACCAAAGCCAAATTCTCCGCCATCAGCAAATTGAGTAGACGCATTACATAAAAGAATGGAGCTATCAAGCCTCTTAAAAAATAACTTACTAGCAGCTTCATCCCTTGTTAGTATACAGTCCGTATGGTTTGATCCAAAATTTCTAATATGCAAAATAGCGCTGTCTATGTCTTCAACAACCTTAACAGCTAAAATGTTTTCTAAAAATTCAAACCCATAATCGTTGTCAGATACATCAACGATAAATTTGTTATTAAATAGATTTTTATCTGCGCGTATCTCTATTCCTTTAGTAATAAGGAAATCTATGAGTTCGTTCCCATTTTTGTTATAGAATTCTTTATCAACTAAAAGTGTCTCCACAGCTCCACATATACCTGGTCTTCTTGACTTAGAGTTTAGCACCACTTCCTTAGCGACGTTAATATCAGCTTTGTTATGAACATAAATATGGACTATGCCCTCTAAATGAGCAAACACAGGTACTTTTGCCTCCCTTTTAATAAATTCAACTAAGTTACGTCCTCCCCTAGGTATCACTACATCAACATAATCTGTCATATTAACTAAAAGCTTTACTTCCTCTCTGCTTCCAGATCCAAGTATTTGAACACATTTTTTTGGCATTCCCATATCCATCAGAGAGATGGCAAGCACATCGAATAATGCTCGCACTGTTTTTAAAGCGTCCGAGCCTGGTTTCAGTATCGAAGAGTTTTTTGATTTAAGACAGAGGGCTGCCGCGTCACAAAAAACATTGGGTCTGCTTTCAAAAATTACTCCGATCACGCCAATCGGTGTAGTGACCTTGTTAATCTCCAAACCATTCGGTCGTTTGATACTCTCCAATATTTGATCCACAGGTGAATTTTGATTAGCTATATCGCACATTGCGCTTTGCAAAGAGTTAATCCTATCCTCATTTAGCCTTAATCTATCTATAAAGGCATTGCTTGCATTATTGTGCAGAGCTAGCTGAACATCTTCTTCATTCGCTTTCAAGATCTTATCTTTATTTTTCTTTATAAGACTTGAAAAAAGAACTAAAGTTTCACTAATCACTTTATCTGAAATTTCAGATAAAGCCAAAGCAGCACTACGAGCGTTTTCCCCAACAGCTAAAATGTTAAAATTGTCACTCAAAATTGAAGAATCCCTAATTAAAAAATGCCATGTTATCTCTATGGATAAGCTCTGGTTTTCTATTATACCCTAGTACACCCTGTATGTCCTCTGATTTAAGGCCGAGGATTTTTCCTGTTTCAATTTGATTGAAAGAAGCCAATCCTTTAGCTACTATTTGCCCATCTTCTCTCTTAACTGTTACTACATCTCCTCTACTAAATTGACCGATACATTTGGTTGCACCTACCGGTAATAAAGAGTTTCCAGACTTTAAGGCTTTTTCAGCCTTAAAATCTATTATTATCTCTCCTAGGGATTTCATATTTAGAATCCATTTTTTTCTTGCTGCTTTTACACTTTGGGAAGCTAGAAACCATGTAGCTTTCCTTTTGAAAATTTTATCAATTGGGTTGCGTTTTTGGCCATCAGCGATAATTAAATTGCAGCCTACCGACGTTGTAACTTTAGCGGCTTCAATTTTAGTCTTCATGCCTCCATGTGAAAATTCATTTTCTGGTCCCTCTGCCATTAGCTCTATTTCTTCTGTGATCTCACTGATAAAGGGAATATGTACAGCATTCTTACTTTTTTTGGGCGAAGCCGTATAAAGCCCATCAATGTCTGATAATAATATTAATAGGTCTGATTCACATATAGACGCAACCTGAGCAGCTAATCTGTCGTTGTCTCCATATCGTATCTCATCAGTAGCGACAGTATCGTTCTCATTAACTATGGGTATAACTCCAAATTTTAATAGCGTCTTCAACGTTGATTTACAATTTAAATATCTCCTACGATTTGTGAAATCATCTAATGTTATCAGTATCTGCGAACATATAAGACCCTTATGTTTAAAATGCTCTTGATATTCCTTGGAGAGTTCAATCTGTCCAACTGACGCAGCTGCCTGTTCTTGTTCCAAAGTCAATTCGTTGTCTTTAATATTTAAGATCTTTCTTCCCAAATTTATTGCACCTGAAGAAACAATAATTACAGTTTTTCCTAGTTTACGTAAATGCATAACATCCTCAATAAAAGATGCAAACCATTCTTTTTTGATCGCGCCGAGTCTGTCTTCAACTAGCAAGGATGAACCAACTTTTATGACAATAGACTTTGATCGCTGATATATTTTTTCTGTGTCAGGACTAATTTTTATTATATTGGGCTCCATTTCTCAGTCCTTCCGTTAGGCTTAGCTTCTACAATTTTATTTTCTTTAAGCAACTCAAGCAAATGGTCTTTTAACTTATCTATACCAACTCGTGAAAAAGTGGAAATAGGGATTACGCTTATACCTCTTTTATTAAAAGTTTCTACTATTTCTTGCAATTTATTACCTTTCATGATGTCCACTTTGTTAAGAACGACACACTTAATTTTTTCAACCAAATCACTTTTGTACTCATTTAATTCATTTAATGTAGTTTCAAAATCATCGAAAAGATTATTTGAGGAAACATCTAATACATGAACCAAAACCCTGCATCGTTCTATGTGGCCAAGAAACTGAATCCCGATACCCTTACCAAGATTAGCACCTTCTATAACTCCTGGAATATCAGCTAAAATAAAATCTCCCTGTTTATAGATCACCATACCTAAATTGGGAGTGAGTGTTGTAAATGAAAAATCACCAATTTTTGGTTTAGCATTGCTCATAACTGAGAGAAGGGAGGACTTGCCCACATTTGGGAACCCAACTAAACCCACGTCAGCGAGCAACTTTAGTCTAAGCCACAATGTCAATTCAGTACCTGAATGTCCTTTGTTTGCTTGTCTTGGAGCTTGATTAGTAGATGATTTAAATCTACTGTTTCCCCACCCTCCATTTCCGCCCTCTGCTATTACATATTGCTGCCCGTCGTAAACTAGATCAACCAACAGTGTCTTTTTATTCTCTAATAATACCTCTGTTCCTATAGGAACGCTTAAAATTACATCCTCTCCATTCGCACCTGTTTTATTTTGTCCCATACCAGGCTTACCATTCTTAGCGAAATAGTGCCTTCTATACTTAAAGTCTATTAGTGTATTGAGATTCGAGATTGCTTTCACAACAACATTACCACCTTTGCCTCCGTCACCACCATCTGGCCCCCCAAACTCTATAAATTTCTCACGCCTGAAACTTGTACAACCTGATCCACCAGTCCCAGATCTAATGTGTATAAGTGCCAGATCAATAAATTGCATTGGTAAAATAAGCTTTCAGTTAATTAAAAAGTTCTTTGTTAAGATTTAGTAGTATGAAAATACAATACTCGCTATAAGGCTTATCAATAGAGCTATTTTTACAATTCGACTATTTTTATCTGATAAATCTGCTCTTCTTACTATAGAACCAAACCAGAACCAAGCAGAATGAAAAATTAATTGTGTTAGTAAAAAAATTATAGCTATAGTCGGAATTGTTTCAGTCGAGACCCCTTGGTTCTGGAAAGCTGTAAACGCTAAGGTAATCATCATCCACGCCTTTGGGTTTAATGGATGAACAAGTAACCCATGATAAAACCTTGGAGCCCATATAGCTGATTTTTTTTTGGTCGACAGATCCATGAAAATAATCTTGTAACCTATCCAGGAGATAAAAAACATCGATAAGATCATCATTATGCCTGAATACTGGTCTATCAGATCATTTATCAAGAGCAAACTAAATCCAATTGGCCAAATTATCAGTTGTTTGGACAAAACAACGCTCAATATGAATGGAAGAGACATCCTAAACTTCTGAGTACAACCTAGCGCGAATAGGATAATGTTTGCTGGCCCAGGAGAGCCTACCATTGCCATAACAAAGAAAATTAAACCGATATACTCTGAAATCAACTCAGACCCAAATCTATTCGGCAGCTGCGACGGTCTCTTCTACAGAAATAAACTTTCGCTTCTTTAATCCCTTAGAAAACTTTACTTTCCCATCTTTTAAAGCAAACAAAGTATGGTCTTTTCCCATTCCCACGTTCTCTCCAGGAAACCACCTCGTTCCTCGTTGTCTAACGATTATGTTGCCTGGTGACACAAGTTCTCCACCATATTTCTTTACTCCGAGTCTGCGTCCAGCAGAATCTCTCCCGTTTCTTGATGATCCACCAGCTTTTTTATGTGCCATGACTTTCTCCTGTTAATCACTTAGCCTATGTCTAAGATGATTTTTTCTTCGCTTCCTTTTTAACTGCAGTTGACTTTGTGGAAGCGTCCTTTTTTTTAATAGCTGTAGCGACACTTTTTGTCTTAACTGCTTTTGTTTCCTTTTGTGCCTTATCCTCTTTTTTAACTGACATATTTTTTGCCGGCTTGGCTTTAGTCTTCTCTAAAACTTTTTCTATCTTGTTCTTGGTTTTCACTTTTGCAGAATAATCAATTTTTAGACCCTTCCCAGACTTTGCCTCTTGAACATTGGTTTTATCAGCGCCAGTCTCTAATATATCGGTTATTTTTACCAGAGTAATTTGCTGCCTATGGCCTTTCTTGCTCTTAGAGGAGCTTTTCCTACGCCTCTTCACGAATGAAACAACCTTCTTGTCTTTTATTTGATCAATAACGGTAGCCTGAACGCCAGCTCCTTTAATTAAAGGGTCACCGACTTTAACTTCTTTCCCTCCGGTTAAAAGTACCGTGTTAAACTGTACTTTATCACCACCATTCGCAGATAGCTTTTCTACGGCTAAAATATCGTTCTTCTGAACTTTATACTGTTTACCACCTGTTTCTATAATTGCGTACATTTTTTACTCTCAAAATTATGTCACATTCCTATTATGTCTGGCTCTATTGTCAAGTTTTTTCTAGGATATTTCTATCATTATCTTTCTATTCACCAAGCAAGTGAACGATTATAGATCTAGATTGACCATACTTGCGCCACTCACACAGGTATATTCCCTGCCAGACCCCAAGCAAGAGTTTATTTGAAACTACAGACACCGTTAAGTTTGTATTTGTAATCAATGTTTTCAAATGTGCAGGCATATCATCAGGTCCCTCCACATCATGAAGATAATTTGCAGATTCTGGCGCTAAATTGCTTAAAAAAGTCCTTATATCATTTAAAACATCTTTAGATGCATTCTCTTGAACCGTAAGTGATGCACTTGTATGCAGTATAGATAAATTCACTAACCCTTTTTTAAATTCGTGGAGATGAACTAATTCCTGAATTTTATCAGTAATATTTACAATTTGATACCCTTCTGTCTTAAAACTTACTTGCTCTATAATATTCATGGACCAGAAGTTACAAGTCACCTTCATTGACAGAAGACAGCGTTTTTACATTTTTGTCAGAAATATCATCAGCTATCAACTGACTACATTTCGCAATGTTTGTTTCTACCGCCTTACATGTCGACTTAGTAAACTCGTCTACGGTTGATTTACAACCAGCAAATAAAAACGGAAGAAAAATAGTAAATAAAACTATCCTGCCAGCATTTTTAAAACTCATTTTTTATCCTGCAAATTTCTTACTGTCTGTGAGAGTATTCTTAATAGGGCTCTAATAAAAGGATCTGCTTTCTCAACTCTTGCCTCAAATTCACTTTCTGACAGTGCGATTACAGTGGCATCTGACATGCATCGTGCACTAGCCATTCTGGGTTTGTGTTCAATAACGCCCATTTCTCCGAAGACTTCATTCTCTCCGACCTTAAAATTTGGATCTTTTGTGTCATTTGTTGGCAAAAAAATACCAACATCTCCTGACATGAGTAAAAAAATTTCCTTTCCCTGATCTCCTGCTTTAAAAATAAACTGACCTGACTTATAATCTATTTTTTTCATCTTATTAAATTATTTCAAACTGAGTGGGACAAACCCTGATAGGCGAAGAAAACCTTATCACTGGATAAATTATTAGAGTGCTCGTCAAGTTGCTTGTCATTTCTATTAGGCGCATGATGAGCTATGGCTAAGTTTTTGCAAGCAGTTTTTTCGGAGAAAGCAATTCCTTGCTCAATACTGGAATGCCCCCAGCCTTTTTTGGGTAGAAGTTCTTCATCTAAAAACATCCCATCCCATATAATTAAGTCACTTTCTCTAGCAATATTTATAAGCTGATCATCAATAAGTGGTTCCTGTCCATATTCGTGATCAAGAAAAACACATACTTTTTTCTTATCTTTTTCAACTATATATCCTGCGGCTCCCCCTGGATGATTTAACTTTATGGTGCTTAAAGAACATAAATCCTTAAGTTCGACCTTAATCAAATCAAATCCTACAAACTTTAAGTTTTTTAGAGTATCTACCAAAGGAATTGGAAAATACATTGGTTGAAAAGCTCTAACAAAAACTTCTCTCAACTCGTCCGCTTTTACTAAACCAGAAGAAATTGTGACTTCGTTAGAAGGATCGAAAATCTGATGATTGAAAGGCAAGCCTTGAATATGATCATAGTGAAAATGAGAGAAAATCAAATATGTAGGACGATCTTTTAGAATAGTTACGTTTTGAAAGCCAGTACCAGCATCAAAAATAATTTGAAATTGTTCATGGAGTATTTCAGTGCAAGTTGTACTTCCACCATACTTTAAAAAATTTTGATCAGCAGTAGGTGTCGATCCCCTTACACCATGAAATATTACATCCATAGAAAAACCTCTTTTTTCAAAGGATACACCAACAAAATTAGAAAGCTATTGATTATTTGTTTTTTATTGACCTGCCTTTTAAACCATAGTTTTAAAATGCATTAGTTAAATCAGATAACCAAATATAATTTATTTATTTAAAATAGTGTTTATTATTGGGTTTATGATCAATGTTGTATTTTTAAGTGATAAAGTTGCCACCGTTTCATTTGATAGCGGGAAACGTTCTAACCTATTGTCTTTAGATGTTATTAGGCAACTAACAGAGATTGCTAAAAAATTAGCCCAAAATAAAAAATTAATGGCAGTAATTTTATCTGGAGGTCAGCAAAACTTTTCTTTTGGCTTTGATTTAAAGGATAAGGAATTTCTGAATCTTGAAAAACTTGGTTTTGAAGAGAATAGAGATTATTTCCAACTTGGAAAGATCATGTGTGACGCATGGGAAAATCTAAACTGTCTTACCATATGTGAAATAAAGGGATGGTGTGTAGGAGGTGGAGTTGCTCTTGCTACTTCATGCGATTTGAGAATTGCTGAAACGGCAGCAAAATTTTATGTGCCAGAAGTTAAGAGAGGTTTAAACATGAGCTGGGGATCCGTACCTAGATTAAACGCCCTGTTAGGTCCCGCAAAAACAAAAAGGCTTTTGCTATTGGCTGAAAAAATAAACTCACCGACTGCCAAAGATTGGGGCTTAATAGATAGTTATTCAAGTCGGGACAAACTGGAACTTCAGTCTATCAAATTAGCAGAAAAAGCAGCAGAAATGCCACGTTTACCATTTATCCTTACAAAAGAGAGTGTAAATAATCACGCCAACGCTACAGCTAGGGTCACGTCTTACAACGACCAGGACATTTTTGGTTTAACTTATGCAAACCTGAAAGGTAAATTTTTCAAATAAACCATAGATAGAATTTTCTACATCCGCTTGGCAACCTCTTCTAACATAACCTCAGTAGCACCGCCACCTATCGACTGAGCTCTAGCATCTCTCGTGAGTCTTTCTATGTCTGTTCCAGTCATGTATCCAGTTCCGCCGTGTAATTGCAAACAAGTGTACATAACTTCATTAACAAGCTCTCCACAAAGAACTTTAATCATTGATACTTCTTTTATCACGTCAATCCCAAGCCTCACTTTATTGGCAACTCCATAAACCATATAGCGCGCAGCGGTCACTTTTGATTGGAGTTCAGCGAGTTTATGTCTAACCGTCTGTTTTTCCCATAACTTTCCACCAAAAGCATTTCTTTGTTTAACATAATCAACAGTGATATCTATGGCAGCTTGAGCCTCCCCCATAGCCATAGAGCCCATAACCAATCTCTCATTTTGAAAGTTTTGCATAATTGCGTAAAAGCCTCTATTAAGATCCCCCAGCACGTCAGCTTCCTCAACTTCACAGTCTTGAAAAAATAGCTCTGCAGTATCTGAACACCTCCAACCGTGCTTATCTAACTGCTTATTTACAATTAGCCCAGGGTTATCTTTTCTGACAATAAACATCGTGATGTTGCCTGATTGCTGCAATCCATCACTAGTTTTTGCCGCAACAAAATAGATATCGGCATGGACACCATTAGTAATAAAAATTTTTGATCCATTAATCAGATATTTATTTCCGACTTTTTGAGCTTTCGTTCGTATATTTTTTACGTCAGATCCAGCGTGTGGTTCTGTCACTGCTACACAAGAAATTTTATTTCCTGAAACTATATCAGGAAGAAAGGTTTCCTTTTGCTCTATATTACCGGCATTTAATAAATGAACTGAAGCCATATCAGTATGCACTAAAGAAGCAATTGCAAAGCCAGAATATGTAGACTTGCCGAGTTCTTCGGCAAAAACCACACTTCCCCGAACATCCATTTCGGACCCACCATATTCGGTAGGGTAAGTAATGCCTAAAAACCCAAGAGCACCCATTTTTTTGAACACTTCCCTTGGTATAAAACCCTTCTCTTCCCATTTTGTGGCTTCCGGTTTCACTTCAGTTTCTACGAATTTTTTTATTTGATCCTTTAAGATTATGTGTTCCTCTTCGAGAAATAATGTATCTTCAGACTGTTTAAAATTTATATCCTTCATCAGCTATCTCCCCCTTTTGAGTTTTCTTTTTGACCCACAAATATTTTCTTAATCCTCAATAGCAACATAAAAACTTCAATTATTTTTTTAAAAAACCCAGATACAAGCCACCAAAGCACCAAAAACGATGCTCCGACTACTTTAAGCGCGAATCTAACCATTTGGAACCCTTGTTTAGTCTATAATAAACCACAACACGAGTAATTAAACAAAAAAAGGCCGCACTAAATGCGGCCCAGTGAAGGGAGGAGTGCTGCCTCTCTTGCTTGCAGCACTATCTTTTTTACTGCTAAGTCATTGCAATCGCAATATGCATTTTTGCAAAACCGTTATGCTGTCACTGCAAGGACTGGTTAACTAATTTTTTAAGCTCTTTTCTATTTGGGTAAGAAGCAGACGGCAATAATTGAGTCATAAAAATAGCCGTATACCTTTTTTCAAAGTCAATCCAAAAATAATTGCTAGCCATGCCGCCCCAACCGAAATCCCCAATATTACTAATGAATTCTGGGTTTGGGTTAGTAATTACGCTACCTGCCAGGCTATGTCCCATGCCTTTGGTTGGCATCTGTGCAAAAGTTTCTACTCCAATTGATGCTATATCTCGATCTAATGAATTTACTCTAATCTTATCTATAACATCGTCTTCAAAGATCCTTGTGTTTTTGTATTTCCCACCGTTGAGCAAAATAATTGCAAATTTGAGATAGTCACGACCGGTAGATAAAAGCCCTGATCCCCCAGAGAAATTTGTCACTTGATCTTTTTTATAATTAAAATTTTCATATTGATTAACAAGAGGGAAGAAATTTTCATGCATCTCATGGTAAAAAAAACAATCGGTAAAACGATTAACTTTTTTTTCTGGCAGAAAAAATTGAGTATCTTTCATATCCAACTGTTCTAATAAATTCTCATTTATATAAACATCCAGAGGCTTACCAGAAATTATCTCAATTAATCGCCCAGCAAGATCAATCCCGACCGAATAATTCCATTTTGTTCCGGGCTTGAAAGCTAAAGGTAGGCTGGACACCTTTTCAGCAAATACCGAAAGATTATTATTATCAGGGGTAGCCGTAAGATTTTGCTTTAAATATTCTCTTCCGATTAAATCATCATTAAAAAAATAAGATAATCCCGAAGTATGATTAAGTAATTGGTAAATAGACGGTGCTTTTGTCTTTTCTATTTCTGTTACGTTTTTTGCATTTTTGATGAGAGCAAAACAATTGGAGTAATTATCAAAATAACAATCTAATGTATCTTCGAGATTTATCTTTTTGTCGTGAAGCAATTGAAGCAAACAAGCAGAAACAATTGCCTTCGTCATAGAAAAAATTCTTACTATGGACAGCGAATTAAATTCTTTTGTTTTTTCTCTGTCGGCATGACCGCTAGCAATGTCTAGAAGCGTATTACCCTCTATATCTGCTATGCTTAAAGAACAACCATTGAACTTATTTTTCTTAACATAACCATCCATCCATTCTTTAAGTTTTTTACCATTTAAATTCAATTTAGTCATTGGTTTTTTCCTGTTAGATTTTATATATATTCCCTGTACATCTGCATCGCAAACCAATTAATTTTTAGATTTCAAGATCTTTGACCAGGGACCTCCACGGAAACAACATAGTATAGAAAATATACTAAGAATTAAAAGAATAGTTAACGCAAGCCAAAATTGTTTATCTCCCCCTATAAATACTATCAAACTTCCTAAAATTGCACCGCAAAACATTTGCATAGCACCTAAAAGTCCACTTGCGGAGGCGACGCATTTTTGCTCCACAGATGACAGTGCTAAAACTAAAACATTTGCTAAAATAAGCCCATTGCCTAATCCGAACATAAAACAGGCCCAAGCAAGTGTTAAAGGAGTGCTAATTAGTGGTATTTCAGACAAAAACATCAAAGCAATAGATAAGAAACACCAAGAACACCCTACAAGAGAAAAACGTTCTAGGCCTAGCCAGCTTGAGTACCTATTACTAACAATATTTCCAATTATATAACCTATGCTGGTTAAAGAAAACCAGAGCCCAAACTCGGTCGGCGAGGCCCCTAAGCGTTCGAATTGGTAAGGCATAAAACCGGCCATTGAAAAGAAAAAAGCGGCCTGAATGGATGAGACACCAGCAAAATAAAGAAAAGATCTTTGGCCAAATAAGTATCTAAAATCAAGAAATGTTGTTCTGAAAGTCAGTCTCTTACTTTTATTTTTAATTGTTTCTGGCGAATATGCATAATTAAGTAAAAAAACAACACCACCAAAGATAAATAAAGTTAAAAAGTTTATTTGCCATCCATAATTTTCACCAATCAATCCACCAAAGGCAGTACTAAGGATAGGAAAAATAGCCATAAAAGCTAGTAAGGTCGACATTTTAGCTGCCGCTTTTTTTACTCCATAGCTTTCAGTCAACATTACTCTTGGCATTGAAAGACAAGCCGCTGCGCCAATTCCCTGCAAAAATCTAAAAAATATAAAAACTTCAAAAGCTAAATTTAAAGATGCTAAAATCCCACCCAATGAAAAAAGAGTAGCTCCGATTATTAACACATTACGTCTTCCAATAAAATCGGACAAAGGCCCCCAAAAGATCTGAGAAATACAAATGGCGACAAGATAAATAGTTATTGTCAACTGAATTTCATTAGAACTAACGTTGTAATGATTTTTTATTAATAGAATTATAGGACTGATGAAAGCTAGGCCAGTTACAGAGGCTGCAGAGGCTGTGGAGAGAGCGATAACTGAGGGATTTTTTGTTTGCAAAATATTTTTTCTTTTAGATTTATTATGATTTTAGAGAGTGCAACAATTTAACTATTTTGGTGTGGATTAGGACATTTAATTAATTAAAAAGGGATCTAAAACTATTTTCTTATCGACAACTTTATATTCCTTTGTCACATCTAGGAGAGTTCGACAATTATCAGTCATTATTCCATCCACTCCCATTCCAATAAGATTCTTCATCTCGTTTCTCTCATTAATGGTCCAAACATGTACCTTTATTCCATTTTTTTTGCAGTAGTCTAATAATTTTTTGGATACAAGTTTATAGCCCAAATAGCTTTTAGGAATCTGAAGATAGCTAGCATTGTATTTAGCCTCTTTATTGAATTTGATGTCCAAGACCAGCCAGAACACTTCCAATCGACTAAAAGAGGTAGGTAGATCTCTTCTCAAAAACTCCCTTATATAATTTATCGTTTTATGGCTAAAGGAGCCCAAACAAAGGTTTTGAAAGGATTTGTCACTATTGATAAGGTTTACAAGGGCTTTAGCAGCATTTATATTTTTAGCATCAAGGTTAAAGGTGACATCACAAAAATTTCGTAGCAATAAATCAAGCCTGGGAATCCTATGTTTTCCGCTAATTAATATTTGATCTAAATCATCTGAGTTTAGCTGATCAATATTAATATTAATTCCAACAACCCTTTTTAAATTATTATCATGAATGGCATATAGAACTCCATCCTTGGAAATTTGCACATCTGTTTCGAGCCATCTATACCCTAGCGCATAGGCATCAGCGAAAGCTTCAAAGGTATTTTCAAAAGCTACCTCAGTGCCCCCTCTATGAGCTATTGGTGTAAAAATATGCTTGCACATTTGAATTTTTTTTATTTTTATCTTTTTCATATTCGATAGTAATACAAAAATGAGTAGATGTTAAAAGATGACAGACCCTTCAAAGATTAGATACGCTAAAATACAAGAAAGACTTGAACCATGCGTTACCGAGCTAAACATAAAAAACAAAACTATTAAAACCGATTGGTATATACCTATTGAGTTTTGTCATACCAAGGGAACAATAGCGCATGGAGGAACTGTTTCCTTTATCTTGGACGCTTCGATGTTTTTTGTGGTTGATCTTATCCATAAAGGCTTTACTACCGGGCTAACTTTAGGATTAAATATACAATATTTAAACCTGTGCCGACCTGGCAAGGTAACAACAGAAGCTTCCATCCTTCGCGAGGGAAAGAATTTTGCATTTACCCAATGCCAATTGATCCAAAATAACATCACTGTATCTTCGGGAACTCAGCAAATGTCCCTTTACCACAATGATGTAGCTCAAGATAGCTCATGGTTCACGCCAAAACCTTACAAAGTGATTGATTAGATACTGTTAGCTATGTTTCTTGGCGTGTTCCACCAAGGATCATCATTGTAGGCTCTAAGATCAACTTCATGCGTCCAAGCTGATCTATGTTGATCAGCAAGATGATAATATGTCTCAGCTATTTTATCAGGCAATAACAAACCGTCTTTTTCTAAACCCTTTTCGTTTCGCAATGCTTGATAGGCTTCTTCACCCAGCATTTTTCCTAGCGTATCGGGCGCATCTACAGCTCCATCAATTATAATATGGGTTGTATGAATTCCTTTACTGGAAAACTCAGCGTTTAGGGTCTGGCACAGCATGCGCCGTCCTCCCATAGAAGCGGCATGAGAATGTTGCCCCTTATTGCCCCTGACGGCTGCTGTAGATGACGTCACTAAAAGAGTGCCCCTACCCCTTTTTTCCATATAGGGAAAAAGCTTCTTGGCTGTACGAAAAAGTGCTAGTGTAGCCATTCTCCACCCTCGTTCAAATACCTTATCAGAAGTTTCAAATAGCGATCTGTTACCTATCTGAGATCCTAAATTAAAAACTGCTACGCCAATCGGGCCGATACTCTCTTCGACTTTTTCAATAAGATTTTCTATGGAATTTTCTTCAATTGCATTGATTAAAAATCCGGTTGCATTACCGCCTTCCTTCTCAATAACTTTTACTGAATTCTCTAAACCTTCTTGATTAGTCCTCCTTGAAATCACTGCATGGTAACCAGAAATTGCAAATTTTTTCGCGACATTCACGCCAATCCCAGCTCCAGCACCAATGACTAAACACACTTTTTTTTCTTGCATTTTTTTCACCAAAACATCAAATAGAATAATAGCGTTTTATTTTAACACTCTCTCTGGCATCATCAATAAATAAAATAAAATCAAACGTACTGAGTCTTTTTCTGATAGGTCTGATTTAGAAATGATAAAAAAAGTAAACGTAGTTGTAGGCTCATTCGTTACGCAGTTCATAATCGTTGGAATGTTATTCACCTATGGCATACTTATGACAGAACTAGAAAAAGAGTTCGGTTGGTCAAGAACAGTTCTTTCATCAATTGGAGCTGCAGGTTGGCTTGCGTGGGGTATCCTTGCGATACCAGGAGGATATTTAAATGACCAACTTGGGCCAAGAATTGTATTGGGAGTAAATGGATTCATTTTTGGGATAGGTTTCATCCTTTTTTCTAAATCCAGTGAGGTCTGGCATTTATTTTTGATATTTATTTTCTTTATTGGGACTGGACTTAGTACTCACGATATATCGACATTATCAACAATTGCAAAATGGTTTGAGTCCAAAAGAGGACTAATGACTTCTATTGCCAAAATAGGAACTGCAATGGGACAAATGGTAATGCCTCCTCTTATAGCATTTTTAATAATTAGCTTTGGGTGGCGCACGGCTACATTTTATCTTGGCATTGCAGCAAGCATCGGATTAGTATTTGCCGCATCACTAATGTCAGCTCCAAATGCTTCAAGCAGAAAATTAGATAGTGAAGAAACTTCTTTTGAGCTTTTGGACAAAAAAGTTTTTAACCTTTTAGCTTTTTGTCAGTTTTGTATTTTCTTCGCTATGTTCACAACTATGACTCACATTGCAGCACATGGTTTAAATGTAGGATTATCTCTAAAGGATAGTGCTTTACTACTATCAATAATAGGTTTTTCAAGTATTTTTGGAAGACTTTCTATTGGCGTTTTGGCAGATATACTGGGGGGCAAAAAAACATATATACTTTGCCTATTTCCTATGACTATCGCCTTGGTCACTATACCTTTCACAGAAAATATCCTCTTTATTTATATTCTCCTTTGTTTATATGGGTTCTCACACGGTGGGCACTTTACAATAGCTCCTTTTATTATAGCTGAAAACTTTGGTCTAAAAAATCTTGGTGCTATCTTTGGAAAGATAACATTTTTTGGTGCAATAGGCTCAGTAACAGGACCA
This sequence comes from uncultured Alphaproteobacteria bacterium, assembly GCA_902531755.1. Lineage (GTDB taxonomy): Bacteria > Pseudomonadota > Alphaproteobacteria > Rhodobacterales > Rhodobacteraceae > CACIJG01. Next base: position 33,630 of record CACAFI010000012.1, read on the forward strand.
ATTGTAGCAGGGGCTATATTTGATTTTACCCAGAGTTACTATTATGCATTTTTATTATTAGGAGCGTTGGCTCTTATATCGATATTTTCACTAACTTATTTGCCAAACAATCAAAGAAAATCAAGTTGATTTCGAGGTTAATTATTATTTAATTCCAGAAAATTATTGTTGACCATTTGATCCATAAAACTATCAGAAGCTCCTTGGTTACTCTTATAAAACTTTTTTATATCTTTTATATGACTTTCATCAAAGTTCAAACGTTTCTTATCGTAATAAGCTGAAACCAGAGCGGATGATAACTCATTTTGTCCACTAATCTTTTTTAAAATACCAACATCTAGCGCTTCCAATGCTGGATATTCGATGCCCCAAATACTTGGGCCCACTATTACAGGTTTTTGCAAAGCAAAAGGCTCAATTATGTTATGGGATCCTTCATTGTTTAAAGAGTCACCCATAAAAACTAGATCAGACATTGCCATATAAAAATTCAATTCTCCAAGGCTATCGCCCCACAACAGACTAAAATTATCTAAGTCTTTAAATTTTTCTTCATTACAAATTTTAAAATTTGTTGAGATCTCCACCATTTTACTTCGTGGTTTAACTTTTATTGAACTGCCTTCAAACAAAATCTTATATTTGCTAAAGTCATTAGGGTGCCTGGGAACTAGTATAAAAAAAATATCCTTATGCTTTTTATGTAGATCGCCAATTATTTCACTTATTATTTCAAATTCCTGTTTCCCAATACTGGCAAAACAAATCGTAAAATATTTGTTAAAAGCTATTTTTTTTAATTTCAAAGCTGCATTAATTTGGTCTGTAGGAACCTCTTGTTCAAATCTTGTATCTCCCATAATTAAAACTTTTTTAGCCCCAAAGTACTCAAATCTTTTCTTATGTCTTTCAGATTTAGATAAAATTAAATCGAATTTTTCAATCAAACTAGCTTTCAGAAAAGGGAATTTTTTATCTCTAATGAACCCTTTTTCAGGATATTGAGCCTGGGCAAATATTAGAGGAATTTGTTCCTTTTGAGTAGTCATGATCATTACTGGCCAAAGGTCACACTCAAGGATTATACAGCACCTCGGCTTGAAATTTTTAAGAAATCTTTTAAACATTAAGGTTATTTCAAGTGGAGCGTAAACAACTAACACTTTACCTTCCATTATTTCTTCACGATATTCCTGCTGGGCAGCACTTTTGCCAGATAAAGTCAGCGTGGTAATTAATAGTTTTTCTCCATTTAGAAGAAGTTTTTTAAAAATTGGGCGTGCTGCTCTAAATTCTCCTAAAGATACTGCGTGGCACCAACAGGCTCCTTTAAATTTTTTTTTATAAAAACTTAATCTCTCTGTAAGATTTGAAGCATATCCTGGTTCTTTTACAGAGCGATAGAAGAAATACATTAATGCAATTGGCAGAAATAAATACCAAAGAAACTGATAAAGATTGAAAACAATTGAGACAAAAATTTTTTTAAAATTAAATTTCAATCGACACCCCAAAAAAATTAACTTATTAAAGCATTGCTCGCTTATTAATTGAACAATATCATTTTACTTATTCATTATTTTAAAAGATAGGCTTAAATATTTTGCAAATTAAAAACAGAACTATCAGCTCTAAAGAAGCCCCTCTCATCATTGCCGAACTGGGTATAAATCATGGTGGCGATTTTTTGGTTGCAGAACAAATGGTTAAAAGAGCTGCTGAAAGAGGCTGTGAAGTAATTAAGCACCAAACACACTTTCTTGATGATGAGATGACACCTGATGCAAAACATATCATGCCTCCTAACGCTGACGCCTCAATATGGGATGTAATGGAAAAATGTTCCTTAACAAAAGATGAAGAAATTAGCTTAAAGAGAATAGTTGAGGACTTAGGAATGATTTTTATTTCCACCCCTTTCTCAAGATCTGCAGCAGATTTTTTAAATGATATAAACGTACCTGCTTTTAAGATTGGCTCTGGAGAGTGTGACAATCTTCTTCTGCTGGAGTATATAGCAAATTTTGGCAAGCCCATTATTCTTTCCACAGGTATGCAAGATATAAAGTCGGTGCAAAAACCTGTAGAAATTTTTGAGAAATACGGTATCGAATACGCGCTTTTAGAATGCACAAACATATATCCTTGCCCACCAGAAGATATAGCACTTGGTAGCTTAGCACAGCTATCCTATGAGTTTCCTAATGCCGAGATTGGCTTTTCAGATCATTCTATTGGACCAACAATGGCTTTAGCAGCTGTTGCATTGGGTGCAACAATTGTTGAAAAGCACTTTACTGACACCAAAGAACGAGAAGGGCCTGACATTTCCTGTTCAATGGATCCAGATGAACTCGAACATCTTATAAAAAAAAGCAAGGAAATAGCCTACTCAAGAAATAGAAAGAAGTTCATAGCCGATATTGAAAAAGATGTTTATAAGTTTGCGCGATCTTCAATTGTTACCGATAAAGATCTAAAAAAAGGTGATACTATTGATAGACAAAATATCTGGGCTAGAAGACCGGGAAACGGAGAAATACCTGCTTTCGAATTTGAAAAAGTTTTAGGAAAAACTCTAAAACGAAACCTTGCTAAAAATACTCAAATAAAATGGTCAGATTTAAAATAATGAGATTGATGTGAAAAAACTACTATTCATAACAGGCACAAGAGCTGACTTCGGTAAACTTGAACCACTGGCATCAAGTGCAAAATCAGCAGGATTTAAAATTTATTTTTTTGTTACTGGCATGCACCTTTTAGAAAAGTACGGACTTACTAGCATAGAAGTTTCAAGGATGAAAAACATTACAAGGTTTGAATTTATCAATCAAATGGAGGGCGATCCACAAGATAGGATCCTTTCTCGAACTATCACGGGAATTTCCGAATATGTCGGTAGATTAAAACCAGACCTCGTTTTGATTCATGGAGATAGAATAGAGGCAGTTGCCGCCTCACTTGTTTGCGCGACAAAGAACATAAGAAGCGCTCATATTGAAGGAGGAGAAGTATCAGGAACCATAGATGAAGTTTATCGACACTGTAATACCAAGTTATGTACGGTCCATTTTGTAAGTTCAAACTCGGCAAAAAGGCGAGTTACAAAATTAGGGGAACATCCCGATAGAGTTTTTGTGCTGGGCTCTCCAGAACTAGATGCACATAAAGCAAGAAATTCAATTCCTCTAAATGAAGTTCTGAGTTATTACGATATTGAGTGGGATGACTATGGGATTTTTATTTTTCACTCTGTCACTTCTGAATTAGAGAGTTTAAAGAAAGAGATCCAAATTTGTTGCGATTCCTTAAAAAGAATTAAAAAGAACTTTGTAGTTATTTCTCCAAATAATGATCCAGGATGTGAGATAATTTTCAAGACAATCGGGAAGCTGCCCAGATCTCATTTCAAACAAATTCCTTCAATGAGATTTTCATATTTCTCAACGTTACTGAAACACTCTCAAGTTATTGTAGGAAATAGTTCTGCTGGTGTTCGAGAAGCCCCGTTTCTTGGGATCTCTTCTATAAATATAGGATCTCGCCAATTTAAAAGAGGTGGGGCAAAGAGTATAAAAAACTTTGATGTTTTTAAAAATAAGCAACTTGACAGGCTAGTTGAGAAACAATGGGGGAAGCGCTTTCGGGGTGATAATAGTTTTGGAACGGGGCAGTCTGTAAAAAAATTTATAAAGATTTTAAATGATAAAAAAATTTGGAACCTACATTTGCAGAAAACATTTTTTGAGACCTCTAATCATTAAGGAACCCTTGTTTTAAACAAAAGATTTTACTGGCTGCTAAAGTAGGCAAATATTGATGTGTTGAAACAAAGTCGGGAAATATCGATGCATCACATACATAGAGATTGTTTATTCCAAATACTTTGAAATTTACATCAACTACTCCACTACTTTTATCTTTGGCCATTCTATTAGTTCCTATAAGATGATATCCGGAATATGTATCCGATTTTATGTTTTTCTCTATATTATGATTCAAAAAATCTTTTGTACTTTTGGAAAAACCTGCTTTTTTTAGAAGATTTACTGCACTTATATAAGCTTTTTGAGTTAAAACTCTATCATATTTGCTAGATAAATAGTTTGGATCGATTTGTATTTTGTTTTTATTGTCGAGAGAAATTGAACCCTCAGATTTCGGAAAAACTTGAAAGCATCCAATTGACGCTCGCTGGGCTTTTTGAAATTTAATGCCTTTGGATGATAACAAACTTCGTTCTTGTGTAAAATGCACCAAATGAAATCTTACCAAATCATTTATATCACTTTTTTTATTAAAACTTGATTTATTCCAGGCAAGGGAAGTTCCTGGACTTTTAAAGATTGAGTTTTTTGACATAATATACTTCGTCAATTCTATCAATAATTTCAAACCACGTGTTTTTTGATTAAGCGTATCGAATCCAATACAATCAAATTCAATCCTGAAATTTGCATGATCTTTTAAATGTTTTCCCACATGATTTTGCTGGATTTTCAAAGGGACGCCGGCTTTATGAACGTCTTTAGGGTCTCCGATACCTGATCGCATTAGAATTAGTGGTGAAAAAATTGTGCCTGCTGAAAGGACAATCTTTTGTGCATTTATGATAATTTTTGACTTAGTTAGTAAATTTTCGCACTCAACTCCCGAGGCATTATTATCTCTAAAGAGGAGTTTTATGGCACGCGTATTTGCTAGTTTCATTATATTTTTGTGTTCCGCATTCTCCTTGAAGTCGTTTGAAAAATTATATCTTTTTGACCTAAGAATGTTGAGATGGATTTTTGCCCAACCTTCTAAAAAATTATCCAAATCATCAACTTCAGGAACAGAACTCTTGTTAAGAGTCTTACAAAAAATATTGGTTAGTTCATCTGAATAGCCGAAATCCCTTTTGTATGAAAAATCTGATTTGCAATAGATTTGATCTTTAACTCTCTGAAACATATGTTTTTGCCAAAACGAAAAAACCTCTTCAAACTTTTTCTCGAAACCTAAGTATGCGACATTTCCATTTATTAAGCTTGAACCTCCAAAACCAGTCCCCTGAAGAATAGGCAATTCTCGATTCCCTAAACCTTGTTGTTTCTCAGAGATAAAGCTCAAACAGTGTTTATCATTTTGAAGTAATTTCCCTGATAATAAAGGTATCTTATTTAAATAGCTTTTACCTTCAGAGTATCCCTGTTCTATCAAACATACTTTTAAGCCAGATCTGCTTGCATTTTTTGCAATTTCTAAACCGCAAGCCCCAGCACCAATAATCGCTAAGTCATATCCTTGGTGAGACATACTCTATACCCAAATCTTGAAGCTCTTTGATCAAAACTAATGCATCTTCAAATTCCTCTTCAGTGTCGATATCCATTGAGCGATCAATCGAAAGAGGAAAAGCCAAAGTCTTGGCTTTAGGCATGAAACCCTTTTTTTTCAGCATAGATACTGAGCCTAGATATAAACTTCCATCTACGAAAGCTGTATTACTATTTTCTTGGATATCTTTGTGTGTAAGCAATTTCTTACCTATGTAGCCCGCTAAAAAATCTGAATTCACTTCGCTGGAGTCAATTATCTCATATATATCTTTTATTTTACTGTATTTTTTATTTACGGATACTACGGAGAGATTATTGCCCAAGTTAGCAATTTGTTTGCAAAAACTGACTAAATCACTTTTCAATCTAATAGGTGATGTTGGTTGCAATAATATGAAGCTTCCCTCTAGATAATCATTCAAACTAATCACGCCTTCATAAGCTAGCTTGTAAATAGAATCGATTATAACGTCAGATAGAATTGCATTGTCGTCAGAAAGATCTGGACTTCTTTGAACTGTAAGAATATTAGGCGAATATTTCTTTTTTACTAAATCTATAATCTGACCATCATCGCTAGAACAAATAACTGAAATGTTTCTTAAACCACTGAGCTCTTGCTTCAAAAACAAGCCAGCTGCCAAACTCCACTCAAATAAAGGAAACCCATTAAAGTCCTTAGAATTCTTATAACGGAGCCTTTTTGAGTTTTTTCGAGCAGGAATAACGATAATTAAATTTTCATTAAGAGCACTCATTAATATTACTGGCAATGTTTTTATAATCTATGATTGGCCTGGATACTAAAATTGGAATAGCAATACACTTGAGTAACCGATTATAGCAATTGGTTACCTCTTTATTTCTAATTTTTTTATCAACATGTTCCCAAAAATATGCACAATGCCAGTTAAATGCGTCTGGTAAATTTTTTGTACCAAACCCAGCTTTGTTCAACAAACCGATAACTTTATTACGTAATTTCTTATCCTCTATAGAAACCACGAAAGTATCATAATTAGGCTCATTTCCTGAATTCACGTGTCTAAATTTTATTTGTTTGTTCTTAATATATTTTTCAAGAGTGATGTATCTCCTTTGAGACTCTCTTAAAATACGTGGAAACTTCTCTAATTGAACCTTACCAAAAGCTCCACTAATTTCTGTCATCCTGTAATTAAAACCGATTGATCCTGCACGATCCAAGCCTCTTGGTAAATTGGGAATATTTTTATGACCGTGATCGTGATACATTCTCGCATTTTTTCCATCACTTTTTCTTTTGGAAAACAAAGCTCCACCTTCACCAGTTGTAATCATTTTGCCAAAGTCAAAACTAAATACCCCAAATTCACTTAATCCTCCAACATATTTGCCTTGAACTTTCGCTCCAATTGCTTCGCAGGCATCCTCAATTACAGGTATCTTATTTCTCTTACCAATTCTGTTGATTGTTATCATATCTGAAGGTACACCCAGCATATGAACTGGTATAATAGCTTTAGTTTTTTTTGTAATTAAGCTCTCCAGGTTTTTAGGGTTCATATTTAAGGTGTCATCCACATCAGTAAAAATGACGGTGGCCCCTGTATCTACAATCGCTTCTACTGTTGCAATGAAATTGAAAGACTGTGTTATAACCTGGTCACCCCTGCCTATACCTAACGCTTTTAAAGCCACTTTAATTGCCGCGGTACCAGATGAAACGCACAATGTATCGGCCACCTGGGGGCTAAAAACGGTTTTCAATTTTTGCTCAAACTCTCTTACATGATAATGTTTTCTTTTCTTATCGAAACCGTGGGCGAAAAACACTTTTCCCTCATCGAAGATGCGGGATATTGCTTTCTTCTCTTTTTCGTCAATAACCTCAAATCCAGGCATTTCTACTCCTAATTTTTGATTATATTAGTTGGATTAACCACAAAAGTGAAGTAACTTTAGATCTTAAAAACTATGATTTTTTTTTCGTCGTTTTTATGTTATCGTTTAGCGTGGCATGTATTTTGCAGCCATCAAGTCCCCTCATACTCCCAATATAAACCCAAACCTATGTATGAGGGGAACCTGTTTTCAAAAATTTTAATTAATATTTCAATACTTTATCTTAGACAAAATTTATTAAACCGACCGGTAAAAGAATTGACTTTTCGAGTTACATTTAAAAGAGAATATAGCAAACTAAAAAATTCTTAATAATTGTAACCTTTTTGATTTTAATTTAGTGCTATTTTTGAATTATTCTGAGATAATTTTTATAATATCTATCAATATATCGCTCAGAGGAAATAATGCAAATTGTAAAACCGCTAGAAGAGAATGAAATTGACCCAACTTTATTAGAAAAAATCCAATTTTTCAAAGGACCTCTTGGTGTGATACCGAGTTCTGTTAAAACCATGAGCTATCATCCCAAAATTGCCGATGCATTTACAAATCTTAATATTGCAGTAATGGAGTGCAAAGGGACAGTTACTCCCGAGTTTAAAAGACTTATTGGATATGTAACAAGCTTTTCTTCTGGGTGTCTCTATTGCCAGGCTCATACTATTTTAGGAGCCGAACGCTTCGGAAGTACTAAAGAAAGAATGGAAGAGGTTTGGAATTATTCTAAATCCTCTGTTTTTTCAAACGCTGAGAAGGCTGCTCTAGATTTTGCCTTTGCGGCAGCATCGGTTCCAAATAAAGTTAACACAAAAGAAATAACTCAATTAAAAAAGTATTGGGATGATAATGATATTGTGGAAATTATGGGAGTCATTGCATTGTTTGGTTTTCTTAATCGCTGGAACGACAGCATGGGATCGGTTCTGGAAGACTTGCCAATTGAGAAGGGTGAAAAATATCTTAAGGGAAACACCAATTGGGCACCTGGAAAACATAGGATTTAGCTGTGGGCGTTCGCACAGAACGAGAATTGAGGGCGTCTTTCTTGAATCAACCGCTTATGCCCTATATAGGTGCCACACTCTATGAAATTTCTCCCGGTAAAGCATGCATAGAAGTCACTTATGAAAAAAATATAACCCAGCAACACGGGTTGTTTCATGGTGGTATTTCAGGAACGATAGCAGATAATGCTGCGGGGTTTGCTGCGATGACATTAATGGATATAGAAAAGGAACCACTTACAATTGAATTTAAGATAAATTTCCTAAATATTGCCTTTGGTGAAAAGCTTTTTTCTGAAGCAATAATTTTGCAAGCAGGCCGTAGCATTTTTCATGCAGAATCCAAGGTATTTTCAATAAAAGCTAAGGAGAAAATATTGACAGCTACGGCTTTGGTAACCATAAAAGCTACCAGTAAGGTTAGTGAAATAAAGTTACAAAGCTAAAACTATCGCCCTCTTGTTTTTGATCATTTAACCTGCTTATCTAGTTGCTTTTCATATGCTTCTTGTATTAACTTTAACTCCTCTATTGCTGCACGTATATCAGAACTATCTGTAACGTTAATTTCAACTCTTTTACCTTTATGGGATAATCTTATTCGATCTTTTACATTTGATTTTGACTTAAATTTTTGTACTTTATATACCCCGATTGGCCTAACAAAACCTTTGGGAGTATACTCTTTCACAAACTCTGTTTCGACCTCCGACGAGATAAGATTTTTTGTATTTTCATCAACTAGCATATCGTCAATTTCTGCCATTGATTGAAGTCTTGCCGCAAGATTAACTGGGCTCCCAAGTATCGTATAGTCTAACCTTAAGTCAGATCCAAAGTTGCCTACGGTGCAAAAACCATTTGATATTCCAATTCTCACCGAAATTCCTTCCGTCGCACCGAGGCTCTTCCAGTGCCCCTGTAACTCCTCTATTCGTTCCTGCATCGCTAACGCCATTTCTATACACTTTAAAGCATCATTTGTTTCACCTAAAGTTTCTGGGTCACCAAAAAAAACCATTAAAGCGTCCCCAATAAATTTGTCTATTGTGCCACCATGTTTTATGGCTATTGTCGACATTTCTGATAAGTACGAGTTAATAATTAGCGCGAGCTTCTCAGGCTCCATTTTATCAGTCAAATCAGTAAAGCTTACAATATCAGAAAAAAAGACAGTTAGATTTTTCCTCGCATGGGAAACTCCCTGGTCTTTTTCTTCCTCAAAAATATTCTTATAAATTTGAGGAGACAGATATTTAGCCAGCCTAGTTGCTAAGCTTTCTAGTTTTTTACTTTTTTCTTCAATTATTTGTTTATCTTTTAATTGCCCTTCTATAAGTGAGTCTCGTTGCTTAGTTAACTCATGTTCATTCGTTCTATCTACGAATTGACCTTGAATTCCGTTTAAGTAATCAAAATCAGAATTTTTTGTTTTTGTTGAAAGTAGTGAGAAAAGCCTCTCTTTATCGTCGATAATAATCTTGACCTTTGGGATTAAAACAGATCCCTTATTGTGGATTTCATCCTCAAAAAGTTGTATCTGTTCGTCTGTTACACCTAGCTGCTTTAAAATATCTGGGAAGTATGCATCTTTGACATTGCCTAGAACCGGGAAAAAGCCTTTGAAGTTTTTGTTGACTTTTTTTACTCTCAAATCCTTATCTGCATAGTAACAAGCAGTAATAGCATTCTCAAAATTAAAAAAGCTTAAATCTACGACTCTATCAGGATTAAAAAAATCTTGGAAATTCATAAACGTTCAATGCCCTTTTACATTACAAAAATAAATCTGTTAAATACTCTTATAGTAAATTAAAAAAACAGACCTTATTTATAATATTATTTAATTCAAAAAAATAAACACACCTAATTAAATTTTTGCGGCACTATTTCTGAGCAAGAGAAGATGGTTTCATATTTTTTTGCGAACGCAATTAAATCTATATCGGATTTTCTCTTTCCTATTATTTGCATTCCCATGGGCAGTCCATTGCTATTTAAACCCACAGGAACGGAGATAGTTGGCAAACCCAGAATACTTGATAAAACCACAATATCCATCCACTGATGATATGTCTCCATTTGTTTACCATTAATGCTAGAAGGATAAGGAATATCTTTATTGAAGGGATACACCTGTGCAACTGGCAATGCCAAATAATCATATTTTTTAAAAATCGAATTAACTTCATTTTCCCACAGTGATCTCCATACTAGTGCTTCTTCAAGATCCGTTTCTTTAACTACTTGACCATTTTTAATTTCCCAATCAACGGTGAGGATTTTTTCATCTGAACTCAGATTGTAATTTATCAATTCGTCATACAAACTTTTTGATCGTAATACTTTCCAACTATTGCTCAAATAATACGGGTTGGCCTCTGGCTTTATTTCTTCGACAACAACTTTATTTTGGACCAGAGAAAAAAGAGTTTTCTTACACTGTTCCAGTATTTCTTCTTCAACCTGGTAGTAACCACCTAAATCATTTAACCAGGCAATTTTTCGTTCATGCATTTTTTCATCACTGAGGTATACATCATCAAATGAGCAATCTAAATCAAATGAAAAAGGGTCGGATTCATGTGAACCCGATACAATATCGAGGAAGTAAGCCAAATCTTCAGGCGTTTTTGCTAAAGCTCCCAAAGTTGATAGAATGGGCAACTTTTTGTGCCTTGTCTTTGATCTTTCCTCAGGGATAAGCCCCGGTGTTGGCCTAAACCCATATAAATTGCAGTAAGCAGCCGGATTTCTGCATGAGCCCATCATGTCAGAGCCATCAGCTATCGGGATTAAATCAG
>CACAFI010000013.1 GCA_902531755.1 uncultured Alphaproteobacteria bacterium
AGTAAATCAGCGAAGGTAACTTTGCTAGAGGCCGAAGAAAATCTTGGGCACCACTCATCAAGTAGATCAGCTGCTGCATTTATCGAAGACTACGGAAACGACGTTATTCGGGAATTCAATAGTGCAAGCAAAAGCTTTCTTTCTAAGGATGGCGTAGATGTTCTGTCCCCCAGGGGCAGCCTAATTTTAGGAAAAAAAGATGAAAAATATGCATTTAAGGAGCAATGTTCAAGTTTTGCTCACAATGAAATATCTGTCAGCGATGCGCGTAGCCTAATTGAAATAATCAATAATAAAGAGGTAAAATATGCTGGATACAAAGAGGACATCTACGATATTGATACAGATAAACTATTGCAACATTTTGCAAAAGATATAAAAGCCAACGGGTCAGAAATTTATACCGATTCCAAAGTAATTGCTGCTGAGTTTAAAGAAGGGAAGTGGCAAATTACAACGAATAGAAAAACATTTATTTGTGACGTCATTGTTAATGCGGCAGGAGCTTGGGTAGATGAATTAGCATTGAAATTTGGCATCAAACCTTTGGGCTTTTTACCTCTTAAAAGGTCTATGGCTAGAGTGCCTGCTCCTGATGATAGTGGTAATCATAAAAGTTGGCCGATGGCTTTTGGACTAAATGAAGCTTTTTACGCAAAACCTGATGCAGGAGAAATGATTGTCTCCCCATCGGAAGAAACCAAGTCTTTTCCTCATGACGCGTATGCAAATGAGGAGGACTTAGCAAAAGGCATTTTTAATTTTGAGGAAGTTGTAAGCTATTCTGTTAAAAGAATTACATCAAGTTGGGCGGGACTTCGAACTTTTGCACCTGATCGCACTCTTGTTATTGGCTTTGATAGCATTGTCCCCAGTTTCTTTTGGCTTGCAGGTCAAGGAGGGTATGGCTTCCAAACGTCGGCCGCAGCAAGCAAAATGGCTAGTGAGATTATTCTAGGGGAAAAATCAAGTTTTGGACAGCTGCAAAAGCGAGTCTCTCCAAATAGATTTAAGTAGCACTAGAGCGTTCTTACTGCTCTTGGATTGATACTTCGTATATAGAATTCCAAAATTTTCCAGTTACAAAAATTCGGTCTTCAACTTTATCGTAAGCTATCCCATTCAATACATCTTCAGATCCAGTTCTTTCACTTATTGATGAAAAGTCAATCCATCTGACTAATTCACCGGTAGCGCTATCAATACATGCTACTAAGTCAGATTTCCATATATTCGCCCAAATCTCATTTCCAACAAACTCTAACTCATTAAGATTGTTCACAGGTAATCCATTGTAGGTAATAGCTATTGACCTTATGACCCGAAGGGTACTCGGATCACGAAATTTTAAGATGTTACTCCCATCGCTCATTACTAAATATTTGTTGTTACTGGTAAGCCCCCAACCCTCTCCATTATACGATAAAATTTTTAATATCTCGAAAGTAATTTTATCGTATACGAACATAACTCCCGATTTCCAAGTCAGTTGATAGAGATTACCATTGAACAAAGTAAGTCCTTCAGCAAAAAACTTATCCTCCAATGGCATTTTTTTTATCAATTTTTCAGAGTGCTTATTATATTTTATTAAACTTGAATTTCCATATAGACCGGTACTTTCATAAAATATTCCCTTGTCTACGATAAAACCCTGAGTAAAAGCCTTACTATCATGAGGGATTTTTTTTATGATATCAGGGGTAACTGTTTCCTGAGCATAAGAATGAAAAACGTTAAGAAAAAAAACAAATGAGAACAGTATATAGATTCGACTTTTTTTTATCGATAAAAGTCTTGTATAGAAGAAAAGAGTAGACAAAAACTTGCATGTTGAGGTCATGTCTTTTAGAAAATAGTGTATTTTTTCGTTAAAAGGAATGTAAATATCGTGCAATTCGCATCAATAACAAAAAGAGTAGCAAAATTAGGCTCTGAAAAATGGACGCCCCATTTGAAAGCAAAGAAAATGGCTGAAATAGATCCTGATGTAATTTTGTTGACCATAGGCCAGCCTGATATTTCAGTTTCAGACGAACTCGCCAATATTACGATCAAGGCCATTAAAGAAGGTAGAACAGGTTATTCCAATGGCAGAGGAGAAGAAAACTTAGTTTCCAGCCTAGTAAATAAGTATAATGACGAATGTGGGCTTAATATCACCGAAAGTAATGTCTTGTGTTTCCCTGGCACTCAAACCTCACTTTTTGCATCGATTATGGGCTTAGTTAATGAAGGAGATGAGGTTCTTTTAGGAGATCCGCTATACGCAACCTATGAAGGGGTTGTAGCCGCTGCAGGCGGAACGGTGAAAAGAATAGAACTAAAAAAAGAAAATAGTTTTCGAATGAATCCTAGCGATTTAGCTAACTCTGTAACAAGCAAAAGTAAGGTTCTTCTTTTGAATAATCCACATAATCCATCTGGAGCAATATTGACTAAAAAAGAAATAGAAGAAATTGTTGAAGTTTGTCTCCAAAACGATTTGTGGATAATCTCAGACGAAGTGTATGCATCCCTAATTTATGATTTTGATAACACAACGGAATTTTACTCACCATTAAATGTTCGAGACGCATTGCATCGCACTATTGTTGTCTCAAGTATATCGAAATCACATGCAGCCCCGGGGTTTAGAAGTGGATGGTTGGTAGGTCCCAAAGACTTTTGCAATGCGGTTTTGCCTCTTTCTGAAACAATGCTTTTTGGCAACCAACCTTTTATAGCAGATATGACAGCATATGCGCTTGAAAATGATTTTCATACTGCAAAAAAAATGAGGGATTCATATTATCATAGGGCCGTAAATATTTATGAAGCTCTAAAAAAAACAAATAAAGTGGAACCAATAATGCCACAGTCAGGAATGTTCCTACTTGCGGATATATCTAAAACAGGACTAAGTAGCGACGCTTTTGTTAAACAACTTCTAGAGGAAGAAAAATTGGCGCTCATGCCAGGCGCATCATTTGGAGAAAATGCCCACCATTTAGTACGCATAAGTTTAACCGTTCCTGATGAGATGATAAACCTGTCTTGCGAAAGGCTAAAACGTTTTATTGAACAAATAATTTAGACTTTTTCTGATAGTAAACGCTATATGGCTTTTAACGCTCTTTCAATAGAGCCTACTAATTCATCTGGATCTTCAAGACCAACAGATACTCTGAAGAAGCCTTCGGATATACCAAGCTCTTTACGGGCATTTGGATCAAGGTATCTATGTGAACTACTTCCAGGATGCGATATTGTAGTTCCAATATCTCCTAATGTAGGAGCAAATGCTATACCCTCTATATTTTCAATAAATTTATTTGAATCTATCCTATTATCACCGATTTCAAAACTTACCATATTGCAACCATTTCCCTTTAAGAGTTGCTTTGCAAGAGATATATCAGGGTGCTCTGACATGGTGGGGTAAAGTACTTTTTTAACCTTGCTATTTTTCTTCAAGGCTTCTGCAAGGATTTGTGCGTTTTTTTGTGCTTTTTCAAATCTTAATTCAAATGTAGCAAGACCTCTTTCAGCCAGCCAACAATCAAAAGGACTTGGAGTTGCACCAATTGAAACAGAAAAGTTGTAAATCGCCTCCATCTTGTTTTGATCTGTTGATGATACATACCCTAATGTAGTATCGGAGTGACCAGATAACAATTTAGTAATAGAATGAATAACAAAATCGGCGCCATACTCAAAAGGCTTAATGGATGCAGGTGTTGTAAATGTATTATCAACAGCCAATAAAATATTGTTTCTTTTACATAAATTTGCGATACCCTCTATATCGGCAACCCTAAGTGTTGGGTTAGATACACACTCAATTAAGATCATTTTTGTATTTTTTCTAATCTCAGATTTAACTGAGTCAATATTTGTTGGATCTGCGAACGACGTGTGTATTCCAAATCTAGGCAGATCTTCACGCATCAGTCTCAATGTACGACCATATAATTGGCTACCCCCTAAAACATGGTCTCCCAAAGACAAGGTACCCATAATAAGAGACGAAATGGCAGCCATTCCTGAGCTTACAACCAGACCGGTGGGGCTCCCTTCAAGTTTATCAATCAAACGCGCTAAGATTTCTGCATTAGGGTGCCCTTCTCTTGCGTATGTATACCCTTTTTGCTTGCCTTCATATTGTTCATCGAGTGCATTGGGAGATTGAGAAGCATAAACAACCGATGGCATAATAGGAGTTGCAACCTGCTCTGATACAGAATTTGGCACCCCGTTTGGCCTTATTATAGTGCGTTTCATTTTCATTCTAAATTATTAAGCTCCTGTAACCCTTAAGCATCTTAAACCAATCTCTTTCCACATTTCAACTACCGTAATTTTATCTTCAAATACTAAGACTGGATTAAACCCATCAACAATCATTCTTTTATAGAGATCCCTTTTTACCATAAAATCTTTTCTGAAATCACCTTTTGGTCTCATGTACAAGCAACTATCTATATCTATATTTTTACTACCTTTTAATATTTGATTTAGCTGTTCAATTGTCTTTTCCTTGTAGTCTTCAACCCTACCGGTACAAAAAATGATTTGATTAGTGTCATCTTTAAGCAAAGACTTCAACAAAGCACAAACTTCCTCGATCGGTCGATCTTTATCCATATTGCTATAAAAGTTTTTCCAGTCTTTGGGGTCCTGCAAAACGAACTTTACTCTATGCGAGATATCTAAAATAGTTCCATCTATGTCAAAAATTATGTCTATGGTTTTATCCAGTACTATGGTTTTTTTGCCTTAAAAGGTTTTTTTCTTTTTGGAAAGCATGTCGTGCAGATCTCGCATACAGTTCCATCACAACCCCTTGCTGTGCAGTGAGACCTACCATAAAAAATTATCTGTAGGTGTAATTTATTCCACTTTTCTTCAGGGAAAAGCTTTTTTAAATCTTTTTCAGTTTGCGTTACGTTTTTTCCATTGGTTAAACCCCAACGCTGTGCAAGTCTATGGATATGAGTATCAACTGGAAATGCTGGGAACCCAAACCCCTGAGACATTAAGACACTTGCAGTTTTATGTCCGACACCAGGAAGTTGCTCGAGATCTTCAAAGCTTGAGGGAACTTGACCCTGATGTTTTTCAATAATCATAACAGACAATTTAGAGATATTTGCAGATTTTTGTGGCGCAAGACCACATGGCCTTATAATTTCATAAATTTTTTCTGTTTGTAATTTACTCATATCCAACGGATTGTCTGCAAGTGAGAAAAGTTGTGGGGTAACTTGATTAACTCTTTCATCAGTACACTGGGCACTAAGCAAAACGGCAATAAGTAGTTCAAATTTACTCTTATGATTTAGAGGAACTGGTGTCTCGGGATAAATTTCATCCAACCTCTCCACCACATAGGCGGCTCTATCAATCTTTTTCAATTCACTTACCTTTTAAATTAGCAAAAAGCTCAACGTTCACACATTTTCCTTTTTTGCAACAAAGAACTATGGAATATTATACTATCATGAGCAAGACAGAAAAAAATGCGTTGGATCTCTTAAAGGGAGCTTACAACCTCTCAACTCCAGATGACAACAAGAAATACTATGAGGGCTTTGCGCCATTTTACGACAGTGTTTTTGTAAAAGATCTTGGTTATACTTACCCTGCTGTCGTGGCAAATCTTCTAGTTGAGAAGTTTACAATAGATGGACCCATCTGTGATATCGGATGTGGAACTGGATTGGTTGCAAATGAAATTAAAAAGAAAGCTCCAAATGCTGTCATAGATGGAGTTGATATTTCACAAGATATGATACAAATATCTAGAGAAAAAAACATATATCGAAATTTGCTAGAACTTAATCTTGAAGACCCTCTTTATCCCTTATTACAAGATTATTCGGCCGTAGTAAGCGCTGGGACATTTACACATGGGCACCTAGGTTCAGAAACTCTAAAGCGCTTAATTTCCCATTTTAAGTCAGGCACCAAATTTGTGATTGGGATTAACTTTGATCACTACCACTCAAAAGGCTTTGAAAAACAGTTCAAAGCCCTAACTGAGCTAAATATTATTGGTTGCTTTGAGTTGAATGAAGTAAAGGTCTATAATAAAGATAATAAGAAGCTTAACATAAAAAATAGTAAAGCCTGTGTTTGTTTATTTTCTAAAACTTAATCCATAATAATTTACATTAATCGATCAAATAGAGGTGAGATGCCCCTATTTGAAAAAGACCGGATAACAGATAAATCTATTTCTCAGCAACATAAGCACTATTTTTTTTAACTCCAAGGATATGGACTGTTAGATACAGGATGTAATTTGCCCTTTTGATATCGCACAAATCGAAATGGCTCTAATAATTCCTGCGGCTCACCTAAAATTTCATCAGCAATTAAATGGCCAACACCAATCATTTTCCAACCATGATTTGAATCTGCAATAATAGTAACATTTTCACAAAAGTGATCAAAAATTGGGAAGCTATCTGGAGTAAAACATCCAAGTCCACCAGAAGGTTCTTTATGATATTGTGGCATTGATCCTTCAAAGCGCTTATGACAATGAGCAAGAGCTGAAACCCACATATGAGCAAATTCATCACTTGAAATGAATTCAGGACTAGAAGGACCATAAGGGTCTATTGCAACTTGGTCTACAGGCGTAGAGACTTTGTAAGGTGAAGCCCCACCCTGAATGCCCTTGAAATGCCAATCTGGCTTATAATAAATTCCCCACATTTCATCTGTGATTATACTTCCATCAACATCCGATTTAAGAGGGGCTTCAGTGTCAACATGTAATACTGGAGGCATCTCTCCATTATTTGTTAATAGTACTTCTGGCTTTACCCTGAGAACGCCCTCTTCAAGCTGCCAATACCGCCACATATCAACATTTTTATGCACGTGACCGTCTGCCTCTTTTACATTGATTTTCTTTGGAAGCCCCAGAAAATCCCAAAAATCCCTAACCCAAGGACCTACAGCGATAACGACATGCTCACAAGTAATTTTTCCTTTATCCGTATCCACAAAAGAGATCGCTTCTGAGATATTATTAGTAAAAAAACCTTTAACTTCTACTCCAGCAACTATTCTTACACCTAATTCCTCTATTTTTTTTGCCAACGCGTACATTGTCTTTGTTTGATTGGAATACCCACCTTTTTTTTCATGTAAAACTGATGTTATGCCTTTAGCCTGCCAGTCAGAAAAAAATTCCAGCATATATCTTTTTGATTTCTCCGCGCCCTCAACAAATTCACTATCATATCCAATAGTTTGCTGCTCCTCAAATATTTGAGCAACATCACCTCGCATCGACTCACTTGATATCTGCATATAACCAACTGGGTGATAATGAAGACCTTCTGGATCGGACTCCCAAATATCCACTGAATGTGCCATTAACTTCCTCATGGCGGGTTGATGGTAATTGTTTCTAACTACACCACATGCAACTCCTGACGCTCCAGCTGCTACACCAGTTTTATCAATGACAACAATATTGCCCTCTGCAAGTTCACCTTTTGATTTTAGTCTTGCTGCAAGACCCCATGCAGTTGATAATCCATGAATTCCAGCACCAATTATTAAATACCTGACATGAGAAGGTATCGCCATTTTTATCCCTAAATATTTAAGGCCAAAGCCATCGATTACACCAGCCCTGAAACCCATTCTTTTGTCTCAAGTTAATACTAATACTGAATATAAATTTTGATAGAATATTTTTAGACATTTTCCTATACTTTGTTTTTAGATTAAATATCAACTGGTGATCTTATGTGTTCTGATTTATCAAAAGTAACCCTGCCAATATCTGAAGCTAACGGTTTGCCAAATTCACATTATATCGATGAACAGGTATTCCAAAAAGAAAAGGAGTGTCTGCTATATAATAACTGGACAGGAGTGGCTTTTGAACACGATGTAAAATGTCCAGGTGATGCTTTGCCTGTAAATTTATTAGATTTCCCTCTACTAGTTGTTAAAGATCATAATAATCAAATTTGTGTCTATCAAAACGTATGTCGTCACCGAGGAATGATATTAGTTGAAGAGAAAAAGAATATAAGAGGGACCATTAGATGTCCTTATCACTCATGGAGCTACAATCTTGATGGTAGTTTGCGTGCGACACCGCACGTTGGAGGTCCTGGTCATAATCACCACAAAGATCTGAAAAAGAACGGCCTCGGTCTCAAAAAGATTCAATCTTATGTTTTTCTTGGTGTTATTTTTGTAAACATTTCAAATTCAGCAGAGCCATTTGAAAAAACCAATCAGTCACTGATGTCCAGATGGAATGAATTTAACAAGCCACTTTTCTATTGCGAAAATTATAGCTCTTTCCAATTAGAGCTTAAATGCAATTGGAAATTGGCTGTAGAAAATTTTTGCGAAAGTTATCATCTGCCATGGGTTCACCCTGAATTAAATGTGGTTTCTAAACTAGAAGATCATTACAATATTGAGAATAAAAACCAATTTTCAGGCCAAGGTTCTTTCTGTTACAAGCAAATTAGTGATAATGGTAAGGTATTTGCTGATTTTGAGAACCTCTCGGAGGCATGGAAAACGGGAGCTGAATACATCGCACTTTATCCAAATGTCTTGCTAGGGGTTCATCGAGACCATATTTTTTCGGTAATATTGGAACCAATTTCAAAAGATTACACATTCGAACACGTTAGTATATTTTATGCCAGTTCTAAGTCAATTAATGAAGATTACAGAAAATTGAGAGAAGATAACTCTTTATTTTGGAAGTCGGTACTTTCAGAAGATATATTTGTAGTCGAGGGAATGCAAAAGGGGCGATATGGAAATTTTTTTGATGGAGGTCGCTTTTCGCCGGCAATGGATGGGCCTACCCATAATTTTCACGGATGGGTTGCTAATCAGTTTTTGACCTAGTCATTAATTTATGGGAACAGAAAAATTAATCACTTAGACAGTGAAAACTTAAAACTTCAAAATGCTTTGTCGAAAAATGATTTGCGATCGGTTGTCGAGATATACACAGAACAAGCTAAAATAGATTTAGAAAAAGGTAATCAAGAAAATGCATATTTTAATTTTACACAGGCTTATATTTTTGCTTTAGAAGGCGGCTTTAAAATATCTGATGAAATTTATGAAATTTTGTTAAAGGCTGAAAGGGAGGTTTAATTAAATCTTTTGAAAAACAGTATTTTATGAACTAAGAATATCTAAAGATTTTACACTAAACAATGTGAGTTATTAATTAAACCCGGACGTATAAAGTGACTTGGTAGCTTTTTCTACTTCCAGGCTTTATTCCACATGTTATTTCATATTTACGTAATCTTTGAGACCCCAAATTTTGTTATCTTGTTTTAGACTAAAAATTATAATAAGTTTACGACACTAATAAAATATGTAGGCATGAATATGAGAAACTCAAAAACGGTATTAATTGATAAAAATCCAGGAAGAAATTCCCAAACTTTTGGAATTGCTAGAGAACTGGGAACTGATGTTGATTTAATACATGAACCTTCGGTTGGTGTCGTTGGCAACAAAGGTGACTCACAATGCTACATTGGTGTTATAAGTAAAGTAGAAAAAATACACCAAATTTTAAAAAATAGGATAGGAACAAACCCAAAGCAATTACAAATGAGGTTAGTGCAGCCTGAGTTCACAATTGCTACTTCAGATGGAATTCGTAATGGGACTAAGGAAATGAGATATTCCTTAATTGGACGAGAAGTAACAAATGATTCAATGTGTGAACACTTAAGCGCCTCGGGATTAGAAGGGGTTATTGCAGTAGTAGCGTGTGATAAACCACCAGTAGGCACACTCGCTGCAGTTTTAGAACATAACAGACCAGCCATTATCATGTCAGACGGATCTATACGACCAGGCAAAGACTCAAAAACTGGTGAGCCTATAGATATTATTTCTAGTTACCAAATTGCCGGTAATCCAGACGAAGAGTTTAAAAAACGAATTGCATTAGAGGCGTGTCCTGGGTTTGGGAGTTGCGGAGGAATGTTCACTTATAATACGATGCAAACGTTTATTGGTGTTGTAGGCATGCAGCCTTTGCACATGGTATCTCCCGCATCACAAGACAGCAGAAGGCTTGATGAATTTCCACAACAGCTTGTTGAATTTCTTGAAGAAATGATTGAAAAAAACATAACTCCCAGAGACATCGTAACAAGAGAGTCAATTAGAAATGCCATAATTGTTTCCATGGCGGTTGGAGGCTCAACAAATGTAATGCTACATGCTCCAGAGATCGCCAGAGCTGCGGGCTACAAAAATTTTTCTCAAGACATTATGGGTTCAGAAGAATTCAACCATTTATCAAAAAATGTTGTGCCAGTTATTGTAGACGCTAGACCTTTTGGGAAATATTCGATGGTGGATATTGATACAAAAGGAGGAGTACAAGTCATTGTTAAGAATCTACTAGATGCAGGCTTATTGAATGGAGACACTATGACCTGTACGGGTGAAACTCTTTCGGAACAAATAAAAAGATTGTCACCACCTAATCCTGATAATGAGGTAATATACCCTGTTTCATCACCCTATAAACGGACGGGTGGACTACGTGTCTTGGGTGGAAATTTGTCTCCTGAATATAGCTCAATTCTAAAACTGGCTGGAGTAGAGGGAGGGCTTGAAAATAATGTATTTAAAGGGCAGGCTAAAATATTTGATGGGGAACAAGCTCTTTTAAATACTTTGGACAAGAGACCAGAGGTTTTTGAAAACTTTGACATGATTATAGTTCGATATGAAGGGCCTGTAGGAGGTCCTGGAATGCCTGAAATGCTAGACTCAACTTCGCGGATCACTACTCTATGCAGAGAAAATAATATAGTGGTTGCCCTAATGACAGATGGAAGATTCTCTGGGGGTTCTGTAGGTTTGGTTATCGGACACGTGGGACCTGAGGCAGCCGTTGGTGGACCAATTGCACTCATTGAGGAAGGAGATGAAATTATTGTTGATTTAAACAAAAATGAGATAAATTGCATCCCTCTACAGGACAAAGATACATATAATCAGCGTAAGGCTACGTGGCAGTCCACCGTTGAAAACAATAATGGAACCCACCCTTCGGTAGGCGAAGCAAATACAAGACTACTGAATAAAATGCGTTGCACAGCTGTTTCAGCTGTTTATGGAGCAGGAATGCATCCTGGTAGAGAGATATTTGTAAATGAACCCCGAAAAGGGTCACTATCAGAATTTAAACCAAGCAATAAATTTAGAAGCGAGAATAATTAATAGGATCGTTTTTATTAATAAAGTTTGTGACTTCTGGCAATTGATACTTCAAACCCGTTGCACAATTAAATAAAACTGCACTTTCATCTTTTGATACTAAATTGGAAGATAAAGATTTCTTGTATGCCGCAAAAGTAGCTGCTCCCTCCGGACACAATAGAGCACCCTCACTGATTGAAATTTCATCTCTGGCTTTAACTATTTCGTCGTCGCTAACTGTTATTGAAAATCCATTACTCTCATTTACTGCCCTTATTATTAAAAAATCACCAACAGCGATAGGCACTCTAATCCCAGATGCAATAGTTTTTGCATTATTCCACAATGGAGCAAACTCTTTTCCCTCATTCCACGCTTTGTAGATCGGCGCACACCCCTCAGCTTGAACAGCTACCATTCTAGGCATCTTATTTTCTATCCATCCAAGTTCTAATAATTCTGAAAAAGCCTTCCACATACCAATTAAACCTGTGCCCCCTCCTGTGGGATAGAATATTACGTCTGGCAATCTCCAGTTTAGCTGTTCAGCTAACTCAAGTCCCATAGTTTTCTTACCCTCAATCCGGTATGGCTCCTTTAAAGTTGATACATCAAACCATCCAACTTTTTCTTTACCTTCGAGTACAATTTTGCCGCATTCATTTATTAAGCCATTTACCATGAAAGTTTCAGCACCTAACCGCTCTATCTCTCTAATATTTATTTCAGGAGTATCATCAGGACAGAAAACTGTTGATTTCATACCCGCTCTACTGGCGTAGGCCGCTAATGCTGCGCCTGCATTACCATTCGTGGGGATTGCTAAGTGCTTAAGCTTTAACTGTTTTGCCATTGAAACCGCCAATGCAAGCCCTCTTGCCTTAAATGATGAAGTAGGAAGCAATCCTTCATCTTTAACCATTACAGAGGCGTTAACATCAAATTTTTTAATAGAAGAATCCAACTCAATTAGGGGAGTTATAACCTCTCCAAGAGAAACTCTATCCTCTTTTTTTTCAACAGGCAGCATAAATGAGTATCGCCAAAATCCGGGCTCATTACTATTAGCTACATCATCTCTTGAGATAACCTTTTTCATAGTTTCTAGATCATAACGGACTAGCAAAGGCTTTCCCTCTTCAGACAGGCCATGTATTTTATTTTTTTCGTACTTCTTGCCTGTTAATGAGCACTCTAAGTGGGTAACAAAGTTTTCTGAATTGGCCATACTATTCAATCCTTAAAATTAATAGTTATTAATCTTTTTATAACGAACTAAATATAATTATGCTACGCAAAGATACTTAAATTTCAGATAAATGTTTATCTACTTTATCAGCAATCATTTGACTAACTCTTTCATTAGACTCTTCTGTTATTCCAGCGATGTGAGGTGTTAAAATTATATTATTCAACTGACTAAATTTCTTGGCCTTTTCTTTACTTAGTGGCTCCTCGCTAAACACATCTAAGGCAGCTCCCCTGATTCTATTTTCCTTGAGAGATTTAGCCAATGCGTCTTCATCTAAAATGCCTCCTCTTGCAGCATTAATAAGTACTGCAGAGGACTTACAAAGTCTTAGTTTTTTTTCATCAAGCAAATTATTTGTTTCTTTAGTTAGAGGAATATGAAGGCTTATCACGTCCGAAACTTTTAATAACTTATCTAAACTTAGTTTCTGGACATCTTTCCACAAGTCGCTACTAGGGTCGATATATGGATCAAAAGCAACTACTTTCATACCTAGAGCTTTTGCAATGGTTTTGGTTTTTTGGGCAATTTCTCCATACCCAATTAAGCCTAATGTCTTTCCTTTAACTTCTAAACCAGAGCTTTCTTGCCTAGGCCAAGACCCTGAAATCATTTCAATATTTTTTTGAAATGCTTGTCTTAATAATAGCATCGCTGAGCATATAACGTATTCAACCACACTATTTGAGTTCGCACCAGTAGCAGGATAGATAGTTATATTATTTTCCTGACATGCATTTATATCAATATTGTCTAAACCTACCCCAAGACGCCCTACGCAAGATAAATTAGAAGCTTTATTGATTAATATCTTGTTAACTAACGTTTTGTTACGAACTATAATCGCCCTTGTTTTTCCAATAAGTTCTAAAACAACGTCCTGTCTTTCTACTAAGGAAGGATCGTATATAACCTCATACCTTTCACGTAAAATGTTTACTGCTGACTCATCCATAAACTCTGTTATTAGTATCATATTAGTCCTTCTTAGAGATACAAAACCGGCAAATTTAATTCGCTTGCAACCTCAGACAATAATTCCTCAAAGTCACCATAAGCAATAGCTACATGGTGCTCTAAGCCAGAAGATATTATGTCTTCTAAAACCTCCTTCGCCTCCCTATCAAATTGAATAACCCCAGATGTTCCAGTAAATGGCAAGTCTCTTTTTAATATATTTCCCTTAGCTATTATCATCTTAAGTTTACCAAATGCTTGCGAGATTCGCATAACAGTTACTGCTCCCTCTTTCAACGGAAACTCAAATAATAATGGCATTTTTCTGTTTGTATGAATTGTCGCTCTTGGAACAAACTCTGAACCACACATAGAAATCGGTGCTTGACCACAATGCCAAAAGACTCCTGTATTATCTTTAATATCAATATCAACAATATCCGTTAGAAAAACTGGTTGGTTAGACACTTCTTGAAGGATAAGTTGGGTGACTGCCCCGTATACATCAGCTTCACAAGCACAAGGAATTCTATTTTCAGTCATCATAGAAGCAGGAGCACAAATAGCTGCCCCATATTCAGTAAACATTTCTGGCCAACATCTTATAGCAAATGCATCATAATTTCCCTTTAGCTTTATTTCTTGCAATGAATTTTTGAGTTTGAGAGAATTTGTGAGTTCTTTTTGATTAACATTTTCAATGAAAGTGAGTCTATTTTTAAGATACCTGAGATCATCTTCTATTTTTTTTGTATTTACGGTTTTTGCTAAAGAAAATAATTCATCTAAATCTAATTCTTCAACTTTGATACCACAAAAATCTCTAAGCATTTCTTGATCATAATTACATGTAGTGAATCCATCAGGTCGCTTACCAATTTTTCCTATCTTATAACCAGAAATTTTTTGTTTTATCGCTCTTGCTTTTTTTGAACTCGAAACCAATAAATCTTTGCTGAAAATGTCTGCTCTTCTAATCTTCTGTTCAAAAATCAAATTAAATTTAGAGGAATTCACTGTTGCGGGATCTTCATAAAGCCAAGAGAATTGTATATCTGCCAAGCTCATTGCATGAGATGCAAGATTCAAACCGCAAAATGCATTTAACCTTAGCCTTTCTCCCAACCGTGGTTCAGGGAAAGCCCATAATCCTATAGGTTTTTTAAAGCTATTAGCAATCTTTATTGATGCTAAAGCATCAGTAAATGTAACCTGTAGGATTAATACAAAGTCAATCGGTTCTTTTTTTAGCTTTTCAATTTCCTGAGTAGCATCGTTTTCGTCTAATAGTAATTGGCAGCTACCAAAAATTTTATGTTTTGTCGAATTCAAAAAATGGGTACATTGAGTTAATTTTTTATTGGCAAAAGTAATATCAAAGGTCGAACGACCTAAAGCTAATACTCCAATATTCATTTTGTTTTCATTCCTCATATTTGCGTCTAAATTCCCATGTCTTATAAGGAAATAATCCTTCCTCACTTGAGTAGCACGGATGTTTATTCCAAGGAACCGCAAACTGGTTTGCCAGATTGGATATCTCTGATAGATAGCTTGCAGATGAACCCCTTAACTCAGTATTTATTTTTTCCCAGTCAGGGTAATTAGAAAATGCATCTAACCAAATAGCACGACCGGCAAGAAACCCTGAACAACCAGCTTTAAATGCTACGCGCAAAACATTCTTAAAGGCTGACTTTCCTGCCCCAGCTGATAACATTACCCAAGGTCTTCCAGCAAGATCACCCATTTCTTTAAAAGAATTTAAATCACCTTCATTGACTTGGTCAGCGTTTACAGGGCTTTCTAATTTAAAAACGTCTACTCCATATTTTAATTTTGAGAACTCTTCAACTGAACTCAAAACATGATCAGTTTTTTTATTTTTCATTTCTATATATTGTTTTGTTCGGTCTTTATCATTAGAAAGGGGATATACCAATAGTTCGAAAAGAAACAAGATGTCATGCTTTACACATTCCTCTCCTACTTTTTGCACGTAATCTTTTTGGGCAACTAATACATCTTGCCCAGCATCTGGCCTATACCAAGCTAAGACTTTTACAGCATCGGCTCCCATTCTTTTAATTTTAGCGACCGACCAATTATCTATACTACTTGAAATTCTACCTTGCTTTGTTTCTTGAAAAACTGAGTCTTCTAAGGTTACCACCAATCCCTTTTTCGCATCAAAAGAATCCATAGAAAAAGGAATTGCATAATGTGGATCTAAAAGAAGGGCACTACTATCCGATTGAAGATTTTCTATTAGCATTCTCTTGAACTTAGCTACTTCTTTCCACGGGGCTTCTGGTAAATTCAGATAGTCTGCGATGGGCTTTTTGATTGGTGGTCTTTGATCAACAGCAGTCATCTTAAAAATACCGTTTTGATCTGACAATCTTTTCATTCCCAAAAACTTACCCGGGCTTAAACTCATAATTCTTGACCCCTGAGGAATTCTTCTGTTTCCTGACGAGATGGAAAACTGCCTCTGCCTCCAAATCCCGCACATTTTAGGCTTGCTACTGTGTTAGCAAATCTAACTGCATCCAATTCTTTCTTTCCCTCACCTAGGCTAAGAGCAAAAGCACCATGCCAAACATCTCCAGCGCCTAAAGTTTCTTTTACATCAACTTTGGGAGTAGCTATATTTTTTAGAATATTATCTTGCAGAAAAAAAACTCCCTTATCTCCATTAGTAACGCAAACCCACGCGTCTGTAATCTTACAAACATAAGACAATGCTTTTTTTAAGTTTGTTTCTTGGGTAAATTTTTTTAAACCATATGAGGAGAACGCAACATGCGATGCAAGTTTTATAGCTTCTGCAGAAACGGTGTCTTCTGCATCTAAAATACCTGGCCTTTTATATTTTTTTGCAATTTTCATAGTTTCTATCGCTCCTTGATTCCATCTGGTATCGGCTAGATATACGTCATGTTCCTCTATATCACTTATCCATGTTGCATCCTCTGGGAGTAAAGGATCACGATAATTAACTATTTGTCTTTCTCCTTTCTTGTCAATATAAACAGAAGAAAAAGATGACCTATTATCTTTATATTCTTTCATTTTATCTACTTGGACCCCATCAGCGATTAATTGGTTCTTTATAATTCCTCCTATCTCGTCTTTACCTACCCTAGTTACAAGAGTGGCATCCCCTCCCAATTTTGAGATACAAACCGATGCATTTGCTGCAATCCCGCCCCCTGAGATATAAGCTTCTTGCGCTCTGTATTTCTCTGGTTCCTTTGGCATTGATTTAATCTTAAATATGAAATCAACTACTGCTACACCTGTTACCATAATTTTTGACATTTAATCCACCAAAAATCCACTCGGGACAGAACTAGGTTTGCCTAACGGTCGATTGTTTTCAGATTTTCCAGTAAGAGAATAAAGAAAGTTCACAATGGCATCTACCTCCTTCTCAGTTAAATTGACCCGGTCAATATCAATCTTTGATAGGATTCTTTGCTGTTCTCTTTTATCCGAGAAAACAATAAAATCAATATCTCTCAACCAATCTGCTTTGGGAAGATTAGCCGTTGAAGGTTCCCATCTCTTATACATTTCGAATGGTTTCAGATGATGTTTAACTATACCTTTTAGGGTCGGGTAAGCGCCATTATGACCATAGGGGCTTGTAAGAGAAACATTTCTAAGCGATGGTGTTTTAAACCGATACATATCTTCAAGTTTATCACTTTCTCCCATTCTTCCTACGTCTCGAGTATAAGGATCTAACCTTCTTGTTCTTCCAGGACCAAATTGAGGTATAGCAAGCGCATAAAATTTTTGATCGGTAAATAATTGGCCTGAATGACACGAAGAGCATTTCCCTTTACCAAAAAACAAATCCATTCCTTTTTTCTGTATGAATGTTAATGCGTCTTTATTACCATTTATGTATTCATCAAAAGGCGAGTCAAAGGATGTCCATTCTTTAATTATAAATGCAGATATCGCATTAGCTATATGATTAATTTTGATCTCCATGGGATCATTTATCTCATCATAAGTTTCGATAAAAAGGTCTACATATTTAGGGACGCCACGGATCCTGTTGACAATCACAGGCCATACTGCGTTTATTGTTCTACGATCTTTACCAATTTTTGAAACCAATCCAATTATTTCGTTTTCACCAAAATTGCCAGCCATTTCGAATTGCCGTGTCATTGGGAAAAGAGCCTGGACAGACAAGATATTATCTAGATCATCAGGCAACAACTCTTCTGCAGGAGTATTAAAACCATTCCCGTAGATATTTGAAATACTTATTCTTCCATCGTGCATTAAAGTATGGATCTCTTTTGATCCAAGGTTCCAGAGACCAGGAGCATTTCGGGGAATTCTTTTTTTAATTTTTGATCCATCTTTTCCAGCTGTTCTTTTATTTCCTACTCCGATACCACCCTCTCCTATACCTAAAGATAACCCATCACCTCCACCGAAATCATGATGGTGACAAGTGCCACAGGATATATTATGATTTCCCGATAAAATTTTGTCATAAAATAGAAGCCTGCCTAAAGCTGCTTCCTTTGGATCTGCATTATGAAAATTTTTTATTGAAAGAGGTTCAGGTAATTTATCACCAAAAGATTTATCAATTGAAAAAAAGGCTGAAGTAAATGCAAACAAAATCAAAAAATGCTTAAGTATCTGTTTATATTGATAGTATTTCCAACGATTGTTTTTGGAGAAATTGAAAACGCACGAGATTTGATGGAAAAAGGTGAATTTGAGCGGGCGATGAAAGAACTGCTTCCCGCGGCTAGGTCTGGAAATGCTGATGCCGAAGAACTTATTGGAATTATGTATGCTATGGGACTTGGAGTAGAAAGAGATGACGTAAGAGCTTTTGACTGGTATCTTAGATCTTCGATGAAGGGTCATCCTGGAGCTCAATCGGGCGTTGGTTGGTATTATGAAATAGGAAGAGGGATGCCCGCTCCTGACCTGGTCAGAGCATATACGTGGTACGTCCTTTCTGCCATCGGAGGAGATCCTGATGCTGCGATATCTCAAGAAGAAGTTATTAAAAAAATGAGTTCCGAACAAATTGAAAAAGCTCATAAATTAATAAATGACTATAAGTCATGGATTTATCCATTTCGGTGATTAGGGATGAGCATCATCTACTCATCCCCAATAATTCAATTTTCTATTTTAAATCTTGCCCATAGTCTGAAGCCATTCTTCCTTCAGCATCTGCAACAGCAGATGTTAAAGCTGTAAATACCTCAGGACCACCTTTAACATTGGCCTTAAACCAATCGTAAACAGGAGAAGCCGACTTCTTAAACATTGCCTTCTGATCAGGTGTTGGAACATACAAATTTCCGCCACCAGCAACAAAGTCTTCGTACGCCTTTATCGATTTTCTCTTAGGAGAAGCGAAAGTAGCTTGTTGAAGAGCATAAAAACCATCCGTAATTACCTTTCGTAGCTCTTTTGGCATAGATTGATACTTTGCATTATTCATCCACCATAGCGCTCCCATATAGGCGTGACCATCTAGAGTAACATATTGAAGGCCTGCATCAGGAAACTTCATGTTCATAATGTCTGTTATACCGTTTTTTGACCCTTCAACTACTCCAGTTTGGAATGAAGAGAAAAGCTCTGGCCATGGAATTGGTGTTGGAGAAGCTCCCAAAGCCTTCACTAAAACCTGAGGTAAGTCAGCAACAACAGTTCTGATCTTCAAACCTTTCATGTCTGAAGGTTCTTTTATTGGTCTCTTTGTATTAGCAAAATTTCTCCACCCTCCAGTGTTACCAATTGTCATTAAACGAATGGTATTCCCAGAGTCAGATAGAGCCATCTTTCTAACGGTTCTGACAAAGTCACTTCTCATTACATCTTCAGCAACTCTATCATCAGACATTAAGTAAGGTAGATCCAATACTTGTACGTACGGAAAAACACCGGCCGCTCCACCCGAAGTTGAAATATAAATGTCAATACTTCCATCGGAAACACCTTGTAAGCATTCTGCTCCCTTCGAGCAAAGTTGTGTCCCAACAAACAGCTCTACTGAAACAGCTCCATTAGAGGCCGCTTCGACATAATTTTTAAAAACGACCGCGCCATCATAGTCTTCGTCTTGGTCATTAGAGTTCATAGTCATTCTAAGCTTATAATCTGCTGCATTAGCAGGTATCGAAATACAAGCTATCAACAATAAAGCACTTATCACTTTAAATATTTTTGAAAAAATCAAAATTTCCTCCCTTGTTTATTTTTTTATAAACGAAGCCTTTTGACCAAAAAAACCAAGTTCAGAGCCAAAAACTTCATTTTCTTCCAACTCATTTTGCAAATCCAGTAAGTAAAGGAATGCTCATAGAAAGAGCAGGAAAGTAAGTTATTAAGAATATAACCACAATTTCTATTGCTAGAAAAGGCAAAATTGCCCTAGCGATAGATTCTACCTTTTCTCCTGAAACGGATGATGCAACAAACAAAACTAAACCCATTGGAGGAGTAGCTAATCCTACTGTAAGATTTACGGACATTATAATAGCGAAGTGAACTGGATGAACTCCTAGATCGGTAAAGACAGGACCTAAGATTGGCCCCAAAATAATAATTGCAGGACCAGCGTCCAAAAACATCCCTACTACAAACAAAAGTAGGTTAATCAAAAAAAGCAAGATATATGGATTATCGCTGAGATCTAGGACAAAATCCGCTAAATGCTCAGGTGCATGTGACAGACTTACGACAGTTTTAAATGCCATGGCTGCGCCAACAAGAAGTAAAACAACCGATGACACAAGCGCTGCCTTTGTTAACACCTTTGGGACATCTCGCCACTCAAGGCTTTTTAAAACGAATAATCCGATAAAAAAAGCATAAGCAGCAGCCACTGCAGAAGCTTCAGTAGGTGTAAAAATACCTCCTAATATTCCCCCCAGAATAATAACTGGGGTCATTAAAGGAAAAAAAGCCTTCAATGAAGCCTTTCCACGAGAACTCCAACTTGATTTTTTAGTTGACGCTGGAAGATCATATCGATTAGCAAGTAACCTAACCATTATCATTAAACTAATCCCTACCATTAATCCTGGAACAATGCCTGCCAAAAATAGAGCTGCAACACTTTCTCCCATAACATAGGCGTAGATTATCATTATCCCAGAGGGGGGAATGATAGGACCTATAACTGAGCTTGCAGCAGTTATTGCTGCAGCAAACTTCTTTGAGTACCCCTGTTTTTCCATTGCTGGAATTAACATTGAACCAATTGCCGAAGTGTCAGCTACTGCCGAACCCGAGAGCCCCGCAAATAATATTGATGATAGAATATTTACTTGAGCCAACCCCCCTCTCAAATGCCCCATCATTGCCTGACTAAATTCAACAAGCCTCATTGTTATTCCACTTCTGTTCATTAACTCGCCTGCTAGCATAAAAAATGGTATTGCCATAAGAGGAAAACTATCTATTCCATTATAAATATTTCTGTAAAGCATTGCAGCGTCACTAGACTGACCATTAAGCCAAAGCAAAATTCCTGGAGCGGCAAGAAGGCTAAAAAAGACAGGCAACCCAATCAGTAAAAAAACCAAGAATAAAGGTAAGAACCAAACCAACATCTCTAAGCCTCAAGATTACCCTGATCTTCATCAGGTATTATATCTATGCTTGGGCTTATGATAGATAAGATTCTTGTAAGAATAAGCTCTATATTAACAAGAATTAACATAAAAATGCCAACAGGTAGAGACATATACATCCATGCAAGCTTAATTGGTTTTGACTGTTCTCCTAATAGGAATAAAGGAATTTTTATTGATGAAGAGTTAAATATCCAACCTACTTTTATGTGCTGTAACCCCAAATTTAATCCAACGATAAGTATAAATAACGAAAGGCTAAGCAATAAAAGAGTTAGTACATTACCTGCTATTTTGGGCATCGCGCTAATTATCATGTCAATAGAGACAAAACCTCCCCACCTATATGCTGACGGGGCAATCAAGCCTGTCATCCAAAGCATCAAAAATCTCGCAGCCTCATCAGGCCATGGCAACGCATTATTTAAAACATATCTGAAAAATACTTGAAGAAGAATAACGATTACCATTAATAAAATGGCTACCCATGCTAACTGCCTTCCAATACGCAATAAAAACGTGTTTAGATACCTTAAATTATTAAATACTAATAAAAATGGTGTAACGACGGTCTCCTTAAAATTTTAATATTATAGGTTTATTTAATGATCAAACTTATATTAGTATTCATAAATTTAAAGAAAAAATAAAGAGGTTGTTGAAAAATGGGAATTTTAAAATATGCAATTATCGGCTCAGGAACTATGGGTAAAGAGCATATACAGAATATAAACCTAATAGAAAATAGCGAAGTAGTCGCCATTTGTGACACATTCCAACCTTCTCTTGAGGAAAGCCTAAAAATTTTAAAAAAAAACACTCCAACTTTTTTAAACCATAATGATTTAATCAAAGCAGATTTAGCCGACGTATACATAATAGCCACTCCTAACTTTAATCACATAAATATTCTCAGAGACATTTTACAAACAAAGGCTCATTTACTTATAGAGAAACCTTTGTGTACAACGGTAAAGGAATGCCAAGAGTTTAAAAATTTAACCCAAGGATACCCGGGATTAATTTGGACAGCTATGGAATATCGATATATGCCGCCTGTAGCAAGATTTATTGAAGAAATATCAAAAGGTAAAATTGGTGAGCTAAAAATGTTATCCATAAGAGAACACAGATTTCCATTTTTAATTAAAGTTGCTGATTGGAACCGATTTTCAGAAAATACCGGAGGAACATTAGTTGAAAAATGCTGTCACTTTTTCGACTTAATGAGACTGATATGTAAAAGCGAAGTCCATAGCGTATATGCCAATGGCAATCAGGACGTAAATCATATGGATGAAATATATGACGGAAGAACTCCTGACATAATCGATAATGCTTTTGTAATAATAGAGTTCAAGAATGGAGTTAGAGCTATGTTGGACCTGTGTATGTTCGCTGAAAACTCTTATTTGCAAGAGGAATTGTGTGCAGTTGGAGATAAAGGAAAAATTGAAACAGGAGTACCATCACACTTATCAAAAAAATCTAGCTCTAAGCTATCAATAGGGGAAAGAGATTCTAAAAAAATTAAGTCTGAAACGATAACCGTTGATAAAAAATTATTAGAAGCTGGTCATCATCACGGATCTACTTATTTCGAGCATTTAGCTTTTCAACGAGCTATTAGAAATAACTCATCAGCCGAAGTATCCTTAGATGACGGTTTATTCTCGGTAGCAATTGGACAAGCTGCTGAATTATCTATCAAAGAAAAAAGAGTGGTACATATGAAGGAAATTTTAGATTGAGAAAAACAAACCCTAAGGCTAGTAATGATGAAAATTAACAAAATTACACCAAAAATAGGAGCTGAATTAATAGGAGTAAGTTTTCAAAAAAGTTTTAATAACAATATGCTAGATGGTATTTACCAAGCGTTAATTGATAACTTAGTAATAATCATTAGAGATACAAATATAACTCCGAAACAACACATAGAATTTGCTCGATCTTTTGGAGAGTTGGACGACCCACACCCTGTATACCCTAATGTGGATGGATACGATAGAATCGTAAAACTAGAAAATGATTCAAACAATCCTCCTGATACCGACGCCTGGCACACGGATTTAACCTTTAAAAAGGAACAGCCATTTGCTTCAGTACTTGTTGCGAGAACAGTACCAAAAGTTGGCGGTGACACTTTGTGGTCAAGTTGTTACTCAGCTTACGATAGACTGCCAGAAGGCATGAAAAAAGACTTTGAGGCACTTCAATGCATCCATGATATGGGTGATTTCAGAAATACTTTTGCTCTTGACTCAAATGGAAAACGTGGCACTGAAAGATTAGACGAAGGCATGGCTCGTTTTGGACACAATATTCGTAATCTGATTGGTACTCACCCAGTAACAGGAAGAAAGTTTCTTAATTTTAACGAGTCCTTTGTTTCTCATATCATTGGCTTAACCATGAACGATAGTAACTCTTTAAAGACATTTCTAACTAATCACATGAATAAGCCTGACGATCAAATTCGATGGAGATGGAAAGAGGATGATTTAGTGATGTGGGATAATAGAGTTACAATGCATTATGCTGTAGCTGATTATCTGCCAGAATATAGATGCATGAATAGAGTAACAGTAATTAAAGACAAGAGAGCCTAAAAAAATTTTATCGCTTGTTTTTTCATTTAACTAAAGTTGAGCTTATCAATAGAATCTTTAATTTTCAAAAATTCTTCCTTTGTTATCTTTTCTTTATCAATAGAAATATTAAACCCGTCTCCATTCATTTTTAGGATATGCTCCCTTCTTTTATTAACAGCCCTATCCAGCTCAAAGTATCGTATCTTTCTTAAATAACCTTTAACGTCTATTTCCTTGGGTTCTTTGAATTTGAAAAAAGTATCCACTAGTAAATAGGTCTCTTCAGAGATACAAATTGATCCCGAGCTTGCAACGTTTTCCAATCTTGAAGCAAGATTTACTGCTCCTCCAACAGCCGTATAATCTAGTCTCTCGTTACTACCAAAATTCCCTACAGTACAATAACCGGTGTTTATTCCTATGCGAACTTCAAGGTCTTTTCTTAACCCAAAGTTTTTTCCCCAAGTACCTTTAAGTTCGTCCATCTTACCAAGCATCTCAACAGCCATGTCCACACAAAGTCTTGCGTCTTCTTCAACACCTTTTGATGTTGGGTCTCCAAAAAAAATCATTATGGAGTCACCGATAAACTTATCTATCGTCCCCCCGTACTTTAGAGCGATAATTGACATCTCATTTAGATAAAAATTTATAAGGCTCGTGATTTCCTCAGACTCAAGTTCATCAGATATACTAGTAAAACCAACTATATCAGAAAAAAACACAGTGAGTTTTTTTCTATAACTAGTAACCTCAGCACTCTGTTTTCCACTGAAAATTTGTTCATGAATTTGAGGGGATAAATACTTAGCTAATTTGCCAGAAATGCCTTCCAATTCTTCTGACTTTTTTAAAGCCTCTTCCTTGGCCTGATCGGCTATTTTCTTTTGAGCCTCAAGCTGAGTTGATAGAGATTTTCGTAAATTAGCTTCCAGCTTTAACTTAGAAAGCTCTCGCTTAAGTTGCGTCAATTCCTCTTCGGGACTCAAATCATTCATCTAAAGATTAACCCTTGCAGTCCATGTCAGCACCACAACAGGTAGGTGACTTTATCTTCCCATGGCCATTTGGACAGACTGATACTTGTATTTTTTTTCCTTCATCACTAGTAACAAAGTCATTCTCGAGTGCAGTTTCACATTTAGCGCAAAAAGCATTTACCGCCATCCCACATTTAGCACATTCATAAGTAGCCATAATAAAATTACTCCTTTAAAGCCAACCCAAATATAATTTTAGTTCTTTTGGCTTTTCAAAGTCAAGATCTCAGAAATGTCATCATGCCGATATTAATTTAATTTTATGCAATCAGTTAATACGATATCATAAGCGTGTTAATGATAAATACTTAGGCTTACCATATGACAATTATCTTCCTTAATCCATCCAATGCACCAAAACCTGCTGCTAATTATTCAAATGTGGCTGTTATACCGGCAGGAAAAAAATTGTTATCAATATCTGGACAGATTGGAAACGATATGGACGGTAATGTCGCAGAGGGTCTAGAGGATCAATATCGATTAGCATTACAAAACATAAATTTGATTGTTGAATCGCAAGGTGGCACAAAAGAGGATGTAGCAAAAATCACCGTTTTCATGACCGATGAACCCGACTGGATAAAGATTAAGTCTGCTGCCGATGAATTTTTACCGTCGCCAAGGCCCTCAATGTCATTTATTTACGTAAAAGGGCTTTTCAGACCAGATATTAAAGTAGAAATTGAAGCTTTGGCTGCAGTTGACTAGAAAGGATCATTATGATGAGTACTATAGATACAGAGACACTCACTGTTGAAGAGATATATGATTTAGCATTTAATGTGTTGAATAAATTTGGTTGTAATAAAGAAAATGCATCTGCTATTTCAAGAACTGTCGCAACCGCAGAAAGAGACGGGTCATTGTCGCATGGCCTTTTCAGAATTCCTGGATACGTTGCATCCTTAAAGTCGGGCAAAGTAAACGGAAATGCAGAGCCAAACATAACCTCGAGCCTTCCATCTGTTATAACAGTTGACGGAAATTTAGGTTATGCCCCCTATTCACTTGAAAAAAGCTTGCCAGTACTGTCAGAAGCAGCTCTAAAACATGGCATAGCTGTAATGCGCCTTATAAATAGTTTTCATTTTGCGGCACTTTGGCCAGAGACTGAGTACCTAGCTGAACGAGGATTGTCAGGTATTGCATGTACAGTTTACAAACCTTCTGTTGCACCAGCTGGCGCAACAGAACCATTTTTTG
Organism: uncultured Alphaproteobacteria bacterium; assembly: GCA_902531755.1. Lineage (GTDB taxonomy): Bacteria > Pseudomonadota > Alphaproteobacteria > Rhodobacterales > Rhodobacteraceae > CACIJG01. The sequence continues at coordinate 25,910 of CACAFI010000013.1, forward strand.
GAACGAACCCTATTTCCTTTGCTTGGCCAAGAAAGAATTCAACCCCTTTAGTTTTTGATATGGCGACTTCAACACTTGCAATGGGGGATGTTCAGATCGCAGCAAGAGACGGACATCCCGTTCCTCATGGGACAGGTCTTGGGCCTGATGGAAAACCATCTGATGATCCAAAAGAAATATTAAAGGGAGTGTTATTACCTTTTGGAGGATATAAAGGGTCAGCTATATCTATGATGATCGAGCTATTTTCTGCAGGATTAACAGGAGACAATTTTTCTTTTGAAGCAGCAAAAACTGATAATAATGATGGAGGACCAGCAAAGGGAGGCGAACTAGTCCTAGCTATTAACCCTGAGCTTATAGCTGGACCAGACTGGGATACTCATAGCGAAGGATTCTTTAAGGAAATTAAACAGTTAAAAGGAATACGGCTTCCTGGGGAGAGACGACATCGCAATAGACTGGATAACAGCCCTAGAAAAATAAATAAGGAGCTCCTGGAAAAAATTAAAGGACTATCGGAGAGCTAAAAAGAGGCATAGCACTCTAAATATCCAAAGTATTTCTTTTTTCCCATTCTGAAAAATGTGCGGTGTAAGAATGCCATTCCTCCATTTTGAGCTTAATAAATGAATCAGAAAAGGCTTTTCCTAGTCCCTCTTTAAAGCTTTTATCTTTATCAAAGGCACGCAAAGCATCAAGTAGGTTTAATGGCAACTTTTCAGCCTTGGCAATTGCTTTTGCATCTTCATACATATTTGTATTTGATCTTTCCCCTGGATCTAATTTTTTTTCAACGCCATTTAAGCCTGCCGTAATAATAGCTGCCTGTAATAAATAAGGATTAGTAGCACCGTCTGGAAGTCTGAGTTCGAATCTTCCCGCATCGGGTACTCTTACCATGTGAGTTCTATTATTTTCTGTCCAAGTAATAGTATTCGGCGCCCAACTCGCTCCGCTTAAAGTCCTTGGAGCATTAATTCGTTTATAGGAATTTACAGTCGGGTTGGTGATCGCAGTCATAGCCTTGGCGTGACTAATAATACCTCCAAGAAAGTTTAGGCCCTCTTTTGACAAACCAATATCTGACTTCTTACTAGCAAAAACATTTCTCTTAGCCTTTAAATCCCAAACTGATATATGAGCATGACAACCATTACCTGTTAAACTTTCAATAGGCTTAGGCATAAAAGTTGCTCTAAGACCATGCTTTTCAGCAACGGATTTAACCATAAACTTGAAGAAAGAGTGTTTATCTGCAGTTCGTAAAGCGTCATCAAATTCAAAGTTCATTTCAAATTGACCATTGGCATCTTCATGATCATTTTGATACGGACCCCAACCCAATACTCCGAGATAATCACAAATTTCAGCTATCACATCGTATCGGCGCATCAGAGCCTGTTGATCATAACAAGGTTTTTCAGCATTATCATATGGGTCAGAAATAGCTGATCCATCAGGTGTTAAGAGAAAAAACTCAGCCTCTATGCCAGTCTTTACCCTCATGCTCTTCTTTTTTGCTCTATCAATAGCTTTGTTAAGAACATTTCTTGGTGCCTGCTCTACCAATTTGCCTTCCATCATGCAGTTACTTGCAAGCCAAGCTACATCCTTTTTCCAAGGAAGTTTTATAACGCTCTGAGGGTCGGGCACTGCTAGCATATCTGGGTACGCAGGGGTCATATCTAGCCAACTAGCAAAGCCCGCAAAACCTGCCCCATCTTTTTGCATATCAGATATGGCTGATGCTGGAACAAGCTTTGCTCTCTGTACCCCAAAGAGATCAGTATATGTAACCATAAAGTATTTTATTTTTTCTTTTTTTGCGTAATTCTTCAAATCCATTATTTGCCTCCATTCATTACTTGAGGTAAGAACCTAATTCTTCATACAAATCAACCTTATACCGCCAATAATATTTTTAGCGAAACACTCCGCTGCGGTTTTATAGAATTCCTCAATTGTAATATACCCTTCAACACCGTGAATTTTTTCATGTTTGTTTCTATTAGTTTGAAGCAACTTCAAACGTTCGTTTGTAAAACTTTCCCAGTCTGATGACATATCCTTATGCTCAACAATTTCAAAACCAACGTTAGCACAGGTATCTAAATAATCAGAATATTTTTCTAATGAATTTGCAAAGAGTTTTTTTTCTAACATTTCTTTATGAGAGCTCTCAAACCCGCTCCCAAAAGTAAGGTCTTCAATAAAGAGCATCCCCTTTTTATTCAACAAGTTAAAAAGTTTGTCAGTATATTTTTGTCGACAAGGAATATGGTACAAGGCTAACCAAGAAACAATTTTATTAAAAAAAGAATCCTTTTGGGAAAAATTTAGAAAATCTTGGTTTATGTGTGTAACGAAGCTTTGAAGGCCTGTTCTAAGTGTTAACTCCTTCCCGACCTCTGAATAATCTTGCTGCAGTTCTAATGCAGAAACATGTGCTCTTGTTTTATAAGCAATGTATCGAGATGGGCCTCCCCAGCCAGCTCCTACCTCTAAGACATTATCATTTTCCTGAATATTAATAGTCTCTATAGCTTCTTGAACACTTAGTGTGCCATGATAATGCAATTGGTCAAATTGATTGACGTCCTCTAGATTAAGCTCATCATCTTCTGAATAACCGAGCGCTTTCAAATCTTTGAATATTCTATAAGCATCAGAATAAAGTTTCATTTCTTTTATGTTATTCATATTAATAAACGGCACTCTTTCTTTAAATTAAATTCTCTTCTTCTAGGACCTTTCTTGCTACCCTAAAGCATTCCACAGCTTGTGGAACACCGCAATAAATACCAATAATGTGTATAATTGCCCGCAATTCATTCTTAGAAACTCCGTTTTTTATTGCTCCTCTAAAATGTGTTTCCCACTCTGTCATTTTTCCAAGAGCACCGATCATCGAAAGATTCATCATTGATCGTGTTTTTGCGTCAATTACTTCATCGCCCCAACCAAAACCCCAACACCAGGCCGTCATTGCTTCTTGAAAAGGTCGGGAGAATTCGTCCGCTTCTTCCAGGTTTTTCTTTACATAATCCTCTCCAACCGTCGATACTCTCTGCTTTATACCCTTTTCAAATAGATCCTCAGTAAAAATAGACATAAATATCCTCCTTTATATATTTTTTTGTGGCACTTTTTGCTAACTAAAATTTACAGTTTGTGAGATAATAACACTTTATTTACCGCATCATCTTCCTTCATTTGAGCAATAAATTTACCTAAATTATCTTTATCATTAAGTAAATTATCTATACTAGGGTCCCATCTCGTTACCATATACAAATAATAATCCACCGCTGATTTGTTTTTCCCTAATAAATAGGGATTAAGTTTCATATTTATATATTTGTAAGCGGTTTCACGGTCTTGAGTGGCCAGCTTTCCAACATCCTCTGCAACATCTTTAGGCGCATAACGGTGCGAGTAAAACTGCCTATGATATCCTGCATATATTGACGTCGCTATCATCGCTAAATACTGCCATAAAATGTTACGCTCAGACGAGGAGCTATGAGGAGCCAATTGAGGAAACTTTTCTATCAAATGAGTCACAATTGCTACTGTTTCAAATATGGTTTGCCCGTCTGGACAGACTAAAACCGGTATTTTTGAAAAAGGACTTATACTCTTAAATTCATCCTGCTGTGCCTCTTCGACAGATATATTTTTAAACTCATACTCAACATTTGCTGCAGTTAACAAAAATTCAGCGATCAATGATCCTGCCCTTGGACGCCCTATCACTATGTATTTTTTCATATAATATTCCTTTCAGGGTGGTATTAATTTAAAGTATATAAAGCAATTAAATATTAGAGTATAAAATCAGAAAATTATTAAAAGATGTTTTTATATAATGAAGTTCAAAAAAGAGAAGCCAATCAAGAACGGGTAAGGGTTGGACTAATTGGCGCCGGTAAATTTGGATCCATGTTTTTATCTCAAGCACTGTTCACAATTGGTTTAGAAGTTATTTCAATTGTCGATATCAGCGCAGAAAATGCAAAAAAAAATTGCCGAGATGTAGGCTGGACTGAAGAACAGATAGGGTCAGTATTATTTTTTGATAATTTGAAAAAGATGATCTCTCAGACCAAAATAGATGTTTTGGTAGAAGCTACCGGAGATCCTATAGAGGGAACAAAACACGCTCTTATTGCGATAGAGGAAGGGTTGGATATTGTTATGGTCAATGTTGAGGCTGATGTATTGAGCGGACCATATCTTGCAAAAGAGGCTGAGAAGGCAGGTATTGTTTATTCTATGGCTTATGGCGACCAACCTGCTCTTACTACGGAACTCGTTGAATGGGCACGTGCGTCTGGGTTTCACGTGGTCGCAGCAGGCAAAGGAACAAAATATCTACCTCAATATCATTATAGTACACCCGATACCGTTTGGGATTACTATGGGCTAAATAGAGAAGAGGCTTTGTCTGCCGGAATGAATAGTAGAATGTTTAATTCTTTTTTAGATGGAACAAAATCAGCTTTGGAAATGGCTGCAATAAGCAACGCTACGTTATTAAAACCGCCTCCCAATGGCCTAAAGTTTCCTCCAGCTGGAATGGATCATCTCTCTCATGTTTTAAGACCTCAAGTTGATGGGGGTATTCTAGAATTTTCTGGCACAGTTGAAGTCGTATCTTCTTTAGAAAGAGACGGAAGACCAGTTTTTAAGGACCTCAGGTGGGGCGTTTATGTAGTGCTTGAAGCAGGAAATGAATATGCAGAAAAATGTTTTACTCAATACGGAATGAATACAGATGATACTGGGCGATATTCCTCAATGTACAAGCCATTTCATCTTATAGGCATGGAATTGAACACATCAATCTTCTCCGCTGCTATTTTAAAGAAAGCTACCGGATGCACGAAAGAATTTTCTGGAGATGTAATTGCGACTGCAAAACAAAACCTAAAAAAAGGGCAGTTATTGGATGGTGAAGGAGGCTTTACTGTTTGGGGAAAACTTTACCAAGCTGATTTTGCAAAAAAAATAAATGGGTTACCGATAGGTCTCGCCAATAATGTTAAATTAAAGAATGACGTTGAAAAAGATGCGCCAGTATGTTGGTCGGATGTCGACCTTGATATCAACTGTCCAGTGGTTAAGATACGAGAAAAAATAAAATTAAGCTGAAATAAAGATTACCTAAGCGCTAATAAATAAGTATCATTAGATAAATTATAATTACTTTGGGGGCTTTTATGGCAGGGTCGGTATTGATTGTGGGTGTTGGTTTAGGCCTAAGCGCTTCACTAGCGCGACTGTTTCATTCTGAAAAGAAAACTATTTGTTTAGCATCAAGAAATACAGAAAAATTAGCATCTCTTAAAGAGGAATTAAATGCTCATGTTTATACCTGTGATGCTGCTGACCCAAATCATGTAGAGGAGTTGTTCAAGAAAACTGATGAGGCAGTAGGAACTCCGGAAATTGTAATCTATAACCCTTCGGCTCGGGTAAGAGGATCGATTGTAGACTTGGACCCTCATGAAACTAAAAAAGCCATTGAAATAACGTGCTACGGAGGCTTTTTAGTTGCGCAGCAAGCTGCAAAAAGAATGTTAAAAAAAGGAGAAGGAAATATCTTCTTAACCAGTGCATCAGCAGCAGTTAAGGGCTTCCCCCTTTCTTCAGTGTTTGCAATGGGAAAGTTTGGATTGAGAGGCCTAGCGCAATCGTTAGCAAGAGAACTGCATCCACAAAACATACACATAGGCCATTTCATTATTGATGGGGGCATAAGTGCAACCCATCGTGAAGAGAGACAAGAGGACGGCTCATACAAATTTTTAGATCCTGACGAAATCGCAAAAAGCTATTTGCATTTTTATCAACAACATAAAAGCTCCTGGTCTTGGGAAATTGAGTTGCGTCCTTGGGTTGAAAAATTTTAGTTTAAAGTATCAGATATAAAAATGTCAGACAGTTTAAAAAAGAAGATATGCCTAATTACTGGAGCTCGCACAGGAATTGGACTATCTATAGGGCAAACGTTAGCGAAAAATGGTTATAGAGTTATATTTTCTGGTCGGAAGCTAAATGACTGTAAAGACACCGTGAATCAGCTTGTGGCACAAGGCTTTGAAGCAGCTGAAACTCCGATAGATTTATCAAACCTTTCTTCTTTGAAAACACAAACCGAAATGGCGTTATCGATTTGGGGAAGCATTGATATTTTAATTAATAATGGAGCGGTAATCGAGCCTATCAGTTTAATCGATAAATTAGACGTTCATGATTTTGAGAACGCCGTTCGTGTAAATTATTTGGCACCATCCTTATTGATATCATATTGTTGGAGCAACTTTACGAAAAATAGAGGAAAAGTGTTGAATATATTATCCGGGGCATCAGTCAACCCAATAGAGGGATGGACAGTCTATTGCTCGACAAAAGCCGCTCTTCACATGATAAATCAGCAAACACACCTTGAAGGTAACAAATATGGCATTTCATCGATTGGAATAAGACCTGGAATGGTTGACACTGAAATGCAAAGTAAAATCAGAGCAAGTGGAGTAAATCAGATTTCTAAAGTAAAAAAAGAAGACCTTATAAATACAAAAAGACCAGGCTTGTTTGCTCTCTGGTGCGCCTCTCCAGAAGCCAATCAATTTTCTGGAGAAATGATATCTGAGAATGACCCCGAAGTTAAAGCTAAATACCAAACTTGGATAAAAACTCAGAAACAAGAGTTGTAACATCAATATTAACTGTCTAACATTTAAAATATTTTGCTCTTTGGTCTAATAAAAACTGAGGCAAGGCCTTATCAAGCTTTCTAGAAAAAAATTTTTAAAAAGGATCAAAATTGAATATTGGAAATAATGTTGACCGAGATCCTATCTATGGGTGGGTAATGGTTGTATCTGTATTTACGTTGACAGCTCTTTCATTTGGCACTATGGGCTCCATATCCGTTTTTTTAAAACCATTATCGAATGAATTTGGGTGGACACGCGCGACTACTGCTTTTGGCTACACCGTTGCGTCTTTAGGATCAGCTTTTTTTGGAATAATTTGGGGTTATATCGCAGATAAATATGGAACAAGGCTTTTTGGCTTTTTTGCTACCTTCTTTATGGTCTCTTGCTTATTTTTACTAGGCAAGCAGAATAGTATTCTCCATTTTTATACATTATATTTTTGTTTCGGCGCTTTTGGGAATGCGGTTGTTGGTTCCCCTCTTTATGCCAACGTAGGCTTTTGGTTCAAGAAAAATCCTGGCTTAGCAATTGGAATAACTGCAGCGGGTGGCGCAGCTGGCCAAGGGTTAATTCCTTTATTATCAACATATCTAATCAAGGCTCACGGATGGCAAGATGCTTATATGTATTTGTCTTTCATATATCTTTTAATCATGGCACCCTTTTCTTTTCTTATCAAAGAGTCACCATGGCGGAAAAGAGCGCGTATCGCCATAAAAGATGAATTCAGGGATTTTTCTCTGAGTGAAAAAGAAGTTATTACCTGGATTTCGTGTGCTGTGATTTTTTGCTGTATATGCATGTCGGTACCTATTGTTCATTTAATACCCTTACTTACGGACGCTTCATTCTCGGAAGACTTTGCCGCAAGCGTTTTCCTTGTTCTAATGGTCTTTGGAATATTTGGACGCATTATTAGTGGCAAACTTGGAGATATTATTGGTGCCCTGCCTACATATATTCTAATGTCTATCGGCCAAACAATTACAGTCCTTGGTTTCCCATACATAGATTTTAAAGTTGGTTTATTTATTCTTGCCGCGGCTTTTGGTTTTACATATTCCGGTGTAATGTCAGCAATTTTAGTCTGTGCTAGAATGATGGTATCCGCAAAGTTGGCTGGTAGAGCAATGGCCCTAGGTTCTTTTTTTGGGTGGGTAGGTATGGGCTTAGGCGGGTATTTTGGAGGATTGCTTTTTGATATAAAAGGCGATTATACGTGGTCATTCCAGTTTGCTTCAGTTATGGGGTTTGTAAATCTTTTAATTCTCTGGCAATTTCACTTACGAATTAAGAGACAGCAAGAAGTGACCTCTTAAAACTAACTTATTAACGGTAACTCTTTTGGTGCTCTTTTTGTTAATAAAACTGGTCCATCCTTTGAAACAAAAATATTCTCTTCATGAACTATAATTTTTCCAGGTTTATACTCAATCGACGGCTCGATAGCGAGAACCATATTTTCCTGAATAATAGAGTTATCAAAAGAAGAGATTGATGGTGGCTCGGTTAATTGTAGCCCAACTCCATGACCATACCTACCCTCACCTTTAACCATAAATCCAAAGTCTTCAATTTTTTTGTTTATTTTTTTCCATATATCTTTTGTCATCGCACCTGGTACCAAATTTTTAATCCCCTCCTCTGTTGCATGCCATAAAATTTCATTTGTTCTTTTGAGTTCGTCAGATGCTTGTCCGATTGCAAAGTTTCTGTCAAAATCACAAAAATAACCATCAAACGTTGCACCCGTATCTATAAAAAGGAAGTCTCCTGAAGAAATTAATTTATGTGTTGGATTTCCTATAATCTGTGAGACCCCCCCTTTCCCCGATACAACCGGCAAATAAGGAATATTATCCGCTCCTCTTATTAAAATTTCTTTTTTCAACTTTTTTGCTACATCACGCTCACTGTCGTCAACCGATATAAACGTTGGCAAAACATCAAAAACTTCACCAACAATTTGTGCCACTTTCTCTATTTTTTTTATCTCATTGAAAGTCTTTACTGTTCGAAGTGCCCAGATCAAAGAGGCTCCATCAACAATATCAAACTTAAAGTTATTCTGGAGAAGACCAAAATCTAAGACCGGCATTCTGATACTCATTTCTTTTCCTAATTCCGCACCAATAGCTCCAAAACGACTTGGAAGAGACTCTAAGAGAGATTTTAAAGGAGAGATATCATCTCCGTTAAAATTAGGAGATGGCCATGTGTAAATATCTTTTAAAAACGTTTTTGAGAAAAGCTTTTCACCTATTTCTGGGATTATAGCTATGGGACGCCCAGAAAGCGGCACAACTAAGAACCAGGGTCTAGTAGGACTCTCCCAAAAGTTAGTATCAATACCAGTAAAATATCTGATGTTTGATGGAATGGTAATTAATAGAGCGTCGAGTTTATTTTCATATAAAAGCTCTTGAGCCCTTTTAAGACGAATTTCAAATTCCTCATTTGAAAAACCATACTCTAGTGTTTTGGCATTTCTCATACACTGAGTTTAGATATAAATTATATAAGTTGTCGATTAACTTTTACTTATTAATCAAGCGACGTCAAAATAATCTTGCATCTGCAGATATTTATACTTCATTTCAGCAATATAAGGACCGATTAAGCCACCGTTCCATTTTCTTCTAAATTTATTAAAAACTTCATACGTGTTACCTTCTCCAAGCATAAAATCAGCAAGAACCTTAGCAGCCCCCGGTGCTGTATTCATTCCATGGCCTCCAAATCCCATAATAGTGAACACATTCTTATCTTCATTTCCGATCCTTGTTGCACCAACATAAGGCATATAATGACTTGCATAGGCCATATTGCCAGTCCAAACATAATCTATTTCTATATTTTTTAACTCAGGGAAAAAATAGCTAATTTCTTTTGAAATTGCCTTTTTTAAACTTAAAGGATTAAAACTTCCAACCGCTGATATGCCTCTTCCCCATGAAAGTCTATTCCCAGGCAGAACACGGTAATAATTTCCAGCCCTGCGGTTATCACTGAACCCCAAGGGTTTTTTTAAAATGTCTTGTAGCTCATCTCCCATTGGCTCTGTAACTCCAATGAACGTTTTTATTGGTAACCAGTAGTTTTTTAAATCCTTGATTTCTTTCCCACCATAGCCACCTGTAGCAAATACTATCTTTTCAGATTGAATATTTAACACCCTGTTTTCGTTATTTATAATAGAATCTATCTTTCCATTATTTCTATGGTAGTTGATAAACTTACAATTTTCGAAAATCGAGGACCCTAAGGTAACACAATCCTTGGCAAGTGCCTTCATAAAATTTAAAGGATGAAACTGAAATGAATCCTTTCTTAAAATACCACAAGTGTATTTATCAGAACGAACGTACTTATAAAGCTTTTCTTTATCAATAAACTCCTCATTTTGAGAAAATAACTGATTTTGAGTGAAAACATCTCTTTTAACTTTTTCAACGTTATTTGATAAGAAACATTTTAGAACGCCCGACTGAAGGTTTGTGTGCTCGTAGCCTTTAGAAAGACACTTTTTTTTCATCCATTGCACGCCAGAAGCTGCGATCTTTTCTAATGTAATAACCTCTTCTTGAGATAAGTACTTCATTAAAACATCATAATCTTGCGCCCATCCAGAAAGACAAAAACCACCATTGCGTCCTGATGCACCACTGCCAATCTGTTTTTCTTCAATTAAGACAGCATCAACATTATTTTTTTTTAAATTGTATAAGAGACTAAGACCTGCAAGACCTCCCCCTACTATCAAAACGTCACATTTCAAGTCATTTATTAAATCATGCTTTCCTTTAAATTCACTATATACCGTATCATCATACCATGTATTATTCATATTAAAAATCAATTACTTGTTGCTTTAATCTAAACAGAAATATCAGCAGCATTTTCAAAAGTAAATACCTCTAGCGCTTCTTTTCTGCCTCTAATATCAACTAACTTTGGCTTAAGTTTATCTGTATCAACCTTCGCTTTATCAGCGACGTACTTGGATACAACTAGCTCGCACCGGTAAGTCTTAGATAGCTCCTCTAACCTCGCAGCGATATTGACATTATCCCCAACAGCTGTCTCTGTAACAGCTTTGCCATAACCCATCATACCGACAATCATGCTTCCAGCATGAATGCCCATACCAAACCTCATATCTTCAGAAAAATCAGTTTTCAATTCTGAGTTAAGTGTTTTCATACTTTTGGAAATCTCATTAGCTGATATCACGGCATTTCTTGAATTGATATCAGTCTTTGAGTTTGCATCAAAAATAGCCATTATCCCATCTCCAATAAACTTGTCCAGTCGACCACCATTTTTCTCTATAATCTCGCCGCAGACTGCATAATATTTGTTTAGAATGTATACAACATCATAGGGTAATTTTTTCTCGGAAAGCTTTGTAAAATCCCTCAAGTCAACAAAAAGTATTACTGTTTCTTGTTCTTTACCGGTAAGAGCACGTGCACTCCTAACAGTTTCCAATGTATTTTCAGGATTTAATAATGGCTGAACTGATATATTGTTAGTTGGTTTTAATTGACAAGCTAACCTAACATTGTCATCAAGCCCTACACGTTCAATTGCTTTGATTTCATGATTACTAGGCGCTGTTAATTCCCCACTAAAATCTGTGACCTTTATTCGGCAAGTAGTACACCTTCCTCTGCCTCCACATATAGCTTGATGTGGAATTTTTCCTTTACGACTAGCCTCTAAAATAGAAGTGCCCTTAGGAATTGACACAGTTTCTCCTCCTGGATAGCTAACAATGATCCTTCCAAAAAATCGGGCTCTGACTATATTAAATATGCACACTAAAATCACAAAAAGCACAAAAAGAGGATAGTATTTCATAACTAGAGGTTCTACTTGCATGATAGTTGGGAACGCTTCTTGGGGAATATACTTGAAAATAATCGAACCAAGATAGTTTGGAATCGGCATACCCAATTCAAATGATTGGATTTGAGCAATAAAACTCATATTTCTTAAACCTGACAGAAACCCTAAAACTGCTGCAATTGGCACAAACCAATAAACAAAACGAAAAAGCGCTGGATAACGCAAATAAAATGTAAACCTGTTATGGTGTACAGCTTGTTGTTTTAAATAGGCATCCAAACCAATTACACCATGACCCCATATGAAGATTGTCATCAAAGAGAAAAATATTGCTCCCATTATTAAGTCACTCGGTTTTTCGGTATTCATTGCCGCAAAAAAAAGTGAGTATGTTTCCTCTCCACCAAAAATTTTTGTTATGATAAAACTTATAGCAATGTGCTGGGCTAAAAATAGCAATGCTAAAACAGGAAATACAATTTGTATCCAGTCCTTGCCTTTCATCTTAAATGACTTTCTATTTAAGATGGATGCAAAACCTAGTATAAGGTGTGCCAAAAGAGAACCATAAAGCAGTAAAAGTCCTACAGGATTTTGCCATATAGGTCGAAAATAATTTATCCTTATGGCATCAGCTGCATCAATCGAAAAAAGATTAACTGAGTGATTTAATAAATGCATGATTACATAGGCGAAAAGTATAATTCCACTAAAAATTCGAACCTTTCTAACTATCGTACTGAAATCCTCTTTGATCACTTTTTTACTCCCTTAAAGTTCATAAAACGCACTAAAATATTATTTTATTTCCCAAAAAATGACAAAAGTTTTGTTCGCTAGTTGTCATTAAGCTATATTCTACACGCAAACCTGAGAGGAGTATAGCCTTGAACAAAAAAAGTATTTTGGAACCCCCTGTTAACGGACCTCTAAATGGTGTCAAAGTTTTAGATATGTCTAGAATTCTTGCCGGGCCCACTTGTACCCAATTGTTGGGAGACTATGGGGCGGAGGTTATCAAAGTAGAAAAACCAGGAAGCGGTGATGACACAAGAAATTGGGGACCTCCTTTTATGAAAAACGTAGACGGACAGGACTCTAACGAAAGTGGTTATTTTTTGGCATCAAACCGCAATAAAAGATCGATTAGCCTCGACATATCAAAAGACGAAAATGTAGAGATTATAAAGACACTTTTAAAAGACTGCGACGTATTTATAGAAAATTTTAAAGTGGGCAGCCTTAAGAAATATGGCTTGGACTATCAATCGCTCTCCGAAGGTTTCCCAAAACTTATTTATTGTTCCATTACAGGCTATGGGCAAAATGGCCCAAATTCCCATAAAGCCGGATATGACTTGATCGCACAAGGTTATGGAGGATTAATGAGCATAACAGGAAGTCCCGATGAAGAACCAGTAAAGGTTGGTGTTGCAGTTGCAGATCTTTTATGTGGACTTTATGCATGCACAGCCATACTTGCGGCTTTAAATCATAGGGAGACACATGGAACCGGGCAAAACATTGATATCGCGTTAGTAGATGCTCAGATAGCTTCTCTTGTTAATATGGGAACCAATTATTTACTCTCAAAGCAAGACCCAGCTCGTGTTGGCAACGAGCACGCAAATATCGTCCCTTATCAAGTCTTTGAAGTCTTTGATGGTCATCTAAACGTAGCCATAGGAAATAACGAACAATTCAAGAAATTTTGTGACATTATCAATCGGTCAGATTTGAGCAAAAACAAAAAATACTCAACAAATATTATGCGCGTTTCTAATAGATCTGAGTTAATCCCAATCTTGAAACAGGAACTAAAAAAGTATAAAAAAGACGATCTAGTTGATAAGATGGAAAAAATGAAGGTCCCTGGAGGTCCAATAAATAAATTATCAGAAGTTTTTGCATCCGATCAGGTATCGGCCCGTAAAATGAAAATTCAAATGGAAAACAAAAATTCTGAAAAAGGATTTGTAGAGCTTATTGGAAACCCTGTAAAGTTCAGCAAAACCCCTGTGAGTTACAGGCACCCTCCACCTTTTTGTGGTGAACATTCCGATGAAATATTGGATGAAATTATGTCTAAGAAGGATCACAAAGATATAAAATGAAACATTTATGGTTGAGAGCAGAAAATCGTGAAAACGAAAAGCGAGTTGGTCTAACTCCTGTAGGTGCCGCTCAACTAATTCAGAACGGTATAAAAGTATCTGTTGAGTCTAGTGACACCAGAATTATCCCTACAAAAGATTATAAAGACGCCGGATGCAAAATTGTTAATGAAGGATCTTGGGAAAGCGCACCAGAGGACGCAATTATATTTGGGCTTAAGGAACTGCCAAATGATGATAAACCGTTAAGGCACTCACATATAATGTTTGGACACGCTTTCAAGGGGCAAGTGTCGGGTAAAAAATTGCTTACAAAATTTAAAAATGGTGGTGGAACACTTTATGATATTGAGTATTTAACAAATGAAAAAGGAAAAAGGGTTGCCGCTTTTGGTTACTGGGCGGGGTTTGCAGGAGCCTTCGTTACACTCAAGATTTGGATTAGCCAGTGGACAAAAAAAGAGTGCCCTCCATTATCTGCTTTTCAAAACAAAAGAGAATTATTAGGAAACTTATCTAACGAAATAAATTTAGTAAAAAGTCGTCCATCTACAATTGTAATTGGTGCGCAAGGTCGGGTTGGCTCCGGAGTGTGTGACTTTTGTGAGGAATTCTCTTTAGATATAAATAAATGGGATTTAGCGGAAACATCTTCAGGTGGTCCCTTCAAAGAAGTTCTTGATCACGAGATATTATTCAACTGCGTCGTTTCAACTCCAAATACTCCTGTATTTTTTCAACCTTATTTTGTTGAGACACAAAGAAAGCTTAGTGTAATTGGTGATATAGCGTGTGATCCTGATAGCGATTATAACCCCATTCCCATTTATAGCGCTCCAACCACGTGGAGCAAGCCAGGTTTAAACATCGCCAGTCACCCACCTTTAGATGTAATGGCTATTGACAACTTGCCATCCCTTCTCCCAAAGGAAAGCTCAATTGACTTTGCAGAACAAATTTTTCCCTACTTGATTGATTTCGATCGAAAAAATAATGCCGTTTGGCAAAGAGCAAAAAAAGTTTTTAAATCAAATGTCTTAGAGGTGTAAAATGATAGTTCATTGGTGCGGAACAGGGTTATCAGCAATCCCTGGATTAAAAAAACTCATTTTGGATGGCAACAATGTTATTGTATGGAACAGGACAGTAAGCAAAGCTAGAAAAGCTTTAGAAGGCCTTCAAGTAACAATTTATGAATTTGATATTAAAGCTTTAGAGGAGAAGTTATCTCCTAAAGATATAATTGTATCGATGCTTCCAGGAGACTGGCATGTTCCTCTTGCTAAATTAGCGATTTCAAAGAAAGCTCACTTTGTGAGTTCATCCTATATTTCGCCTGAGATGAGAAACCTTAACAATGCCGCACTTAAAGCAGAAGTTTCTTTGGTAAATGAGATTGGCCTTGATCCAGGGATAGACCATTTGATGGCTCATAAGCTAATCGAAGAACTCAAAGTATCAGAGCTAATGAACGCTGAAACTGAGGTTTCTTTTCTCTCATACTGTGGGGGAGTTCCTAAAACTCCTAACGAATTTAAATATAAATTTAGTTGGTCTCCTCTGGGGGTATTGAAAGCTTTGAAATCTCCTTCAAGGTCAATAAAAGATTTCGAAAATTTTGAAGCTAACCGACCATGGGATGCTATAACTTCCTTCAACGCACCGCTGAATAGTCCAGAGGAATTTGAAGTCTATCCAAATAGAGATTCATTACCATTTATTGAACAGTACGATTTTGACCATAACTGGAAAATCAAGCAGTTCGTAAGAGGCACTTTAAGACTAAAAGGATGGGCCCAGGCTTGGGCAGGTGTTTTTAGGGAGATAGAAACATTACATGGACAAGCTGGAGAAAAGCGATTAATCGAAATGTCCGAACAGTTTTGGCGGGATAACGCATATGCTGAGAATGAACCAGATCGTGTAATTTTGTGCGTAGATCTTAAGGCTGAACAAAACAACCACGTTATTTGGCATAAAACCTACAAAATGGATGCATGGGGTGATACACGAGGAACAGCAATGGCAAGACTTGTGTCGCATCCTGTCTCCTTGGCAGTTAAGGCAATAATCGATGATAGCATTGACCACGGCGTTAGCGCGGCTTCAAGTAAATCTTATGTAGTAGACAAATGGCTTAAAGATATTTCAGAGCTAGCACAAGAATTTAATATTATCGATCATCTTAACTGAAAATTATAGCCACTTATCAAGAAGAAATAGGGATAGATATTTATACCACGTACCGATTTTGTGCTAAAATAATTATTTACCAAATTAAAGAAAGTAGCTGTACGTAACACATTATGGTATCGTCTCTTGTAGAACAAATTTTTGGAAAGGATAGTTTTATGCTGGATGTAGCTGAAAAGTTTTTTTGGCCCTGTGATGAAGGTAAAGGTTGGGAAGCTTGTAAAGAATATTGTCATCCCAACGCTTCATTCAAAACAGATGCCGATACTCTTATTCACCTTGACAGGCTTGAGGATTATGTCGAATGGATGAAAGATGCTCATTCCATGTTAGCTAATGCTAAATTTGAAATTAAGTCTATTGCGGAGGATAAAAAGCGAGGAATGGTTCTGCTATATGCCATTATTTATGCAGACAATATTCTAGGTGAAGAGCCGCAGCCAATTGAAACTGATTATGTTTATGCAATGAAAATTGAAGAAAATAAAATTAAACACATTACAAAAATTTGGTATTTAAATATCTAAATGCTTACACAAAAACTAAACCTAACTGCAATTAACAAAAGTCCACTATATGTTAGGAGCATTAAAAATGATCCTAAAAGGTTTTTTAAAGTTAAAAAAATTGACATTTCTTGTTAAAAAAATATCTAATTCGGTGCAGGTGGATTAATTAATGTCAGAAAACGGATTTTTACTAATTGCAGACATAAGTGGCTATACAGAATTCGTTAAGCTACATAATTTAGCTAAAAAGCCAATTTTTGGTGCTACTTTGGCAAAGGGATTTGAGTCCCACGCGACAACAATAGTGGCAGACCTTTTAGAAACGGTTATAGATGAGGTGGAACCAGCCTTAAGATTAAATAAGCTTGAAGGAGATGCAGCTTTTTTCTTCAGTAGCGACAAAATAGGTTCAACATCAGGAGATGAGATTGTTGAAATCATGGCAAGAGCCAATAAGGCATTTAATAAAAAGCTATCAGATTTAGCTTTTGTACAAGCATGTGGCTGTGAACCATGTACCCAGTCGAAAAACTTAAGATTAAAAATCTGCGCTCACAAAGGAAACTTCTCTTTAAATACAATTAGAAATTTTGAAGAACTATCGGGAGAAGACGTTATTTTGACCCACAGGATGCTCAAGAATGATATAAATAGCTCCGAATATTGGCTTGTAACCGACCCTTTTCATAAGACACTTAATACTGAGAATAAGAAAAAATTTACTAAAATAACGCAAAATCTAGAAAGCTTTGATACAGTGAAACTTAACTTTTTGGAACTAGGTTCTCCAGAGCCGCGTAACGAAAGTGTCGAGAAAAGATCGAGAGCCTACAATTGGATACGTCAAGCTGGATACTTTAGTTCCGCAATGTTTAGGAAAAAAAGAGCTAGATAA
>CACAFI010000014.1 GCA_902531755.1 uncultured Alphaproteobacteria bacterium
GCACTAGCAATGACTGAGCCAGGAGCCGGTTCTGATGTTAGAGGGATGGAATGCACTGGACAAAGAAAGGGTAGCGACTGGATTGTAAATGGAACCAAACACTTTATAAGTCATGCCGACATAGCTGACTTCGTTATTGTTTTCATTGCAACTGGGGAAGAGAAAACAGAAAAAGGTAAAAAGAAAAAAATCTCGTGTTTTCTGGTCGATAGAGGTACGCCAGGATTTGAAATTTGTAGCGGATATAATTCTGTGTCTCATAGAGGATACAAAAATTGCATTCTAAGGTTTGAAGATTGTAGACTTTCCGATGATCAAATTTTGGGTGAAGTCCATAGAGGTTTTGATATTGCTAATGAATGGCTCTACGCGACACGATTAACTGTTGCCGCGACATCAGTAGGTAGAGCAAGAAGGGCTTTTGAATTGACACTTCCCTTTACCACTGAGAGAAAGCAGTTTGGAAAAAAAATAAGTCAGTTCCAAGGTGTAAGTTTCCAGCTCGCAGATATGATTACTGAAATCGATGCCGCCGACCTTCTTACACTATCCGCTGCATCAAAATTGGATAATAAAATTCCAGCAAACAGAGAGATTGCATCAGCAAAGCTATATGCAACAGAAATGCTGGCTAGAGTAACAGATACCTGTATTCAGCTACATGGTGGGATTGGATTGATGGATGACCTTCCTTTTGAGCGTTTTTGGAGAGATGCACGAATTGAAAGAATTTGGGATGGGACATCAGAAATCCAAAGACATATAATCAGTCGGGAACTTCTGAGACCTTTGGGCGGATAAAATTGGTTAGGTCGTTAAATAGACTTTTAAGGCCAAAAACTATTGCCGTTTATGGAGGAAGTTGGTCTGAAAATGTTGTGAAAGAACTAAAAAAGAATTTATTTTTGGGTGAGATCTGGGCTGTTCACCCCACAAAAAAAACTATAGGGGGTGTCAAGAGTTATAGAACAACTTTTGACCTGCCATCATCTCCAGACGCGGTGTTTGTCGGGGTTAATAGAGAAAAAACTGTTTCAATTATCGAAGAACTATCCGAAATAGATGCAGGAGGAGTAGTATGTTTCGCTTCGGGGTTTTCCGAAACATCAGTAGATGATAAGTCAGACCAGGGTAAAACACTACAACATAAAATCGTTAAAGCAGCTGGGCAAATGCCCATTTTAGGTCCAAACTGTTATGGTTTCATAAATTATTTAGACAATGCACTTATCTGGCCTGACCAACATGGTGGAGAACAGGTCAATGAGGGGATCGCTATACTGACCCAAAGTTCTAATATCGCAATTAATTTGACTATGCAATGCAGAGGCCTTCCTATCGCTTATATAATAACGGTGGGTAATCAGGGTCAGCTTAATCAAGCTCAAATAGCTTTGGAATTATTGCAAGACTCAAGAGTAACTGCTGTTGGCCTGCATATTGAGGGAATAATAAATCCCAAGGATTTTGAAAAGTTGGCAAGAGAAGCTAAAGCTTTAAACAAAGGAATAGTAGCTTTAAAGGTAGGCAAGTCGAAGTTAGCAGAAAATGCTACTGTTTCTCACACTGCTTCGATGGCGGGAAATTATCAAGGAGCAATAGCTCTACTCAATAAATTAGCTATTGCAACAGTTGATGGTCTTGAGAGCTTTTTAAACACGTTAATGATTTTACATGTTCATCAACCTATAAGAGGAAATAAAATTGCATCACTTTCCTGCTCTGGTGGAGAGGCAAGCCTAATAGCTGATATAGCAGAACCATTACAATTTAGGTTTCCAAAACTTAGCTCTAAACAAAAAAGAAAACTTAAGTCAGCGTTAGGTGATTTGGTTCATTTATCTAATCCTTTAGATTATCAGACGTATGTTTGGAACGACCAAGTAAAGCTGACTACGGCATTTAAAAGTATGATGGAAGAAACATATGATTTTTTGTTTATAATTATGGATCTGCCCAAAGAAAGTCGCTGTTCCTCAGATGCATGGTATCCAGCAATTGCAGCGCTTAAAGAAGCTAAAAAAAATGCAAAATGTCCAGTCGGGCTAATAACGTCGCTCGAAGAAAATATGCCGGAAAAGTTTGCAAAGGATTTATTAAAGCATGCAATAATTCCACTGACTGGATTAGAAAGTAGTCTTGCCGCTGTAAAGGCATTACAAAATGTGAGTAGCCAATGGAAAATAAAGAGCACTCCATCAATTATATGGCAACGCTGGCCAGATGAAAAATCTCACATACTAGATGAGTATCAATCTAAAAGAGTTTTAAATAAAATTGGTATAAATGTTCCGAAAGGTTTCATAATTACGGATAGAAATTCCCTCTTAAATAAATTTAGAACTATTAAAAAAGCTGTCGCTTTAAAAGCCATAGGAATTAATCACAAGACAGATGTTTCCGGAGTAGTTCTTGGAATAGATAATGAAAACGACCTGCTTGATAAATTCAAAAACATTAAAAGATTAACTAATTCAAAAGAATTTCTTATAGAGCGCCAAGTAGATAATTATTTGGTGGAACTTTTAGTTGGAATTGTAAGAGATCCACAACATGGCTTTATGATAACTGTAGCAGAGGGTGGAATTCTCTCAGAACTGCGAAAAGACTCTGTTACCTTATGTATGCCATGTAACAAGACTGAGATAGCAAGGGCATTAGAAAGATTAAAAATATGGCCTTTATTAAATGGGTACAGAAATAAAAAAGCTGTTAATATTAACAAGATAGTTTTAGCAGTCTTTGCGCTTCAGCGCTATGCTTTAAAACAGAGAGATAAATTAGTTGAATTGGAAATAAACCCCCTTTTAGTAAAATCAAATCAGGTTGTTGCGGCTGATGCAATTATAAGAGAAAATTATTAAACGGTAGGAAAATGGCAATAAAGACAAATGAATTGAAAACAAAAATCAAGGGAACAATTCTCGAGGTCACACTCGACCGCCCCAAAGCAAACGCAATCGATCTGCTTACCAGCCAAAGAATGGGTGAAATCTTCATGGAATTCAGAGATAATTCCAAATTACGCGTAGCTATTTTAAGAGCTGAGGGAGAGAAATTTTTCACTGCAGGTTGGGACTTAAAAGCGGCGGCGGATGGAGATGCCGTAGATGGCAATTATGGTATTGGAGGTTTTGGAGGGCTTCAAGAACTTGGGCACCTCAATAAGCCTGTGATTTGCACGGTGAACGGTATTTGTTGCGGTGGTGGATTAGAGTTAGCTTTGTCCTGTGACCTAATTATCTGCTCAGAAAATGCTACCTTTGCATTACCCGAAATTCGTTCAGGGACTGTTGCTGATGCCGCTTCTATCAAGCTTCCAAAAAGAATACCGTATCATGTTGCTATGGACCTTTTGTTGACGGGACGATGGTTTGATGCCCAAGAGGCAATGTCGTATGGATTAATAAAAGAAATAGTAAAATTTGATCAGCTCAGAAAAAAAGCCTGGGACTTGGCAGAAATTTTAGCAAGTGGGCCACCTCTAGTTTATGCAGCCATAAAAGAAATTGTGCGTGAAGCAGAGGATTTAAAATTTCAAGATGCCTTAAACAGAATAACAAAAAGGCAATTTAAAACTGTTGATCATTTATATTCGAGTGAGGATCAAATTGAAGGAGCTAAAGCATTTGCGGAGAAACGAGACCCAAAGTGGAAAGGAAAATAATTTATCAGTGATAATTTTAGCAATTTAAATATCGCAGAGATGTTTATGCAGAAAAGGGGGAGGAATGAGAGATAGGTATCAAGTTGTTATAATAGGTGGTGGAGTTGTTGGCGTTTCGGTCCTATATCACCTTTCTAAAAATGGTTGGACTGATTCTGTTGTTCTAGAGAGATCCGTTTTAGCTGCAGGTTCTAGTTGGCATGCTGCTGGGGGCGTACACGCACTGAATGCTGATCCAAATATGTCAGCATTGCAGGGATATACCCTAGATTTACTTTCAAAAATTCAAGAAGAAAGCGGTCAGGACATTGGATTGCATATGACTGGTGGTATAACGATTGCGAGTACTCCTGATAGGTGGGAATGGCTTCAATCGGCATATAGAACATATCAAACTATTGGTATAGAGGACGTTTATCTAATGACCCCAAAGGAGATAAAAAATAAATGTCCGATAATGGATACAAAAGGGGTTTTGGGTGGACTGTGGGCTGATAGAGAGGGCTATGTTGATACAACAGGTACCGTTTGGGCATATGCTAAAGCTGCTAAAAAACATGGAGCTGAGGTTATTGAGAATAACAAGGTAAATAAATTAAAACAGAGAGTTGACGGTTGTTGGGAAGTGTATACTGAAAAAGGAACAATAGTTGCTGAGCATTTAGTGAATGCGGGTGGACTTTGGGCAAAGCAAGTAGGACAGATGGCAGGATTGAATTTACCAATTTCACCCTTAAAACATCATTACTTGGTTACCGAAGCCATTCCCACCATAGAGGCGATGGATTTCGAAGTTCCTATGACTGTAGACCTTGAAGGTTTCACGTACATGAGACAGTGGGATAAAGGTATATTAGTTGGAATTTACGAGATTGATCATGAGCATTGGGCTATTGATGGAGCGCCTTGGGACTTTGGGATGGAGTTATTTAATGAAGACTTTGATAGAATAGAAAATGAATTGGCTCTCTCTTTTGAAAGGTATCCAGACTTAAAAAATGTTGGGATAAAAAATTGGGTAAACGGAGCATTCACATTTTCTCCAGATGGCAACCCTTTGGTAGGGCCTGTAAGAGGTGTGAAAAACTTCTGGCTTGCTTGTGGTGTTATGGCAGGCTTTCTCCAGGGAGGTGGCGTTGGAAAAACACTAGCTGAGTGGATGATCTTTGGAGAAACCGAAGCTGATCCATGGTCAATGGACATTGCTCGTTATGGTGATTTTGCTTCAAATAGAGAATATATTAAGCAAACAACAGGTCAATTCTACAGCAGGCGGTTTGTTATGAGCTACCCTAATGAGCAGCTGCCAGCAGGCAGAGATCTTAAACGAACAGCTGTATGGGAAGCTCAAAAGCATAATGGGGCAATATTTGGAAACAGCTGGGGGCTTGAGATACCATTATTATTTGGACCAAAAAATTTCAAGGAAACACCAAGTTTAAAACGCTCAAATGCTTTTAAAATCGTAAATAAAGAGCACCTTAATGTAAGAGAAAATGCTGGAATATTAGATAGCTCCGGGTTCAGTCGATTTGAAATAAAGGGACCAGGTGCCGAGATGTGGCTCAATCAACTATTGGCGACAGATATACCAAGTAAAAATAAAGTTAAGCTTGCGGTAATGTTAGGGCATGATGGAAGACTAAAGGGAGATCTAACATGCTTCAACTGGGGAAATAATGTTTTTTGGATTATGGGAAGCTATTATCTAAGAGAGTGGCATTTGAGGTGGTTTCATGATCATTTACCAGGTGGAATAAAAAGTATTCAAACAGATGGAGAGATATCGCTTTTAGATATAAGTGATAATGTTGGTGGCTACGCAGTTTCAGGTCCAAATTCTAGAAAATTGCTAGAAAGATTAACAAACTTTGACGTATCTAACGAAAACTTAAAGTTCATGTCATGTAATGAAATCGACATTGGACTAATTAGAACAAAAATCGCGCGACTGTCAGTTGCAGGAGAACTTGGTTACGAGATAAATTGTCATGCTTTAGAATTGAACGCTCTCCGAGAGTTACTTATTTCTAAAGGAAAAGACCTTGGTGTCCAAGAATATGGCTATTATGCTCTTAACACTCTAAGACTAGAAAAGAGTTTTGGCATTTGGAATAACGAATTCATGCAAGCCTACACACCAGGCGAAACGGGGTTAAGTAGATGGATATCCAGGGGCAAAAATGTGGAATTTGTAGGCAAAACACCAGCTTTAAAAGAATTATCAGAAGGAAAAAAAGCACTTCAAAAAACTTTGATTACCTTAGAAATTAAAGATGCAGAGGTGGAGGCAAATGGGTATGAACCTATATGGTCAAAAAATAATAAACGAATTGGCATGACAACATCAGGTGGTTATGGCCATAATGTTCATAAATCATTGGCAATGGCTCTTGTTGAACCTGAGTTTTCCAAACCAGGAATAGAACTTAAAACTCATATAGTAGGAAAAGAAAAGAGCTGTGTAGTCCTTGGTAACAGTCCTTGGGATCCTGAAGGATCGAGAATGCGTTCGTAGCAAATGCTATACTGGTATCTTCTTACTGTTTTTTACCTCTTTTAAAGATATACTTGAAGACATACCCGAAAATTGTATCTCCGATATTAATTGCTGCTGAAAGGCGTCATATTCCTCAATACTCTTTGCAATGATTTTTAATAAGTAGTCTGCGCTTGATCCCGTCAATCGATGTACTTCTAAAATGTTGTTGTGACGCATCACAACTTTCTCGAACTCGGAAAACCAATCTGAGTTATGGTTGCTTACTGAGATAGAGAGAAAAACTGTGACAGCGAAGCCTACCTTTTCTTTGTCAACAAGTGATACTTTGTATTTAATGACACCCTGCTCTTCCAGCTTTTTAATCCGATTCCAGCAGGGAGTTGATGAAATACCTACTCTCTTTGCGATTTCGGATAAAGGTAGATCTGCGTTTACCTGAAGCAGGGTTAAAAGTTTTCTGTCAATGTCATCCATTCTTTTTTTTCATCAAAAAATAGAAAAATTTTCTAAAATATAATAAAATATAAAATAATTTAGCAAATTTTACAAATATTTGTTTATATTTTAGAAATTTTTTCCTATTATCTATAAAATTAATTGAGGTGCTACATGACTGACTATACGAATGCAGAAACTTTGGTTTTACATGGTGGACAATATAGGAGTGACACGAACACAAACGCTGTAGCCGTCCCTATATATCAAACAACTAGTTATCAATTTAAAAACACAGAACATGCAGCTAATCTGTTTGCTCTAAAAGAACTGGGCAACATCTACACGCGCATAATGAATCCAACTAACGCGGTTCTTGAAGAAAGAGTTGCTTCGATAGAAGGAGGAGCTGCAGCACTTGCTCTATCTTCGGGTTCTTCGGCAACTGCTTTAGCAATTCAAAATCTATGCAGTGCGGGAGATAATATTGTTTCTTCCCCTCACCTTTATGGTGGGACTTGGAATTTATTTGTAAATACTTTTAAGCAGTTTGGAATTGAAGTTCGCTTTGCTGATCCCGAAAAACCTGAAACATTCGGAGAGCTTGTGGATGAAAAAACTAGAGCATTTTTTGGGGAGACGGTTCCTAATCCTAAACTAAAAGTTTTCCCTATTGAAGAAGTTGCCAATATAGGTAAGGAGTTAGGTATACCTTTAATTATAGATAACACTGTCTCCCCATTAACCTGTCGCCCTATCGAACATGGAGCCACAATTGTGATCCACTCACTCACAAAATATATTGGTGGACATGGTAACTCCATAGGTGGAATAATAGTAGATAGCGGGAAATTTGACTGGACAGCAAACCCTAAAAGGCAACCACTATTTAATCAACCAGATGACAGCTATCATGGAGCTATTTGGGGACAACTTGTGCCTGAAGCTCTAGGTGCACCTATTGCTTTTGCGGTCAGAGCCAGAGTAGTACTGTTACGGGACCTAGGCTCAGCAGTATCTCCAATGAACTCATTTAATATAATTCAAGGACTTGAGACACTCCCATTACGATTTAGAGCACATCAAGAAAATGCAGAACAATTGGCTAATTATCTTTTGAAACACAAAGCAGTGCAACAGGTCATTTATCCATCTCTTTTTGAAGGAAAAGATAAAGCAACAGCTGATAAATATCTTAAAACTGGTTATGGTCCTATTGTTGGAATGGTTTTACGTGGAGGTGCAGATTCAGGAAAGGAATTTATCGATAATCTTAAGATGGTTTATCACGTTGCAAATATTGGTGACACACGCACTTTAGCTATTCATCCTTCATCAACTACTCATTCCCAACTTTCTCTGCAAGATCAATTTAAAGCAGGAGTTACTCCTGGATATATTAGGTTGGCAGTAGGTATTGAACATATAGACGATATAATATCCGACATAGATCAAGCACTTCAAATTGCAGATAAAAAGTAACCCTCAAAAATGGATTTAGAAATTACCTTAGATCGGCTTTCAGAAGCTAAGTTTTTGCTAGCTGATGGGGCTACAGGAACTAATTTGTTTCTCAAAGGGCTATTGACAGGAGACTCCCCAGAACTTTGGAATTTAAAGCAGCCTAAAAAAATTACCAAACTTCATACAGATTTTCTTGAGGCAGGATCTCAACTAATTCTTACTAATTCTTTTGGAGGCTCAAATTGTCGCTTGAAATTACATAACGCGGAAAAGAGAGTTACAGAAATAAACTTTGCAGCAGCGGAAATAGCGAAAGAATGTGCTGATAAATTTCAAGAAACAAAATTTGTTGCAGGCTCAGTTGGACCAACGGGGGAACTATTTGAGCCTCTCGGGTTGCTCACTTATGATGATGCAGTCGAGATTTTTCATGAGCAAATGGAAGCTCTGAAAAGCGGTGGAGCAGATATAATCTGGATTGAGACTATATCAGCACTCGATGAACTTAAGGCTGCACTAGATGCTGCGAGCCGAACTGGGTTACCAACTTGCTGCACTTTAAGCTTTGATACCCATGGATCAACCATGATGGGGATAGGCCCAAAAACATTTGTACGCTTTTGTGAAGATAATAACCTCAAATCATATGGTGCGAACTGTGGCGTGGGACCCTCTGAGATGGTAGATACGATATTGCAAATAAAAAAACATCAAAATAACGATATAGCTATCATTGCAAAAGGAAACTGTGGAATCCCATCTTATCAAGAAGGAAAAATAGTTTACAGCGGCACTCCTGAGATAATGAGCATATATGCTCTAATGGCATTTAAAGCTGGAGCAAAAATAATTGGTGGTTGTTGTGGTACAACGCCCTTACACATTCAAGCGATGCGAAACACGTTAGAGAAAGCACCTATTTCAGTAAGCTATTCCATAGAAGAACATTTTGCACAACTAGGGAAACCGTGGCATGACACTGACAAAAGTAAAAAGAGAGTTAAAAGGTCTAACCTTCGAAATAGAAACTCATAAATATTCGAGAGCAATTTCCTACTTATAAGCTATTGATTTTTCGTCTATGTATCGTTAATAACATTGCAGCAAAATAGTTTGTTGTAAAAATGTTAAAGATTTCTGAACTAATAAAAAGCATTTCCAAGGAGTATATTAGCGAAGTGACACTTTCGGAAGATTGTGAGATAGATTTAAATTGCCGAAACGCGTGCTACATCATCAAAAGTGGGGAATTATTAAGCTATGGAGCAAATAAATTCACACAGCTATTAAAGACTAACGATCCTATAGGGGTGGCGGAAACAATTCTGGGGCGTCCAAATGAACTAAAGTATAGGCGCTATAAAAAAGTTTATCTTTACCGCTTGGCAGGCGACCCAGTAAGAATTCAAATTAATAGCGCAGGGCCTTTAGCAAAATCCATAATAAAATATAGCTTAAGAAGAATTTTTCAAGTTTCTGATGATGATAAAGCGCCTCTACTATTTGAAGAAAAATTTCTTTTAGAAAACGAGAAAGAGACAAATCTTAGAAAGTTTGAAGAAGGTACGTGGATTTTCAGAAGTGGTTTTTCTAATAATAGAATGTATTTCTTGGAAAAAGGAAGCGTGCAATTATTTACAAAAAATAATAGAGAATTAGCTACTTTACAAATGGGAACATGCTTTGGAGAAAGTACATTGATAAGAGGTAAAAAACATAACAATAGTGCGTTTGCTTTGGAAAACTGTCTTATCAGGACAATTGATGAAGATATAATTGAAAAAAATTTGAAAAATGAAAAACCTCTTGTCCAGCTTATTTTATATTTGGTTCTAAGGCGAGCTGAGTTTATGAACTCATTAAGAATGACTGATGATTTTTCAAAGAAATAAAAGGTGGTTTGCCTTTGGCTTTAACGCAAATTCTTATCTAATTTTTTCAACAGATCAGGAAAACTATCAACGATTATATCGTGATCGGGGTTAGGGTTTGGATCAGGAGGACCTTCTGCTCCCCATTCATCTGGTCGTCTTACAAAAGCTGTTTTAAAACCGACCCCTTTTGCCGCATCAAGATCAAAATTATGGCAAGCAACCATCAAGCACTGCTCTGGTTCTAATTGAAGACTCCGAGCCACTGATTGATAAGCTTCTGGAAGTATTTTGTATTTCTTTATACCCTCACAAGAAAAAACCGCATCCCAAGAGAGTTGATTTTTTCTCGCCGTATCTATAATTATTCGATAACTAAGAATTGTAAATGAACACACCATATACGTTTCTCTAAGTTTTGGTAAAATTCTTGGAAAATCATTCCAGCACTTAAAATTGTGAGGTGTTTCGTATGCTATGTAATGAATATCCTCATTTGTAAATTTGGCTAAATTATGTTCCTTTATCAACTCTAAGAGTATGAATTTATGTGCATCATCGAAATTATAATTAGGAAGTTCAGTCTCTCCTAGATTCAGCATTGATTTTAAACTTCTTCTTCGAAGTTCATTTGCCAAAAATCCCCAGTCTTTGGTATAATTATAACGTTCTCCAGTTATTCTAAATGCTTCTTTAAAGCCCGAATGCCAATCCAATATCGTGCCTCCAGTATCAAAAGTAAGAGCCTTAATGTTTTTCATAAAATGTCCTACACAACCTAAACTGAGTTAATTTGCTTCTGGCATATTTTTTAAAGCTTTTAAAACTGATTTGCTCAACTCGCCGTTAACAAAATCGTCTTTCTCATTTTCATCTTCAAAAGCATCTACGTAGGCTAAGACGTCCTTTGTCAAAATTCCAATGGTATTATTGTTTTTAAAAGATTCTTTGAACCATTCGATACTTTCTCTGTTAGTACCGAACCAGGTTTGGCCAGATGAGGTATCGATACTTTTGAATAACACATCTATATCCAGATCAAACTTTTGAGCCTGGTGCAAAACATGCCTAACGGATACAACGGAGCTTGCAGCGATAAAATTGTTAAGAACCTTTACCATCATACCCGATCCAAAATTTCCAATGTGATTGATTTGAGCACCCATCAATCTCAAGAGAGGCTCAATATAAGCGAATAATTTTTTTTCGCACCCAACCATAAAAGTTAGCGTTGACTCTTTTGCAGCGACTGTTGCACCAGACATAGGGGCGTCTATTATTGTAATATTTTTGGGTGCCTTGTTTTTTATATCCATTAAAAACCTGGGAGATAGTGTTGAAGAAATTATTAGGATTTTATTTGATTGCTGCTCAAATAAGCCAGCACTTCCCTGACACAACTCTATAGTATCTGCTGCATCTCTCACCACACTGACAATAACACTACTATCATCTAAAAACTTCTTCTTAGAAAATACAAAATTATTTCCCAATCGAGATTTTTTGTTTTCTATATCATATCCTTGCGCATCAATATTTTTTGATAAAATTGAACGGAGCATAGGTAAGCCCATATTCCCACATCCAGCTACCCCAATTTTCTCATTTAAAATATCTTTATTAGCGCTTTTTGAATTCATAGTGTTATCCTATCAAAAAAAAGTGATAATAAAAACTTTGATGATTTAAAAGAAAAGGTATCAATCATGAAGTCGACAGAAAAGCTTTTATTTGAACACATAGTAAATGCCCAGAAGGTAGTTTCTCAACATATAATCGAAACTCCAGTGGTTTACTCAAAAGTACTTTCAAAGGTCGTTGGTGAACAAATATTTCTAAAGCTTGAAAATCAACAAATAACGGGAAGCTTCAAAATAAGAGGTGCTATCAATGCAATATCAAATCTTAGACCAGAACAGAAAAAAGCAGGGGTAGTAGCATTATCTACTGGGAACCATGGAAGGGGCCTTGCCTTTGCTGCTAAACTAATGAAAATAAAATGTATTATATGCATGTCGGAACTTGTCCCTCAAAATAAAATAGATGGCATAAAAGCACTAGGCGCTGAAGTGAGATTAATTGGAACTAATCAAGACGAGGCACAAGTTGAGGCCGATAGACTTTCAATTGAAAAGGGAATGACTTACATATCACCATTTGATAACGTTGATGTCATAGCGGGTCAGGGAACGATCGGACTAGAGATTTACCGAAAGATACCCGAGGTCAATTTTGCTTTTGTTCCATTATCGGGTGGAGGATTAATTTGCGGAGTGGCTAAAGCTTTAAAAGGCTTGAATCCAAATATAAAAGTGATTGGTGTCTCAATGGATAGAGGTGCTGCAATGTATGAATCTCAAAAGGCCGGGAAACCAATTTTTGTTAAGGAGGAGGAAAGCTTGGCCGATGCTTTAACAGGAGGTATTGGTCTTGATAACAGGCATACTTTTGACCTAACAAAAGAATTGGTTGACGATATAGTACTTGTAAGTGAAAAAGAGATTGCTCAAGGGATTCATCATGCATACTGGAACGAGTCTCAAATAGTTGAAGGAGCTGGAGCTATAACTATCGCATCCCTTTTACACAAAAGATTTAAAACCACAGGATCTTCAATAGCCTTAATGTGCGGAAGAAATATAAATATCGACAAACATTTCAGTTTGATATCTGCAAAGTACTAGAGAAAAAGCTACCAGTATCTCAATTAAATCAGCTTATTTTTTAAAGCTGCTCTATCTATCTTCTTTGCTGGTGTTAGGGGTAGACTTTCCAATACTGTAAACTCTGAAGGAACTTTATATGGCAACAAAGTCTCTTCACAGTGTTTTTTAAGCATAGAAACATCTAACTGACTTTTAAGCGTAATGAAAGCAACGGGCGTTTCACCGCTTCGATCATCCTGCTTTGCTACAACACACACAGAGGCAACATTCGGCAGAGACATTAACTGTTCTTCAATTTCTCTAGGAAATACATTAAAGCCCTTCACAAATATAACATCTTTTTTTCGATCTGTTATGGATAGAAATCCTTCTTTATCCAACACTCCAATATCCCCAGTATAAATAAACCCATCTTTGATAGTCTGTGCGGTTTCCTCATTGTTTCCTACATATTCTAACATCATATGTGGTCCGTTCACCCGAATTTCTCCAGTAACTCCAGGACCAAGCACCTGCTTACCAGACTCTATGTCAACAATTTCAATAGTTGTATTAGGCACAGCCTTGCCAACTGATCCTAGACTAGTTCCTTTTTCAACGGTATTTACGGAAATGGGAGCGATTTCAGTCATGCCATAACCTTCATAAATAGGAATACCAACTCTTTCTTGCCAAATTTTATGGACGGCCACGGGAAAAGGTGCCCCACCGCCTGGACAAACCCTTAATTTTGGTACAAGTTTTTTTTCAAGTTTCTCGACCGAGAGCAAAGCTTGATAAATTGCTGGAGGACCACCACCAAATACATTTATTTCCTCACTAATAAGTTTTTCGACAATTAGATTTGGTTCAAATGCATCGGGGATGAAAACTGTACCATATCTTAAGAGAGGGTTAGTTACACCAGTTAAAAATCCATAGATATGCGTAAATGGAGCAACTACAAGCCACTTCTCATTCGATTTAGTAGGCCATCCCCACTCCATCCTATCAACCATCGAAAGTATACATTGATGAGAATGATTAACTTGTTTGGGAATACCAGTGGTACCTCCAGAAAACAAGATAACTCCTACGTCATAAGCTCTACAAGGATTTTCAAGTTTTTCAATATTTGAGGGTTCTACATCTGAATAATCTTCCGTCTTTACAGTTAGATATTCGTATTTTGATAATTCTTTACCAGAGATTACCAAAGCTGGTTGCAAATTATCCAATAGCTTTCCAAGAGCAACATCAGGTAACAAATAGTTTAGTAAAGCTGGGGTATTTCCTGATAAAAGAACAGCAAAATATGTTAGTAAAAATTCAATAGAATTTGGAAGAAGGATCCCTATAGATCTATTTCTTATGTTTTTTTTCTCTATTTCTTTTGCAAGCTTAATGCAAGCGAAAACAAATTGTTCGTAAGAAAATTTATACTTTGATGATTTACAATATGTTACTCTTGGCGTATTTTTTGCTGCGCTCAGCAATAGGTCAAGTACGTCGGAAATTTTTTTATTGTTTTCCATTACTTAATTAAAGTCAGAAAACATGAACATTTCAATGGTTTTATTTTAAAATAATTTTATGAGTTTTTAAATTCGATTGAAGGATAGAGATCCGAATTCTCCATGTTCGTTCCCCATCTCCAAGTTGGGTATTTAGGTAGCCATAGAACCGTCTTTTTTCCTAAAGATCCCGAAAAATGAGCTACTGAGTTAGCTACTGTAATTACCTTTGAACAAATTGAAATCAATTGAAAAACTGAATTAATATCATTTAAGCAATCGCATACATTAAGCAACTGAAACCCTTGTTTAGTTATTTGATTGATCTCTTCATCAAATACTGAAGGTTGTAAATTAACTAAAATAACTTTATCAGGATCTAATTCACTATATATCTCCTCCAGTTTTTTAGAACGCTCAGCACTATAATCTGGATTGAGACTTCGCCAACTTATCCCTATTAAATCCTTGCCAGCAAATTGAGCCAAATTTATCTTTCGTGAAAGTTTTGTTTGAAACATTAAAAAAAAAACAAAGTTTTATTCAATAACATTTTATAGAGCTAATGCGGCTTGCTAATATTCCTTTGACCAAGATACACCTTAATCCTGAGACCCATTTATTAAAATCAGTTGCTCTCAAAGTAAGAAAGAGCTTTTCTTGGCTAATCCTAGGGTATTTTATCAAATATGTGAGTATGACTAGAAACATATGCTCCAATACTTCCACTGAGTAGCTAGGGAATAGGGTCATGATGGAGCAAAAAGATGCAAGGTCTTCATTAAGCTTTTTCTCTTTTAAAACTTCATGCTAAACTTTCGGAATAAAGTTTTCTAGAAACTAAATCCTCATAGTTACCACTCAGAGAGTGATAGCTATTCTTATAGATTCTAAGAAATATAATTTCTCATTTGTTTCCTGCTCTGTAGTCATTAGCTTCTTGCCTTGTTACTTGTCTAAAGTACTCGTCTTTCCACATTTCGTCACCAACCTCAATCAGAAGCTTGTGTAAACCACTACCCTTACTCATTACGCATTTTTCTTATAATCTTGTATTATCAAACAACGAGCCATATCAACAATAAAATTCATGTATTTAAGTTATTTAGATAAAATAAGATCCAGATCAGTTAGTAGGAGTTGTCCCAGAACTAAGTTGGCTTTAAATTAGTCAATATAAAGCTTTAATAGTTTTCATCATTGGAATATCCGTCATATAATTGGCATTGACAATTTGAAGTAATAGACCTTTGTTTTTGGTTAGCGTACTTCACATAGCTATGTTAGGATTTCAATTAAGTACCTTCAGTGATTATTAACTTAATGGAGAACGAAAGATGTTGAAGCACCTAGGTTTACTTTCACAGCATGCTGCCAAAAAGTTTGGTGACAAAGATGCTCTTTTATTTGGCAATCAAAGCTTTTCGTTTCAAGAATTACACGACATGATTGAAAAATTTGGTGCAGGGCTAACATCTTTAGGCGTTAAAGAGAAAGATGTGGTAACTCTTTATGGATCAAATAGTTGGGAATGGATAGTCAGTTATTTTGCGATCGCTAGGATCGGAGCTGTTATCAATCCTGTAAATACCATGTTGACGCCTTCTGAAATAATATATGTTGTAAATGATTGCAGAGCACAAACAATAATCTGTTCAGAAGACAAAATTGAAGCTCTTAAAGACATAAGAGAGCATACCCAAATAAGAAATATCATATCTTTTGGAAAAGAAACCAATCAATGTCAATCATTTAGCTCTATTTTAGCTAGAAATTTGTCGATAAAAAACGAACCAAATGTTTCACCAAGAGACTTATCTACTATAGCGTATACCTCTGGGACAACAGGTCATCCAAAAGGTGCAATGCAATCACATGAGGCAGTGATACTTAATGGGAGTATGACAAGTCAACTTCATATGAGAGGAACCGATGACATCGTTGTTAGTGCCCTACCCTGTCCACATGTCTATGCAAATGTTTTAATGACCGGAATGATGATGTTTGGAACAAAACTAATACTACATAGAAATTTTGATGCAGATACAATTTTTCAATCTATAAAAGCTAATAAGGCAACTATTTTTGATGGTGTCCCAACCATGTACATGTTTATGCTAAATAGCCCTAATTTAAAAAATTATGATCTATCTAGCTTAAAGCGTTGCTATGTTGGTGGTCAAACAATGCCTGTTGCTACGATGACTGCAGTAGAAAAAGAGTTTGGAGTTCCTTTAATAGAACTCTGGGGAATGACTGAAATAGCGGGGCTGGGAGCAACATTTCCACTTTTTGGTCCCAATAAACATGGATCAATTGGATGCGCTATCCCCTATTGTGATTTAAAAATTGCAGATGTAGATGATTGTTCAAAACAAATGAATATAGGCGAGGTAGGGGAACTTATGGTTAAAGGCCCTATAACTATGATGGGCTATTTTGGCGATGACGAAAAAACTCAGGAGACGTTAGAATCGGATGGGTGGCTGCACTCAGGAGATTTGGCTAAGATGGATGAAGACGGTTGTGTATATATAGTAGATAGAAAAAAAGACATGATAATAACAGGAGGGTATAACGTTTATCCTGCAGAAATCGAGAGGGTTTTAGCTGCTAATCCAAAAGTAGCGCTCGCTGCAGTTGGAAAACAAGGTGACCAGCTAAAAGGAGAGATTGCAAAGGCTTACATTGTCTTAAAAGAGGGCGAGGAAGCTACAGAGGAAGAGATAATTTCCTATTGTCGTGAAGAGCTAGCAGCCTACAAATGTCCTAGAAAAGTTCAATTTGTAAAGGATGTTCCTAAGACTAGTACAGGAAAAATCATGAGAAGAGAGCTCAATACTTTAGATAAACTGGGTTAATTTATTTTAATTGAAAATATTGGTGCCCCCAGAACTAAGTAGTTCTCAGAATAGCTAATTGAATCAATAACTTATTTGTATGGCTAGGGTTTTGCTCGGTAGTTCAATCGCAATATTTAGAAAAACTATAAATTAATCATTAAAAGTAAAATTGTTGAGAGTGTCGATCTTCTAATCAACAACATCCGTTAAAAAATCGGGTAAAAATATATTTTCATGAATAATTTACTAGTTAACATATTGATGGGCTTTTCTATTTCAAAATATTGGTTAAGCAAATATCACTCTAATTTTCTGGTAATCCCAATGGTTTTAAGGTTTCTACTACGTCAATATAAAAGCTTTGATCCTTTGATGCTGAATTGTCACTCAAGAATTGTTTCGCTGTTTCGCCTATACCATCCTTTTCTTTTTGAAGCTCAAAAAACCTCTTAGCTTTTTTTAGATTTCCTTCCTTAACATTTATATAAGCTAACATAATATAAAATGTTCTTTCGGCTCCATCCCAGCTATGTTTCTGTCTGAGTTGTTTCTCCAAAAAGTTTTTTGCACCCTCAAAATCGCCGCTACGCGTTTTGTTTATAGCATAGTATTTTTTTACCCATGACGAATAATGCGGACCCAAACGGAGGCTCTTTTCAAAGAGAAGATTACTTTTGTCTGTATTTCCACAAATTGCTTCAACTATAGCAACAAGAGAAATATCTTCTACTGTTCTAGCCAGTGGTCTCATATATGGCAACCTTTTACATGCGATATCATGCTTACGCATTATTCCCTCTAAAACAGCTACTTGAGCTTGAGGGGAAGCCCAGTCTGGATTTTTTTCCATAGCTTCAAGGGAAAATTGATATGCCTTGGAAAAATCGTCTTCTGGGTCACTTGATATTCCTAAGTTTATCCTTTGCCAATGGACCCAACCTAAAAAATATTTTAATCTAGAATTCGAAGGCTCCAACTCAAGAGCCTCTTTGTAGATTTTTTCTGATTTATAGTTGTCTTCTGGATTGTTTCTTTGATAGGCAGCTTGTGCCATTATGTACTTTCTGTATACTTTAGGATTTCGTGAAATTAAATGGTCGGAGTCAATCGAAAACTTGAGATTAAGTTCTCGCAAAACTGAAACACCAAGGTTGTCCATAATTTCAAAAATATCATCTATATTTTTGAATTTAAATAACTCTGTCCACAGGATTTCATTATTCGCTATATCAGTAAGTTCTATAAAAACCCTAAAGTTATTTGTAATGCCTTGTATAGACCCGTTTAAAATATATTCAACATTATATAAGTTCTTGATCTCTTCCTTGGGTATCTTGTTTTCTTTTATATATTCTCCAGTACTTGAGGAGTGGATTTGAAGCTTCTTACTTTGAGAAAGTATATTTATCAAGCTAGACGTAAACCCTTCTCCAACGAAGTTATTCTCTTTTTTTCCTGTTTGATTTTCAAAAGGCATAACCAGAATAGATGGCATATCTGCTGTCAGACTTTTTTCTGATGATTTTCCTTCACTACCTTTATAAAAATCAGAAAAATAAAAAGAAAAACAAAGAAAAGAAATAATTAAAGCAGCCGCGATAGCACCAATGAGAGGCATATTGGATTTAGGTTTGGTCTTAAGAGTTCTTTTCTGTGAAGGATCAAGAAGAATATCAAAAGCATGGAACTCATTCTGCTTAACCTTTTGAACACCAAGGTCATTAAAGGTCATCTTAGTTTTAGGTACGACAAAGTCATAGACGCTTTTCGATATAGTAATACCATTAGGTTGGGCGAGAGCTTCTAACCTTGCCGCAATATTAACACCATCACCTATCAGGTTACCTTCCTTCTTAACAACATCTCCCATATTGATACCGAGACGGAATTCTAGCTTTACATCTGTTTTGTCTGATTGATTTCTTTTTTTGATTTCGTTCTGGAAATCAACACCACATTCAACGGCATTTACAGCACTTGGAAACTCTGCCAATACTGAGTCACCAGCTGTGTTAAAGACTGAGCCTTTGTACTTCTTCAGAAGTTTATTAAGAATTTTCTCACAAGCATTGTAACTCTTGATAGTAGCATTCTCATCCTTTTCCATATGTTTGGAATAGCCAACTACATCAGCTACAAATATTACAGCTATTTTACGATCTATTTCAGAGTTCATGAGACTTCCTTTCAGTTCACAAGTAAAACTAAATTATTTTGTTATTTTTGTAAAATTAGTTGTTGGTTTTTTGTGGAATTCGTATACCAGCATCCATCTCAGCTTTGATCTTTATTACTACTTTTTCTTAAATAATCGGTGTTGATTGGGTACTCTCAACAACCGAGGGAACTACCTATTCTCGGTTGTTCAACCTATTCTCGGTAGTTGGCTGACCCCCTTAGTACCCTACAAAACCTACAAGAACTTCTAAGACCCCTTAAAACCCTTGTAGATAAGGGCAATCAACACCAACATACATTTCAGACAATGGTGCCCCCAGAGAGACTCGAACTCCCGACCCACTGATTACAAATCAGTTGCTCTACCAGCTATGATAAGCTTTTCTTGGCTACTTACGTGTAGTTTAACATAGATTTTTGCATCATTTAAACCATTTTGGTCTACCATTTGGTCTACCTCTTCCACGCACGGAACAGTGGGGCTTTATAGGTAGTATGTTCGTGGGCTGCAAGTTACAATGTAGTAATAATTGACCAGAACCATAATCTATATAAAGTACTCGAAGTTAAGTGAATCTGAATTAACACTTAATTCTTTAGCTCCATTTTTAAGATGAAAATTTCTTGCCATATTGTTCTTTGGACTCAGCGTAACGAAGCGCTTAATTTCAGGTCTATTCTTTTGAAGCCAATCTACAGCATTAAACAACATCTTACGACCACATCCTTTATCGTAACTCCAAATTGTGTAAAATATTGCTATCGATTTTTCAATGTTTGTCTTGTCCGAGGAGAACTCATCTAATTCAATTTCATTTGTCGGAACTTCGTTAGAAATTGCGATGCAGACTGCCGCCTTACAATTATGATTATCAATTAAAGCTAATCCCAGTCTATTGTTGGATAACCTAAATTCTTCTGTTAAGTGAGGCCTTACAGGGTCATCATTAAACAAATGGGAATAATACCCAGATTCAATTAGTATTGTTTCCATAAAATTCTCACAAGAAATAGTATTAAAAGTGAACTTAATTATTTGAATATGTCCCTTTTGTCAATATTTTAGAAAATCTTTTTTCTCCAATGCATAATAAGAACTAATTGATAAAACATTTTCTATTGAGCATGCTTAATTTTTGTCTACCCTTCCCAAGCATGGGACATAGAGGGTGTACAGGAAGTATCTTGTGGAGGTGTGCTACAGATAGGATTTCTCCTACTAGTAAAGTTTCAAGGCTACAATATTCATACTTATGTCACTATCTGAAAACTTTTTCAAAAATTGACCACAATATTTAATTCTGTTTAAATAATTCATATATTAAACTTAATAAGGGAGGAACATTAAATGTTGCAGGTCTCAAAATGGGAAATGAAAAGTGGTGCTAGTAGAGATGACTTTGGTATGGCAGCATTGAATTTTTGTAAAAATGCTAAATCTAATTCAGGTGTCAGCGATGCAAAGTTTTATTGGCAAAATCCTAATGTAGTGGCAATTATAGTAGAGCATGATGGCTCATGGGGACCGAACGTAGAGCCCTCAGGTCAAACAATGAAGGCATTTTTCGACTTAGCTGACCTGTCTACCTGCACAATGGATGAACCATGGATTGAGGCTGGTTTGGGTCACAAGAGAACCCAAAAGATTTCAAGCTAAAATTGGTGGTAGCATTTTTTTTATTTGTGAAATATACAAAATGTCGCATTTGATAATCTGGAAACTTCTGCTACCTTATTGTCATGTGTATAATGAATAGTTTAATGTTTCTTGGCATACTGGGATATCTTGGCTTCAAAGGGGCTAAGTGGATAGTTAAGACTGTTTACCAAAACAGGGCATCAATCTCTAACAATATCTATCAAGCCTACAATCTACCTGAGACGTTGTATCAGCGAATAAGGGTAGATGGAAAAAGAGACTACAGATAAGATTTTCTAAGACCCAAGTTAGGTTTTAGAACCATGACTAGGCGATTTCTCTAGGCCAACGTCAATAACAAGGTGTCTGAGTTCCAGCATGTCAGGATTGTTACGTAGTTTTTTTAATGCTCGCACCTCAATCTGACGGACACGCTCATAAGATATGTTGAAGAGCTTTGCGATTTGATGAAGTGTCCAACTCTCTTGGTTCGGCATATCAATTCCAAAACGCATCTTTAAAATCAACAGTTCACGTTCCGTCATTTTGTCTGACTGATTCAAATTATTAACAGCCTTTGTAATTCTTCTTAACACATTCTCTTGCTAAATCTTGTGCCTTCTCTATTTGGGATGGGGTCATGCGTTTAGCTACGACGTCTCTGTTTTTACCTCCGTTCTCATCCCCGTTAGAAAAACCTATGTTAAACCACATATGAGCATAGACTATATCCTCTATTAAACCACCTTGCCCTGCATAATACATCGTCCCCAGATAAGTCTGCGCAGAGGCATATCCCTGTTCAGCTGCTAGAGTATACCATTTTAATGCTTCTTTATGGTCTTGGATAGTTCCTTTCCCTTCATAAAACATGAATCCTGAATTATATTGTGAAAGCACATTTCCTTGCTCCGCAGCAAGAAGAAACCATTTCAATGCCTTCTTGTAATCTTGAATTACACCTTTACCTTCGTAATGTTTCATTGCTAGATGATACTGAGCTGTAGAATATCCTTGCTTTGCGGAGAGAGTGTACCACTTGACTGCCTCACTAAAGTCTTGAGCAGTGCCTTTACCCTGAGTAGTCATCCACCCTACATTATACTGTGCTGCAGCATTTCCTTGCTCGGCTAATTTTTTAAACCCCTCAAAAGCGATGGTGTAGTCACCTTTTTTGTATGCATTAAAAGCCCTTTTAAAGTCATCACCCCAACTCAAACTCAAGCTCAAAAGAAAAACTGAGAAGGTACTTACTATATGTTTCAGAAGATGTTTCATCCCAAAAATATTACCCAAAGTTTTAGATTTTGCAACAGCAGGATGTTGGGGGTAATATAGAGACGCTTTATTATTGAGGAGATAATCTCCTCAATTTTTCTATCATTTCTGAGGTTGGAACAAACCTCGTAGACAAGGGCAATCAACAAAAACCTACATTTCGGATTCTGGTGCCCCCAGAGAGACTCGAACTCCCGACCCACTGATTACAAATCAGTTGCTCTACCAGCTGAGCTATAGAGGCACGATCTGAAAGTATGAATATTTTGTTAATTTTGCAATAAATTTTTACTGGGGGTAATCTATTTGTATATTTTTTATAAATTTTCATATATTGAAATTTAACAATGGCAAAAATTTTAGTTAGCTTAGGTGTTTTTCTATGCTTTTTTGGTTTATTAGGGCTCGCTATAGTAATATATAGTAGTGTTAAAATTCGTAAGTACACGAAAGATCATGAAAAAGGCAATGAAAAGGCTACGTTCGAACAGTTATTAATTATAAATTATCTTGCTCTTTCTTTGTCTGCTTTTGGCTTTATTATTATTATCTTTAGTATTTTTTTAAGCTAGCGACATTTGTTCAACCGCTTCTTTGATTAATTCAAGACAGTCCGGAGTTGAGAATCTGTGATCTATGCCTTTTATAATTTGAAGACGTATATCATCGCTATTTAATATTTTCAATATCTCGATACTCGTAGAGAGAGGCACATCATTATCGAGAGACCCATGAAAAAGCCTGACCGGACATTTTATGATTTGCTCCTGAGTCAAGACTAAATGTTTGTTTCCATCTTCAATTAATTTTTGAGTAATTATTAGGGGTTGTTCAAAATATTCAGAATGAAAAGATAGTTTCCTCGTATTTTTTAGCTCTTGTCTTTGCTGTTTGGAGAGATTATTTTTAGTATATTTAGCGGTAAAATCGGGCGCGGCTGCTATACCAATAATTCCGGCAACCTTTTGGGGGTACGATTTTGCAAATAATAGTGATATCCAACCTCCAAGCGAGGATCCAACCAAAATCTGAGGACCAGATGTATGCTCGATAATTATATTTTTTGTATCTTCAAGCCAATCTGAAATTGACATATCTTCGAACCTTCCTGATGAAGCTCCATGCCCTCTGTAGTCAAATCTTAAAAAATCTCTTTTGTTTTTTTCTGCCCACTTAGAAAGATAAATGGCTTTTGTCCCTTCTTTGTCTGATTTTAAACCGCTCAAAAATACAACACCTGGTGATTTTTTTCCTTTTTTGTCACCAATAACTTGTGAAAAGGCTAGTTTTTGTACATTATCGAGTCTATGAAAGTGTGTTTTACTCATATCTTTATTCTATTTGTTTTCTATAATATTTGACCAGATAATTACACAGCCATGAACATTCTTCAACTTCTAACCAGCCTACATGATGAGATTTCGATTAGAGCAATTGCTGCTTATTCAAAAATATTGAAAGATAACGATTGTAATTCATATGTTTTCGCTCCCCTAGGCAGAGAATTATCATATTTTAAGCGATGGGGTGCTGAAATTGCCAGTCAAAGTGCTACTTCGGCAGATATTGTTTATTACAAAGCTATCATCAAAGAAATTTGTAAGATAGTGTCATCAAAATCCATAGCCACAATACATGTATATGACATGGCAGGCTATAAAGCTGCATTGCAGGTTAGCAAAAGCTGTCGTATCAAAATAATATTTTCTTTACTAAAAGCCACATCAGAAGAAACTGTAATAGGTCTTTTAAACAAGACCATATTTGGAGAATTCATACCTCGAGTAACTACTCTGGTACCCAGCAAAACAGCTTACAAAGAACTACTTACCAAGTATTCTAGAAAAAACATA
Source organism: uncultured Alphaproteobacteria bacterium (assembly GCA_902531755.1). GTDB lineage: Bacteria > Pseudomonadota > Alphaproteobacteria > Rhodobacterales > Rhodobacteraceae > CACIJG01. The sequence continues at coordinate 23,891 of CACAFI010000014.1, forward strand.
GATTTGTTTTATGTTCCAGTACCTGTAGATTTCACAATATTTGACGAAAAGAAAATTAGCCAAGAAAGAACTATCTCTTTAGCAACCCAATGGGGCATGCTTGAGAAACCAAGACACATAATTTTTACTAAAGCCTATTTTCATTCAAAAAAATGGCAAAATCAGATAATAAAATTATCGGCCAATCTAGAGAAACTACCAGAAAATATAAGACCTTATATTGTAGTTTTAAAAAATAGAGCAAATAATAAACAAGTAAGTGAATTTGAAGAAAAATACTTTAAAAATAGGAATAGTGTTTTATGCCTGATGGATGAGCTAACTGATTTAGAAGCCGGCCTCAAACTATCAACTATATACTTAGAACTAAATAATAAAAACGAGTTCTACTCTTTAGATATACTGAATGCTTTAGCGATGGCTAATACAGTAGTGAGTTGGCAAAATTCTATAAATAAAGAACTTGTACCTGACGAATTTCATGACTACCTGACCGTAAATGGCGATATAAAGAAACTTACACAAAATTTGACCGACCTACTAAGGATGAATTCGAGAAAAAGGGATTTTACTGGACGAACAGGCCGTAATTATGTAATAAACAATTTCAATATGAAAAATATGGAAGAGCTATTAATTGATGCATATAGGACTTTATCTTTTAGTAAAGCAAGTTAAAGAAGTATAGAGTGAGTTTAAATCTGACTGAAGACACAGAAATAGCTATTGAACTTTCCGATGGATCCCTAAGAAAGTACCATTTTGGCATAACTGGTTTTGAATTAGCAAAAGAAATATCATCATCTCTTGCAAAAAGATCAATTGCTTGTTCTGTAAATGGTAACTTGACTGACCTTTCAACCAAACTTACGAATGATTGTTCTATAACAATACATACTATTAATGATACAGAAGTAGCACTCGAATTAATTAGACATGATTGTGCCCATATCTTAGCTAGGGCTGTTCAAGAGATATGGCCAAATGTAAAAGTAACTATAGGTCCAGTTATCCAAGATGGTTTCTATTATGACTTTGATAAAGATGAACCTTTTTCTGAGAATGATATAGAAAAGATTGAATTGTTGATGAAGTCAATAATTGAAAAAAAAGACCCTGTGAAAAAAGAAACATGGGATCGTGCTAGAGCCCTAAAGTTTTACAAAGAAAGAAACGAGCCTTACAAAGTCGAGCTAGTTCAAGATATTCCAACGGGTGAAGATATAAAAATGTACTGGCACGGAGATTGGCAAGATCTCTGCAGAGGGCCGCATTTAGCTCATACAGGACAGGTGCCTGCTGACGCTTTCAAACTTACAAGAGTTGCCGGTGCTTATTGGAAAGGTGATAGCAAGAATAAAATGCTTCAGCGAATATATGGAGTAGCTTTTAGAAGCAAAGAGGAACTGAAGCAGTATTTTTTCAGACAAGAAGAAGCCGAAAGGAGAGATCATAGAAAACTTGGAAGAGAAATGGAGTTGTTTCATCTTCAAGAGGAGGCTACTGGCAGTATTTTTTGGCATCCAAAAGGGTGGAAGTTATACTCTACATTACAAGAATATATGACTAGAAAACTTGAACATAATGGTTATTTAGAGGTAAAAACACCGCAAATCGTAGATAGAAGACTTTGGGAAAAATCAGGGCACTGGGATAAATTTAGGGAAAATATGTTCATAGTTGAGGTAGATGAACAAGAAAAAACACCAAGAATAAATGCTTTAAAACCAATGAACTGCCCATGTCATGTTCAAATTTATAATCAGGGTTTAAAATCTTATAGAGACCTTCCCTTACGAATGGCGGAGTTTGGAGCTTGCCATAGGAATGAGCCTTCTGGAGCATTACATGGTCTAATGAGAGTAAGAGCTTTTTTACAAGATGACGCTCATATCTTTTGCACTGAACAGCAAATAGAAAGTGAAACAAAAAGGTTTATAGATCTTTTATCTGTAATTTATGAAGAACTGGGGTTCGAGGAGTTTAAGATAAAATTTTCTGATAGGCCAGAAAATAGGGCTGGTAATGATCAAGTTTGGGATCGCGCTGAACAAGCGTTAAAAAAGGCGACAAAAATGGCAGGTTACGACTACATGATAAATAAGGGTGAAGGAGCTTTTTATGGTCCTAAGCTAGAATTTGTATTAACGGATGCATTGGGCAGAGATTGGCAATGTGGAACGCTACAAGTCGACTTTGTTTTGCCAGACAGATTGGGATCTACCTACATAAACGATATGGGAGAAAAACAAACACCGGTGATGTTACATAGAGCAATTCTTGGGTCTTTTGAGAGGTTTATTGGAATTTTGCTTGAAAACACAACTGGCAGACTTCCCCTCTGGCTCGCTCCAACACAAATTGTAATTGCCTCGATAACAACAAATATGGACAACTATATTAATGAAATAGCCAGCTCATTTAAAAACGTGGGTTTGAGATGTAAGGTTGACAATAGAAACGAAAAAATCAATTACAAAATCAGAGAGCATTCCCTGTCAAAAGTCCCTATAATTGCTGTCGTAGGAGAAAAAGAAGTCAAAACCCGCTCCGTAAACGTAAGGCGACTAGGGCAGAAGGTTTCAAAAACAATTTCTTTGAATGATGCTATCAAAGAGTTCTCTATGGAAGCTACACCACCAGACCTAAGAGAAAATAGAAATAAGATTGTCGTAAACAAATAAACAAAACTAATTCAATAAAAAGGAGCTTGAAATCGTAAGGAGACATCAGGAAATGACCTCGGGGCAAAAGGAAGTGGCGACTCGAGTGAATGCATCAATTATATGCAAAGAAGTTCGTCTAATCGATGCAGACGGAAATATGGTAGGAATTGTAAGTCCGGAGGATGCAAACATCATGGCAAGCGAGGCGGGCCTGGATCTTGTTGAGATATCTCCCAATGCTACGCCTCCAGTTTGTAAGATCATGGACTTTGGTAAGTTTAAATATGATCAACAAAAAAGAGAAGCGGAAGCAAGAAAAAAGCAAAAAACAATTGAACTTAAGGAAATAAAGTTCAGACCTAATACCGATAAACATGATTATGAAGTCAAGATGCGTTCCGTTACAAAGTTTCTTGAGAATGGAGATAAAGTGAAAATAACGCTTAGGTTCAGGGGTAGAGAGATGGCTCATCAAGAATTGGGTGCAGAATTAATGGAAAGGGTAGTATTAGACACTGCCCACCTTGGCAAACCGGATGTCATTCCCAAAGTTGAGGGGAGGCAAATGATAATGATAATATACCCTAACACCTAGCTAAGCTAGTTTTTTGATGTAGATTGAAATAGAAATGCTCCGTCAGTTCCTTGAGATAATACCCTTCTATTTACTGATCACAATTTTGAAAATTTTACCTTTTGAAAAACGAGTTTATTGGGGAGGACAGCTTTGCAAATTTATATTACCTTGGGTTAGCAAATTCTATAAAAGAGTCGACTTTAATCTAAGGATTGTGTATCCAAATATGTCGTATCGTAAAAGGGAAGAGTTCATAAAAGAAAACTCAAAAATGATTGGTAAAAGTTTTATTGAGCTTATGTTTAATAAAGAATTTCAAAAACGTAGTCATAAAATAAAATATAAAAAAAAAGAATTAAACCCACTTATTGAAGCAAAAAATTCTGGCCGACCGATAATAGTTATATCTGGGCATATTGGCTCCTGGGAAGCAGTCAGAGCAGTGCTAAATGATAATGGGCTAACATCTGGAGCGCTTTATCAGCGAAACAGAAATATGTTTTATGAACGACTCCATTTAAGTGCCATTAAAGAGGGAGGTGAACCCATACTTGAAGTAGGCACTTCTGGAACTAGGAAAATGATTTCCTTGATTAGGTCAGGAGGAGTGATAGCTCTAATGATCGATCAAGCCGTAAAGGAAGGTAATTATTTTCAATTTCTAGGTAAACCTGCTAAGACCTCTACATCAATTGCTGAAATGACACTAAAGTATAATGCTTTACTAATACCCGCATATGGTATCAGAACCGATGGTGATTTCATTGAGGTTAGCTTTGATAAACCCATAAAGCCCGACACAGTATATTCTATGACAAAAAATATGAATATTAGCCTAGAGAGACGGGTTAATGCGCACCCCACCCAATGGTACTGGCCGCATCGGCGTTGGAAGTAAAAGGCTCCGAATATAGCTTTTTACTCGGAGCCAAACGACAACTATAAGTTTGATGCTTAACTACATCCTCCAGTCTTGGAACAAGACACTGCATCTGGAGATACTGTTGGTGCTTCACAACCGGCGACAAAAAGCCCGCCGACTGCTAGAGCAAAAAGTAAAAAATATTTCTTCATAACACTATTCCTCAAATCTGATTGTTTTATACAAGCTACCATATAGATGGATAGTCGATCAATCAAAAAACTTATTGCGCATTTCTTATTTTAATTAACTTTTTTTATTTTTGTGGTACTTTGATAACACAAACATTCATTAAATAAGTAGTTTATGGAAATAATGATTTTTAGTTCTTGGAAAAATAGAAAAGCAAATTCTGATAAGACGAAATCATTTACGAAAGAGTCGGTTAAAGAGGAGAGTACAAACATTTTTTCTGAAAGTAGCTCTAATATCAGCTCATCGCCATCACTATTAGGGAGAGAGATTAAAATAATTGGAAAAATATCTTCAAAAGGGGCTCTTCAATTAGATGGGGTTCTCGAAGGAGAAATAACAGCGTCAAAGTTAGTTATTGAAAAATCAGCAAAAGTGGTTGGTTCTGTTAATTCTGATGATCTAGTTATCAAAGGCAGAATAATTGGTCCAGTGTATGGAAAAAAAGTGAGATTTGGTTCGTCAGCAAGAGTAGAGGGAGATACTTTTCATGAAACAATCGCTATTGAGGACGGAGCCTACTACGAGGGTTCTATAAGACGACATACCAGCGAGCCTGTTACATCCAATGACTTACTCAAAGATAATCTTGCCAAAAGCAGTAAATAAGGTCAAGAAAACTTGGTGAGTTAGTTAGAAACTCTTCTTATAAGAACATTTCCAACGGGTACATTGTTAACATTCTCTATAATTCTTGTTGGTTGGCTATGCAGAACTGTTTCAACACCAAACCTGTCAACTAATGTTGCCTTAACCCTAACTTGGCTTCCAACTACTGTCTGATCTAGGTTTAACCTTTTTGTATTCTCCCCTGTTAGAGAAACCCAATTTCTTCCATCTCTACTTCGTTCCCAAGCAACATCGATCGATGCTATGCCATCATCATCAGAAAGAGAGTCGGTTCGTGCCTCCAATACAGCACCTTCCTTCTCCTCACCGATAATAACGACATCGCCTAGCACAGGATCGTCGACATTTCTTACTGCTTCACTCTCGTTCGAGTAGATAACCTCTCTATTGTCAAAACCGTCAATGTATTCAACACGTACACGATAAGTGTAAGAAACGTGTTCTTGCCTCAAATTCAAGACTTCGGTGTCATCTTCTGTGTAATTTTCCCAACCAGTGTTGGGAGAAGTTCGTTGCCACGTAAAATTAAAAGGACCCATACCATCCTCATCATACACATCAGAAACATCTAATATAAGCGCACTGTCCTCAGCGCTTTCGCCGGTAAGCCTTACTACACCAGTGGGCTTATCATTAACATTAATTACGGGGGTTGTGGCGGCAGAAGTTAAAGTTTCCAAGTTACCTTGCCCGTCCAAATACGTAAGCGCAACCCGCAAAGTTTTACCCACATGCTCTTGTCTAGGGGTGAACGACTGGTTTGTAGCACCAGGAATGTTTCTATAAGAGTTTCCATCATTCGAAATTTTCCAAACAACATTTACTTCACCAATGCCATCCTTATCAATTATAGATGTGAGGTCTGCTATTAACGGTTCGTCTTCTAACACATCACCGGCACTATCTCCTCGCTCGGTACTTTTTTGATCAGAACCTGAGCTTTTCTCTTTATTTTTGCTAGTAGTTGCATCTTTATTGTCTTTTGCTATTGATTTTTGAGCATCTCCCCCGTCTCTCACTTCACTGTCGTTTTTTGTTTTCTTTTGCTCAGTGGTAAAATTTTTCTTCAATTTTTCTAGCGTTTTGGGAGGAAACACTTCTTCATCAGAGCCTCCGGCAGATACTGCAGACCTTAGTGAGAGCCCTAGCAATACCAAAACAACTAATGTTATCTTCAATAATAAGTTAATACGCATTACCCCTCCAAGCGAATACTGACAGTTTCATTATAATTTTTAGCACATTTTTATTTTTTTTATAGCAAAATAATAAAATTTTTGAAAATTGTTGCACATCTTCAACCACAATAGTCTTGAAATATTGAAACAACACTTGCGCTAGCACCTCTGATCCCTTAGTTGATTTTAGCCAAAAAACTTAATTGAGTTGATATAAAGCAAAAAAAATTGTATGTATATATGACATATATGACATAAAAAAATAAAGAGGCTAACTTTTGAGCAGCATAGGACGTTATTAAATAGCAGAATAAAAATCTGCAAAACAAATGGTGGTAAACTATGCTTGAAAAAGAACTAAATGAACTTTCTGATGAAACAATATTGACGCTTTACAAATCGATTATTCCCTCAGCGTCAATAATTGAGTCAGTCAATAAAAAGCTTGAAAGACAGTCAGCTGAAGGAGCTTTGCGAAACAAAAAAGAGCTGAGTAAAAGAGATGACAACGATTTTAGAGCTGATAAAACCTTTTTGAACTTTCAAAGACATTTAATTGAATTGAAGTTACTATCCGTAAAAATACTCGAAGAAATTAATAAAAGAGACTTATATGAGTTAGATAGCTATAAAAGAAAGTCAGAGGAGATTGATTATGTGGAGTCTTGTTCTGATGCAGTCGACGCTTCACCAAATTTAACTTCCGTTCCTCAAGGGGCAGAAACATTGCCTTACTTAAATAGAGAAGCAAAATCTTAACTCTATAGTGCTTTTTCAGTTTCTTTTTGAAGAAATTGTGTAAAAGTTGATAATTTATTTCGGGGAACCTCTTTCTGTGATTTTCCTTTTTAGAAACTATATTGGAATTTTTCAATGAAAGCTAAAGGTCAATCACTTAAACCAGGAATTTTAGAGGGAATAAGGGTCCTGGATCTTAGTAGAATGCTGTCCGGTCCCTATGCTACAATGTTATTGGCTGACCATGGCGCAGAAGTTATAAAGATTGAAAGTGCTGAGGGAGACTCCAGCAGAAGGAGTGGACCTTTTAAAGATAATGACATTAAAAGAGATTGGTCAGGTTATTTTATCAGTTTGAATAGAAATAAAAAGAGCATCAGCCTTGATTTAAAAAATGCTGAAGATCTTGTTTTTTTAAAAAAACTGATTGAAATAAGTGATGTGTTAGTCGAAAACTTTAGACCAGGCGTCATGAAAAGGCTAGGCCTTTCATTTGATGAGGTGTCGAAAGTCAACCCGAGAATTGTATACGGCTCGATAAGCGGTTTTGGTTCAGAAATCTTTGGAGAAAGCCCTTACAAAAATTGGCCCTCATATGATGTAGTCGCCCAAGCGATGGGAGGTTTAATCAGTTTAACAGGATACGATGAAAAGACACCCCTTAAAGTAGGTCCAGGTATCGCGGATATTTTTTCAGGCTCTCTACTATCCTTTGGTCTTTTGGCTTCAATATTAAAGTCAAGAGATACTGGTAGGGCTCAGTTTGTCGAAGTTGCTATGTATGACGCCATTATAAGCATGTGCGAAAGAGCAATTTATCAATATGATTTTAATAAACTTATACCAAAACCAGAGGGCAACGGGCACCCTTTGTTGGCCCCGTTTGGAATTTATAATGCTAAAGATGGTTTTATTGCAATAGGGATCGTTGAAGACTCTTACTGGAATGTTCTCAAAAAAATAATTGGTTTTGATGATCTTCTAAATGATTTGAAATATGGAACCATTGCCTTAAGAGCAAAAAATAGAAATGAATTAAATAAACAAATCAACCTTTGGACAAAAGAGTTTAGAAAAAAAGAATTAGTCAATTTACTCGGGGGCAAAGTACCTTTTGGCCCAGTTAACAATGTAAGAGAGATCTTTGAAGACAAACATATTAGAGAAAGAAACATGATATTAGAAATAGAGCAACCTTTCGGCGAGGCAAAAAAGTGGAAGGTAGCTGGTAATCCAGTTAAATTTCAGGATTTTCACTCCTCGAATTTAACGCCACCTACGCTCGGAGAACACAAAGAACTTTATGCTAATAATCTGCATTCGATTAAATCAAATAAACCAAGCTACCCTTTCCAACCCGAGAAAAAAGATTATCAATGTAAACTTACATTTATGAGTCACGAAAATAGACTTTTTGAGTTTTATGCTTCTTCATTTACCTGGCTAAGATCTAAAGAAACATTTCTAATTTGCAGTTTAGAGAAAAGTAAGTTTATGTCTATTGAAAATAGTGTGCGAGCTGTAAAGTTCCATTTTTTAAAATTAACTACGAGAAAAGATGCTTACAAAAAAGCAATCGCTCGTTTAAATATTAAATTATCTGAGAAAAGTATTTCTGAAGTCTCTCTAACATATACACAATTTGATATATTAATAACTGTTAAAACATAATATTATAACTTAAATTGGCATTAATCTTGCTCTCCTGAGACGATAACAGAGAGGTATAGAAATGCATAGAACTAATGAAGCGAACCTGAGTTCAATTACCGATAATTTAGAGAAACTACGTGAATGTTTCGGGCAGTGGGTAAACCTGTCAATAGTGTCCGAGACTAAAGTCATCGTGACAACAGCACATACCAGAATCTTTAATATGGGACCGCATGAGATTAAACTAGGAGAACTATGTGAGGATAGTTCCAGAGAAGTGACCCAAAAAATATATTCAGGAAAAAAAATAAAAGCAAGGTTATGTGATTTTCGACCTTCATTCTTGGGTGGTTACAAGAGAAATCCCGAAGTTATGATTTCTATTTGGGAAAATTAAAAACTATAGCATTTTCACCCATTAGATGATATTCTCATTCCAATCCACGGAGATGGTATGGAAGCAGGCAGATGAAAGATCAGGAAACTCCGAATAGAAGAAAGCTAAGTCTTGGTATAGATGCCATCGGAACGGTGGACACAATTTTGTGTTGGGATAAGCTAGAAAAATGTTTTGGGAATTCTTTTAGGTTTTCTACCGAGACAAAGTTTGAAATAACAAAGGAGTTAGCACTGCAACAAGGCCGGCTTCAGAAAACGAAGTTTGAAAAGAAGACACCTAGAATGGTTAGTTTCCAAGAAAATGCGAGAAATCTATTTCAAAATATAGAAGATTTAGTTGAAACCAAGGACAGCAAAGCCTTGTCTTTTGTTTCAGATATAATTAAGAAAGCGACCGGTTCCGAAATAATAGCTTTTTGTGATGCTTTGAAAGCTTTAGGGAGCACGGAAAATGTCTTTGAGCCTGTCAGACCAAATGACCTATTTAGAGATATAATAAGAAAAATTGTAAAAACCTTATTAAAAGAAGATATTCCTCTCTCTTTACATGTTCAATCTACCCTAAATAAATTTATGAATGAACTCGATCGACAACTACCAGAAACTATTTTCCCTCTTTCAAACGCTAGATACATAGAAGAGGGAAGAATAAGAATTCTAAAGGATTACTTAAGAGGCTACCTAAGGTCTAATAACTAATTTATTTCAATAAAACTGGCTTGGCAGGCGGTAAAGTAACATAAGTTATTGCTCCCGATTTCGTTGATTTTCTTTGTTCTCTCTTCCTCGTAAGCAGAATTTCAATACCCTCTTTATGACCATCATATGTCTTAGAGAATCGATGTCCTCCGTTTCCGTTAGATACGAAGAAAAGAAACTCCGTTTTTGATGGTCTAGCAGCCGCAAATAAAGATGCTACCGAGGGATTACTTATAGGAGCAATAGGTAACCCCTTTACGATATATGTATTGTATGGTGTTTTTTCTTTTATCTCTGCTTTGGTTGGACTCCGTGCAATAATGTTCTTTCCCATTGTCAGTCCGTAGAGGACAGTTGGGTCAGCCTGTAGTTTCATACCTTTGGATAATCGATTATGAAATACTGACGAAATAAGTTGTTTCTCCGAGTCATTTCTTGTTTCTTTTTCTAAAATCGACGCTAGTATCAAAAGTTCTCTAGGACTTTTCAATATTATATTCCTAGATCTCATCAGCCAAGCTCTTCCCAAATTTGCTCTTTGCAGAAGTGTAATTTTTGATAAAATCTTTTCTCTACTTTCTCCATTTTTGAAAAATAATTTTCCTGTTGCCAAGCTTCCTTCCTCAGGAACAAAATCAATATAACCAGTTAAATTTTCTGTTGAGTTAATTTTCTTAACTATTGCATTAGAGGTCATACCATCCTCTAAAAAAATCTCGACTTTCTGTTGCGGAATTTGATTATCAGAAATATTATTTTCAATTTTTTCAATTAGCTTAGAGTTTTCTATCTCAATCAAAGCAAGTTCCGACTTTAGTTTGTGCAATTCCTTTGTCAAACTTTCAATCTTAATACTAAGCGGCTGGGAGACCGTTTTCACAAGGGGGGTGAGCGCATCATCTGATCTGAAACACACGCCTTCCCAATTAGTTTTTCCCGAAATGATCTTAATCTTTTCATCTTCGAGAATCAGAAATTCGGTTCCTTTTTCACTGGTACCAAGCCAAATCCCGTCATCCTGAACAAGTTTAAACAATCTGTCGTCTACAAAAGCCCTTCCGGTTCCTTTCTCATTTTGTTCTATTAGAGTGACTAGATGCAACGTAAAATCATCGGATTTGCCCTTTATACAGCTCAACACCCTAGGAAAGCTTTCAGAATAACTTTCGGATGATATCTGCAAAGCAAAAACTGATAGAATAATTGAAAGAAGTATTCTTAGCATGGCGAATTACATTAAATAGCAAGTTAAATTTTGTGAAAACTTACATCTAATACAGCACCGTCGTCTATAGCCACTCTTTTGTAGGATAAATTTCCTTTGGCTTTACCGGAAGATGCGATGGTTATTTTATTTGCAGTAACTTCACCTTCAAAATCTCCAATAATTATAAGGTGCTCAGCAAAGATTGAGCCCTTAACTACTCCTTCTTTCTCGATGACTACCTCCGAGGCATTTACTTCACCCTTAATGTATCCAGAAATCGATATTGTGCTAGGCGAAGTTATACGCCCTTCCAGAGACGATCCGTTTGACACTATCGTCCCGGAACCAGCTGCTTTAGTTAAGAAGTCGACGTCTGAAAATTTTGATCTAACGTTCACGGCATTCACCTTTTACTGTTCAACTTATTACTGCCAAATAGGTTAGCGTCTTCTGCGCTTTATTATAGTCTACCAAACTACTGATAGGTAGCAACGATTCTTTATTCCACCTTCTCTTGTACGCTTTTCTTTTCTAATCCAATATTTGAAATAATAAGTCCTTAAAAAAATGATGTTTAAACAGTTAAATAGGTGCTATTATCGATGCCAAATTGTTTAAACTCTCATAATCAAGAAAATGAAATTTACTGCAGCTCACTGGGGAACATACAAGGTAAGCAAAGGCAAAGAAAAAAACTTTAAATTACTTCCTTTTGCGCCAGATAAGGATCCATCAGATATAGGACGGGGAATAGAATCCGCTGTAGCAAGTAGCGCGCGCATACACAAACCAGCAATTAGAAAAGGCTGGTTATATTCTACGAACAACCAAAAAAGCGTGAAAAGAGGAAAGGATGAATTTGTAGAAGTATCATGGGAAGAGGCATTTGAATTAGTTAGTACTGAAATCAAACGAGTAATTTCTACCTATGGAAACGAAAGTATTTATGCCGGTTCATATGGTTGGGCAAGCGCTGGTAGATTTCACCATGCTCAGAGCCATTTAAGGAGATTTTTAAATCTAATCGGAGGATATACGTATTCTAAAAATACCTACAGTTATGCGGCCGCAGAAGTAATAATACCACATGTTCTAGGAAATTTTTACAATTTCCTTTTTGACACTACCAGTTGGGACTCAATCGTAGATAATACCTCACTTTTCCTGGCCTTTGGGGGCGTTCCTTTAAAAAATGGGCAAATAAACCAAGGAGGAGTAGGTTCGCATAATCAAAGAGACTATCTAAATAAGGCTCTAGCAAACGGGGTGAAATTTATAAACATTAGTCCATTGAAATCCGATTTAGATATTGTAGATGACATGGAATGGGTCCCATTAAGACCCAATTCAGACGTCGCTCTTATGCTGGCTCTTTGTTACGAAATTAATAAAGCCGGCGCAACCAATAGAGATTTTATAAATAAGTATACGGTGGGTTTTGAAAAGTTCACTGAATATCTAAATGGAAATACAGATGGAGTCGCAAAAAACGCAGATTGGGCATCACAAATTACTGGGATTAGTTTAGAGGGTATTTTTGAACTTATTGAGAAAATAAAAAAGTCAAAAAAAACAATGATTTCTGTCAGTTGGTCACTAACACGACAATCTCATGGCGAGCAACCTTACTGGGCAGCGATTGCTCTGGCTAGTATTATAGGAGACATTGGCAAACCAGGTGGTGGAATTGGGTTTGGGTATAGTGCAATGAATAGCATTGGCAATCATTATGAAAAAATACCTGCTGTCTCTTTACCCCAAGGTAAAAATGCCGTAAAGAATTTCATTCCGGTTGCAAGAATTTCAGAGATGCTTGAAAGCCCCGGGACCTGCTTTGATTACAATGGCTTAAAACTAACTTATCCAGACATAAAACTAATTTACTGGGCAGGAGGTAACCCCTTTCACCACCATCAGGATTTGAACAGGATGATTAAAGCATGGCAACTACCCGAAACTATTATCTCCAATGAATGGTGTTGGAATGCTTTGGCAAAACATAGCGACATTGTTTTGCCGGTAACAACACCTTTAGAAAGAGAAGATATCGCGCTTGCACCAAGAGACCCATACATGGTTTTCATGTCAAAGGTTATTGAGCCTGTTGGTGAGAGTAAGTCAGACTTTGAAATTTTTTCAGGACTTGCAGAAAAATTCGATCTAAAAAATGATTATACTGATAATAAGACAGAAAAGGAATGGATCAGGTGGATATATGACGAGAGTAATGCTTTACAAGAAAATAACCACAAGTTTCCAGACTTTGATGTCTTTAAAAAAAAGGGATGGTATAAAAATCCGGAACCACTCAATCAACAAATACTTCTTAAACAATTTATTGAATCTCCTGAAAAAAATCCTCTAGATACACCTAGCGGGAAAATTGAACTTTTTTCGAAGCAAATCGACAGCTTTCAATATTCAGATTGTGTTGGTTATCCAAAATGGTATGAAGATAAAGAGTATTTAGGTAGTGCCACAAAGTACAAACTACATCTTCTTTCAAATCAACCTAAATTTAAGCTTCATTCTCAATTAGATAATGGTGAGGTAGCAAATGGTGAAAAGTCAGATGGAAGAGCAATAATTGAAGTAAACAGGAATGACGCCAACGCTAGAGATTTATTAGATAAAATGGTGGTTAAGGTTTTTAATGACAGAGGCTCTTGCCTTGCAGTGATCAAAATATCGGAAGACATAATGCAAGGTGTTGTTAACATCCCAACTGGAGCCTGGTTGGATCCGTCAAAAAGTGGAGATATAAGTTGTGTTCATGGTAATCCGAACGTGTTAACACAGGATGTAGGAACATCCCAGCTAGCTCAGGGCCCATCAGCACATACATGCCTCGTAGAGATCGAACAGTTTCAAGAAGAAGCTCCCAAAATCACAGCTTTTGATCCCCCAGAAATAAGGCATATTAGTAAACAAAAAATCTAGACAAAGTGTCGCAAAAATCAATGCACGTTGATATATTGTTTGACTATAGAACTAAATTTTGCGATCGTATGCTACTGCTAACATGAGGGAAAAAATGGATGGAACAAGCAAATGCCCTGTAATCCATGGGGCAATAACAACCGCACAAAAAGATGCAGGGACTACCAATAGAGACTGGTGGCCCAACCAGCTAAATACTGGAATACTTCGACAAAATGGAAAGAGTGGCAATCCTATGGACTCAAGCTTTGACTACAGGTCGGAGTTTAAAAAACTCGATTATGATGGTTTGAAATCGGACCTGCATGCGTTAATGACAGACTCCAAAAATTGGTGGCCAGCAGATTATGGTCACTATGGACCATTTTTTATCCGGATGACATGGCATGCCGCCGGAACCTACAGAACTGGAGACGGGAGAGGTGGTGGTGGTACTGGGGCTCAAAGATTCGCTCCGTTAAACAGCTGGCCAGATAATGGGAATTTAGATAAGGCGAGAAGATTGTTATGGCCTATCAAGAAGAAATACGGTAACAAGATAAGCTGGGCAGACTTACTGATACTCACTGGGAATGTAGCGATTGAGTCCATGGGTGGAAAAACTTTCGGGTTTAGTGGAGGACGAGAAGATATTTGGGCTCCAGAAGAAGATATTTACTGGGGAATTGAACAAGAGTGGCTAGAAAACGGAAGGTATACTGGGGACAGATATTTAGAAAATCCTCTAGCTGCTGTTCAAATGGGTTTGATTTACGTTAACCCAGAAGGTCCTGACGGTAATCCTGACCCTCTTGCTAGTGCCAGGGACATAAGAGAAACTTTTGCAAGAATGGCAATGAATGATGAGGAAACAGTCGCGCTAACAGCTGGTGGGCATACCTTTGGTAAGGCACATGGAGCTGGCGATGCAAATCAAGTAGGCTCCGAGCCGGAAGGCGCACCAATCGAGCAAATGGGATTGGGCTGGAAGAACTCATTTGGAAACGGTTTAGGAAGAGATACAATTACAAGCGGAATAGAGGGAGCTTGGACGTCAAACCCGATTCAATGGGATAATGGATATTTTGATTTACTTTTAGGATATGAATGGGAACTAACCAAAAGCCCAGCCGGTGCACATATGTGGAAAGCAAAAAATCAAAGACAGGAAGATATGGCACCGGATGCGGAAGATCCATCAATATTAGTACCTACAATGATGACCACTGCAGATATGGCAATGCGTGAAGATCCTAAGTATTTAAAGATATCTGAGCGGTTTCACAAAAATCCTAACGAGTTTGCCGACAAGTTTGCAAGAGCTTGGTTCAAGTTGTTGCATAGAGATCTGGGTCCGAAAAGTAGATATATTGGTCCTGAGATCCCAAGTGAGGATTTGATTTGGCAAGACCCTGTTCCGGCAGGTCCAACATCGTATGACGTACAAAAAGTCAAAGAACTAATAAAAGAACTCAACCTTAGTATAACTCAATTAGTTGAAACTGCTTGGGCCAGTGCCTCTACGTATCGAGACACAGATAAAAGAGGAGGTGCTAATGGTTCGAGGATAAGATTATTGCCTCAAAAGAATTGGGAAGTTAACAAACCACAGCAGTTAGAAAACATTCTTGCTTCCTATGAAAAAATCTCCTCTCAGACGGATGCGTCTATAGCGGATGTTATTGTTTTGGGGGGAAATCTTGGAGTTGAGCAGGCATCTGGTAAGTCGTTGGATTTTTCTCCTGGTAGAGGGGATGCAACACAGGAACAAACCGATATTGAGTCATTCGAAGTCCTTGAGCCAATAGCGGACGGCTTTCGTAACTATATGAAAGATGGATACTCAACTTCACCTGAAGAATTGTTACTTGATAAGTCTCATTTGCTCAATTTAACTGCACCAGAAATGACTGTTTTGATTGGTGGCTTAAGATGTCTGGGCATAAGTGCTACTGGGGCAGGCTTAGTTAATGACAACCTGAACAAATTGAGTAATGATTTTTTCGTTTCTCTTCTAGATATCAACACAGACTTGGTTCCAAATGGAATAAATTCCTTTGAGTTAATAGATAGTGACAAGGCAACTAACTTTAGTAGAGTGGACTTAATGTTTGCTTCGAACTCTGAGCTGAGAGCAATTGCAGAGGTTTATGCAAGTGATGACAACAGAGCTAAGTTTGTCAATGATTTCATCTCTGCTTGGACAAAAGTAATGCACTTGGATCGGTTCGACTTAGACTAGACAAATAGGACTATACATAGTTATAACTGTAATCAATCAGGCAAAAATAATTGATTGGAATTAGTTTTTTATTATTAAAAGTTTACTATGAAATCCGTCGCTGTTGAACAGAGTAAGGTTGGTGGGCTTTCTAACTAACTTCAATAGACAGCGAATAATATTAGTAAACATATTTCTTTAGATAAGATTGCTATAGGAAAATTAGAAGATGTAGACCCTGCCAAAAAAAGTTGTCTCTTTAGAGAAATCAAACTATATTTAAGGTATTCCGACGGTGATGGTTAACATAGTTAAATCAACGGTGGAGGACGTCCTTCAAATTCTAGATCGATAAAAATTTTTATGCGGTAGGATAACAAATGTTTTATACAACTCAGGCAAATGATCATGGGTTCCCACATGACCCTTTCAAAGCAATAGTAACACCAAGACCTATTGGTTGGATTGGGTCAATTGATAAAGAAGGAGTTGCCAATTTAGCACCACATAGCTACTTTAATGCAATTTCAGATAATCCCTACTTTGTTATTTTTGGTTCTATTACTTATAAAGATACCGTACGTAACATTGAAAACACAGGTGACTTCACCTGCTCTCTAGTTTCCGAAGATATGTTCGATGCTATGAATTCTTCATCGGTACCTGTTGAACCAAAGGTAGACGAATTTAATTTAGCCGGTATTAAAAAGCAAGAAAGCAACTTAGTAAAGTCTCCTTTTGTAAGTGGTTGCTGTGCTGCTTTAGAATGCAAACTGTGGAAAACTATTGATCTTCCTGGAACTAATCGATCTAACCTGACAGGTAATTATTCAATAATTGGCGAAGTAGTCGGCATACATATAAATGATGAATACATTGAAAATGGTATGTTCAATACTAAGAAAGCAAGACCTGTAGCAAGATTAGGCTATATGGACTATGGAGTAGTAGGCCAAGAAAATATTTTCTCTAAAAACAGACCAAAAGTTAACTCTGAAGGTCAACTAGAGCAGGTTGACAAATGGGATGGCGTGTATCGCTGATATTATTCCATTTCAGGGAAGTACTCTAGAAATTCGTTCCACTCTCTTTTTGACATTTGCGAGTTATCAAATGATATGTTTTCACCTTTTAGTTTCTTTTTAAGGCAATCTATTGCCTGTCTCGATAGGTGTATTGAATTCATTTGATAGTCTAAAAATGCTTGAAATGCCTTAGGCACCCATTTTTGTACTATCTCACCTATAATCTCTGCGTATACCCTAATTTCATATTGAGCATGTTTATCTGCTCTGAGCCTTAAAAAGTTGAATAAATTGTGTAGGTCTGTTTTCCAGTACCATTGAGTATAAATATTGGTTGGCAAATTCATTCTAGCTAATTCTCTTGCTAAACCGGGTTTACCATCAGAGGAAAGTAAATCCTCATAATTTGTATAACTTCGGTCACTATCATTTTTTAAAATCTCTAGAACTCTTTGTGCGTCCTCTGCTTCTAATACTTTTCCCCTACCCTGGTTGTTGATCTTCGATTGAGCAGCTAAATTAGCAGGGTCAGGAATATAAAACTCTTTATCAAGAATAGAATAGCGGGCCGAATACTCATTGACATTAGCGGTCCTGTGTCTAATCCATTGCCTAGCAACAAATACGGGAAGTTTCACATGAAGCTTTATTTCGCACATTTCAAATGGCGTCGAGTGCCAGTGGCGCATTAAATAACGAATTAAGGAGTTATCATCTTGTGCTTTCTTAGTGCCTGCACCATATGAAACACGTGCTGCTTGAACGATTGCATCATCATCACCCATATAGTCTATTACCCTTACTAGGCCATGATCTAAAACAGGATAGATTGTAAAGAGGCTATTTTCGAGGTCCTCAACAGTGGCTCTTTTAGTAGTGAAAGATTTTTTTCTTTCTTCCTCTACCGACTGTTTATCTTTTTCAGATATTGTCATTTGCACGCTTTCTCATAAAATAGACTCTTCACTAGTTTTAACAAGGATAGGAATAGAATGGCAATCAAATATTTGCATACAATGGTGAGGGTAAGAGATATTGACGCATCACTAAACTTTTATTGCAACCTGCTTGGACTAAAGGAAGTTCGTAGAAAGGAGTATGAGCTAGGTAAATTCACACTTATTTTTCTTGCACCACCTGATCAACCTGAAGCAATGATTGAGTTAACATATAATTGGGATAGCTCAGAAACATATACAGAGGGACGAAATTTTGGCCACTTAGCTTTTGAGGTTGATGATATTTATGAAACCTGTCAGCATTTG
>CACAFI010000015.1 GCA_902531755.1 uncultured Alphaproteobacteria bacterium
CGAAGCAGATTGTGGAGGAGCCTGTGCTTGTTCCACTTGCCATGTTTATGTTGATAATGATTGGGTTGATAGACTTCCCCAAAAAGAAGATATGGAAAGTGACATGCTTGAATTTGCTTTTTCTCCCGATGATAAAACCTCTCGGCTAACATGCCAAATTACAGTTACCGACGATTTGGAAGGTTTAATTGTAAGGATGCCCGAGAAACAAATTTAATTTAATAGCTGCCAATATCTGTTCTGTAAAAAATATTGTCATTTTCTATCTTTGTTAGTTCTTTATAAGCTATTGTCCTGGCCTCGTTCAGATTTCTGCTTCTGACTGTAAAACTGAAAATTCGTCCACCAGCATTGCATAAAAAGTTGTTTTCAAAATACGTGCCAGCATGGAATATCTTTAATGCTTTATCATATTTTATATCAACTATATCGTTTAGCTCACAACCACTTCTTGGATTTCTGGGATATCCTTTTTCTGCAACAATTACTGTGATAGCACTGTCATTTGCCTCATTAATAGACAAGCCAGATAACTCATTTTTTGCACCGCTAAAATATATATCCAATATCTGAGCACCTAATCGAACACACAGGGCTTGACATTCGGGATCACCAAAACGAACATTATATTCGATAAGTTTTGGCTCTCCGTTTTTCAAAATTAGTCCGGCATAGAGTATTCCTGAAAACTCACTGCCAATTTCTCTCATATACTCTACTGTTGGATTAATAATTTTATTCACGATCTTATCTAAAGTTCTTTTGGTTAGTAAAGGAGACGGCGAAAAGGCACCCATACCACCAGTATTGGGGCCACGGTCATAATCAAAGGCTCTTTTATAGTCTTGTGCGCTTCCCACGAATTTTATTATATTTTTATCAATTGCAAAAAAAACGCTCATTTCTTGACCTTCAAGGTACTCTTCAATTATAACCTTACTTTTCTCTAATCCAATTTTTCCTTCAAAGATAGAGCTTATAAATTGGTCGCTTTCTTCAATATTGCTGGAAACTAAAACTCCCTTACCTGCAGCAAGTCCGTCTGCTTTAATTACATATGGTTTTGGTTGTTCCCTCAAAAATTTTTTTGCATCATCTTCTCTTGAAAAAATCTTATAATTTCCAGTAGGTATTTTTTTTTGCTTGCACATTTTCTTGGTGAAGGATTTTGAGGTCTCCAATTGAGACGCTTCTTTGGTTGGTCCAAATATCAAGATACTTTTTTCTTTAAGAGCGTTTACTAAGCCTTGCTCAAATTGCTTTTCTGGTCCGACGACTATTATATCAATGCAATACTCCAAACACTTTTTTAGAATCTCATTATTTGATTCTATATCTATATCAAGATTAGTTCCTAATTTAGCGGTTCCGGCATTACCAGGACTACAATAAATTTTGGTACATCTTGGATTTTGAGATATAGCCCAAGTTAAGGCGTGTTCCCGTGCACCGTTTCCAATAATCAAAATTTTCATTCTCTTTCCAATCCTTATCGATCATGATACTCATAGAGCTTATTAAATAAAGAATTAAAAATCAGTTGTTATCTAAAGACTATGACAAAAGAGAACATACCAGAATTTACTGTTACCACCTTATCCCAATCGATAAAAAGGACATTAGAAACGGAGTTTGAATATGTAAGGGTTAAGGGAGAACTTGGTAGAGTTAGTAGACCAGCCTCTGGCCACATATATTTTGATCTTAAAGATGAGAAATCAATATTAGCTAGCATTGTATGGCGGGGAACCAAAATAACCGACAGAGATCTTATTGAAGAAGGAAATGAAGTTGTATTAGTAGGTCGATTATCGTCTTTCTCAGGACATAGCAAATATCAAATAATAGTAGAGGATATACAAGCATCCGGGATAGGTGCTCTTCTTGCCATGTTAAAAAAGCGAAGGGAAAAACTTACATTTGAGGGTCTATTTAGTAAAGAAAGAAAATTAATTTTACCAAAATATCCTCTTAGCGTCGGAGTCATAACTTCAATATCAGGGGCAGTTATTAAAGATATTTTGAATAGAGTTCAAGCTAGATTTCACGTAAAGGTTATTATCTTTCCGGTTACCGTTCAAGGAAATAAATGCGCAAAAGAAGTTATAGAAGGAATTGATTTTTTCCATGAGGAAAAAGTTAAAACTAAAGGGCTAAGACCCGACTTATTAATCATTGCCAGGGGAGGAGGGTCATTTGAAGATTTATGGCCCTTTAATGACGAAACTCTTATCAGAGCGGTATCAGAAGCAAAAATACCAATAGTTTCAGCTATTGGGCATGAAACAGATATAACTCTGCTAGATCTTGTTGCAGACTTGAGAGCTCCCACCCCAACAGCTGCGGCGGAGATTGCGCTACCAAATCGAACTGAAGTTTTAGGGCAATTAAATCACCTATCAACTAATTTAAAAAATAGTACAGAAAAAAGAACATTTTTAAAAATGTCTTTGCTTAATCAATTTTCTGCAAAGTTAAAAGGTCCATATCAAAACCTAAATGATATGAAGAAATCACTTGCAATGAGTGTACTCAAACTCGATAATCATATTAAAGATGCTTTCTCCGAGATGGTTAACTATGTAAAATTACTGGATAAAGATCTATCAGCCAAGCTCAAAAGAATTTCATATTCTGTCTCTGATAAAAAAAAACAATTAGCGGTATTAGATCGGTTAGCTTTTAAGCATCTGCGGGATAAATTTAATAAGAAATCCGAAGATTTGTTGTCTGTATCGAGATTGTTGGAAAGCGTAAGTTACAAAAAAGTCTTGTCCAGGGGATACTCCGTAATACGAGATAAAGATGAAAAAATCGTTAGCACGAAATCTCAATTAAAAAATAAAAGTGATCTTACAATTGAATGGTCTGATGGTAAGGTCAGAGTAAGAACGTATAAGTAGAAAGTTGGTTTTAAAAAATGGTAACAGGATTTTTCAAAAAGCTAAAAAATAAATTATTTAACTCTAGTTCAAAATTCACAAAAAATCTAGATGAAGCCGTCAAAGAGGTATCAGAAACCGAAGTTGAAGTGGATATTGAGAAGAAAGCCCCTGTAGAGACATTTGGAAAAAATGAGATTAAGTCAAAGTCAACTAGTGACCCAAAAGAAAGTCAGGTTTTAAATGAAGATATCATCAAAAAAAGTAGAAATACCGATAAAGATAGTCAAAAAGCAGCAAAGGCTAAATCGGTTGTAAAAAAAGCTCTTGATCTATTTAGAAGTAAGCCAGATGCAAGGAAAATTTTATTTAATGATGAATTTTTGGAGAAACTTGAAGACATTCTAATTTCATCAGATGTAGGGAGTAAAACTGCTTTAAAGATTTCAGAAAAAATTTCTTCAAAAGCATACGGAAAAAAGATTGAGGTGACACAGCTAAAAGAATATCTAATAGACGAGATAACTATGATATTAGAACCGATAGCTAAGCCAATTCCTATATATAAAACAGTCCCACAAATTCTTGTGGTTGTAGGAGTTAATGGATCTGGTAAGACGACGACAATTGGTAAACTTGCATCAAAATTTAAGATAGCTGGTAAATCAGTTATGATTGGAGCGGGTGATACTTTTAGAGCTGCAGCTATCGAGCAGTTATCTGTATGGGCGGAGAGAGTTGATGTCCCAATTGTCAAGGCCGAGCAGGGATCGGATCCAGCATCTTTAGCCTATAAGTCGGTAGAAAAAGCTATCGATGAAAAGGTAGACCTATTGTTTATAGATACAGCAGGTAGATTGCAAAACAAAACAGATCTAATGCAGGAGTTGGTAAAAATTGTCACCGTAATAAAAAAAGTAAAAAATGGAGCCCCAGAAAATATAATCTTAGTTCTCGATGCAACCACTGGACAAAATATTATTTCTCAAGTAGAGATCTTTCAACAAATGGTCAATATAACTGGAATAATAATGACTAAGTTGGATGGTAGTGCAAAAGGAGGAATCCTTATATCAGTTGCCGATAGATTTAAGTTGCCAATACACGCTATTGGGGTTGGTGAGACGTTAGATGACCTTCAACCATTTGATCCTGAAGAATTTGCAACGGCTTTAATTGGAGACTTTAGAGAGTAAGATTAATGGAAAAAAACGAAGAAAATTCCTTTACAAAGAGCATTTTAGAGTTTGTACCGTTGATAGCATTCTTTCTCGCTTATTATTACTTTCCCAACTCAAATAATCTTACCGGTGAAGACCTCTCGGTTGAAAAGATAATATTTGCCACCAAGGTGTTTGTACCCATTCTATTAGTTGCATCTTTTCTAAATTATCTAATTTTACGAACGATATCCAAAATGTCTGTTATTACAGCATTTTTAGTTATCTTTTTTGGTGCATTAACAATCTGGCTCAGAGACCCTACATTCATAGTTATGAAGCCTACAATTATCTATCTTAGTTTTGCAGCTATTTTGATCCTAGGTCTGATGAGAAAAAGAAGCTTATTACAAAGTTTAATGGGATCAACGCTAGCCTTGGAGGAAAGAGGTTGGATGCTTCTTACAAAGAGAATAATTATCTTTTTTATTAGTCTTGCTGTTCTGAATGTGTTGATTTGGTGGTATTTTGGTCAAGATCAGTGGGTGAATTTTAAAACTTTTGGAATGCCAATTTTAAGTTTGTTGTTTTTTGCTTTCCAATATAAGCTATTTCAAAAATACGTTATTGATAAGGAAAATTAGTTTATTCTTCTAGATATTTTTTAAGTTGATTATCGTAAATGGCTCGAGTGATAGGCCCCGCAATTCTCAGTAAAATTTTGTTGTCTTTATCAAGAAGAAAAGTTTCAGGTATTCCATAAACACCCCAGTCTATAGCGGTTTTGCCATATTGGTCAGAACCGATTGCGAAATATGGATTTCCTAATTCTGTTAAAAACTTTTGAGCACTTGAAGGGGTGTCTTTATAATTTATACCAATTATTCGGTATCCATCCTTTTGAATTGACATTAGGGACTTGTGTTCTGCCCGACAGGGAGCACACCAGCTAGCCCAGAAATTTACTAGTTTGTAGTTTGTAACGTCGAGATGTTTCTCCTCAGGGATCTCATATTGTTTCAGAGAAGTTAAATGAAAATTAGGTTTTTTTTGACCAATTAGATTACTTTTTATTTGTTTAGAGATATTAGATTTAATACTTAAATTTCCATCTACTATATCAATATCGTAGCCATAAATAACGAATAAAGAGAGGCAGAGTAATATAAAGATTGGTATTACTAAAATTATTTTGAACCTAATTTGATCCATTTTCAGGCTCTTTGCTTATTAATTCTCGTTCTGTTTTTATTTTAGAAATTAGGGTTTGTATGATAAGAGCCAATATAAGTAAAATAGAGCTCACATAAGATGTAATGATTACAAAAGAAAACTTCCCAAAAATGTCCAACATTCGTACTTGTCCTATCCTATTAATTTGAGCTTAAACTTATTAAGCTCAGTAGTTGTTCGAACCAGCACAAGATAAACAAAAAGAGAAGAAAATCCAACTAAGGCTAAAATAAGAGGGAAATAGTAGCTATTATCAATATTCTTTTCCTCGTCAAGTGACAAAGTTGGACCTTGATGTAAGCCTTGATCTATAAAAAAAACAATATACCTCGACAGCAGCGCAAAAATAGACCCCAATATACAAAATAAAGATGTGACGTTCGCTGCCTTTTCCAAAGATTTAATTGACTGCCATAAAAGTATGTATCCTAAGTAAAAGCACAGCAGAATTGCAAATGAGGTTAGCCGAGGGTCCCAAACCCAGTAAGTTCCCCAGGTACTGCTACCCCATAAACTTCCTGTTATTATGGTGACAATAGTCATTGTCAAGCCAATCATTGCGGATGATTTAGCAGCTAATGCGCTAACGTAATGACGTCTAATTAACCAAACCATTGAGGCTATAGTCATCATAAGATATATATTTATTGCTAAGAATGCTCCAGGAACATGGATAAAAATTATTTTAACCGTCTCCATTTGCTTGTAGTCAGGGCTTGTAAAGAATATGCCCCAAACTAGGGCGGGTATAATTGTCAAAATAGCTATCAAACCTGCTAGAGGTGATATGATCCTTGCTAGCTTTTTAAAAAGTACCGGGTTAGAGAATTTCCAAAACTTATTTGACACTCTATTTTCCATTTTATGAATAATTCAACTTAATTGCATACGCAGATATATAGGGAGTGAGTACTACAGTAAATAGTGTATTTGCGTATAAGAGCAAATATTCAAAAGCAAATAACTCGGTGGTGGTGGAACTACAGCAAAAAACCCCTAAAAGAAGAGTTGGGAAATAAAACGGTATAGTTATGGTTGTAAGAAGAAAACTGCTGCGGTTTGATAATGTGAGGCAGGAAATCATCGTGCCCACAAAGCTGAGTGAGGGAGATCCTAGTAGTAGTACAAAAACAACCTTGGCAATATGATTTGGGTTTATTTGGAATGTAATTAAGACAATTGGTGTAATAATTATAAGTGGTAAAACAACTGAAACCCAATGAACAATTGGTTTGCAAAACAGCGTTACCTCTAGAGGAATATCAGCAATCAAAAGATAGTCTAAAACCCCACTTTCGAAGTCTTCATGAATTACTTTATTTACCGTTAGCAATATAGACATTAAAAGACTCAACCAAACTGCAGTCAGACCTATTTTGCTGAGTATAAAATTATCACCAAAAGCCGAAAGAGCAAATAAAAGTGTAAAAAATAGAAAGAAAGAAAAGGCTAAAACTATGTGTGATCCAGACCTTATTACCAATAAAAACTCTAATCGAAGAATATTTAGCATTTCAATTAAATATCGCTATGTCTATCTAGGTTAATTATTTTGTTTCCCTCAAATTGCACTGGTTCATGGGTAGTTATTATTGACAACCCACCTGCTCTAAGATGTGAGGTATGCAGCTCCAAAAACTTTTCCTTCCCAACTAGATCCAAGTTTGTTGTTGGTTCATCAAGTAACCAAATATTTCTTTTCATTAAGGAGAGTCTCACCAATGCTATCCTTTTTCGCTGACCCTCTGAACAACTTTCAACAGTTTTATTTGGAAGATCCCAGAATTTTATCAAATCGGAAGTATTGGTATCCGAGCCGTAATATGCTTTCCAGTATTCTATTATCTCCATTACATTTAGCCCAGTATGAAGAGAGGCTTTATGCCCGCAATATCCTATTTGTTCCTGCCTATTCGAGGGATCATTGGAAAGATTTATTTTGTTTATCGATATTTTGCCTTTGAAAATTGATTTAAATCCCATAATTGTGTTTAAAAGAAGTGTCTTCCCAACCCCGTTTGGACCTGCAATAGTAACGGACTGTCCTGAAATTAAATTGAAACTTATATCACTGAGTATTACTTTGCTATCAATTGCGCAATATAATGAATTTATTGAGATAGAACTTTGAGGGTGTTTCATGGGTGTTTTTTTATGGTTTATTTAAAAAGAATTGAATAATGTTCATGAGTCTAATTATTAATAAGTACCAATAACATAAAAGGTAACAATATGAAAAAGACATTTAAATTAGTGAAAGTTGCTTGAAGCAAAAAATAGTTAAAAAAAAAATTTGTTTTTTATACAACGCAGCGTGTAAGTAATAGACTTTAGTTAATAAGTATATCATCGAAAATAGCTCTTTATTCGGTTTATAGTATAAAAATGGCAAATGTAACTACTCGCATAAATAACTGGATTATTTTTTACGCAGTCTTGCTTCTTGCATGGTTTGCAATCGTGGTAATGGCACTTGAGAGTTTTTTGCCAAATAATACAAATTTCGTCACAAGGGTAGTTGAGATTTGTAGTAATTCGGTTTCGGATTTAAATCTAATTGGAGTTTTTTTTATGTGGTTGTTGATGAGTATTGCAATGATGTCACCTACTATAATTCCAACGCTTAAGACATATGAAGATATATTGGAAAGTGGTGGAAAAAGAGAAAATAGTTTTTGGTGGTTTATCGCAGGTTTCTTGAGTGTCTGGATTATTTTTTCGATTTTAATGTCTTTAACACAGGTATTTCTTGGAAGGCTTTATTTGCTCAATGACGAGGGAGCATTTGTGAGCTCTCTACTCAGTTCCTGCTTTCTAGTATTAGCAGGATTATATCAACTCAGTTCATATAAAGAAGCATGTCTGATTAAATGCCAGAGGCCGTTTACCTTCTTTCTACAGAATTGGAAGAGTGGAAATACCGGGTCTTTCAAAATGGGGATATCGATCGGATTGTTTTGTCTTGGTTGCTGTTGGGCGCTCATGGCGCTCGCTTTTGTTGGCGGAGTTATGAATTTAGCTTTTATGGCTATAATGACTTTTTTCATGATGTTAGAGAAAATTCCTGATTATGGAAAATATATTTCAAAACCACTATCTTTAATCTTGATTGGTTCTGGAACCGTGTTAGTTTGGTTTTGAAACTTTAGGAGTATAGGATATGGGTTCGGAGAAAGTAGATTGGGCTATAAATGGGGAGCTCGCACTAAATTGTAATTGCACTGTGTTTTGTCCTTGTGCTGTAAGTCTTGGAGACCATCCTCCTACTGAGGGTTACTGTCAAACATGGTTAGCAGTAAGAATAGATAACGGACACTTTCGTAATGTGGATCTCTCAGGCCTCAATGTGGGAATGCTGATGGAAATCCCAGGGAAAATGGCAAGAGGAAATTGGACTATTGGAGCATTTATTGATGATAGTGCAGGAGAAGAGGCATTCGATGCTCTTGATCAAATTTTCTCCGGAAAAGTTGGCGGTACAACAGGTCTTTTTTCAATCTTAACAGGAACATATCTAGGTAGTGAGCGATCTCCAGTTGAGTACAAAACAGAGGGTGAAAAGCGAATAGTAAATGTTGGAAAAAAAATTCAGGGGGTTATTAAGCCTATTGAGGGATTAGAGAAGGGGAAGCCTGTAACTTTTCAAAACTCAACATATTGGATGGGACCAGAGGTGATTATTTCAACAGCTGAACAAGGACGGGTTCGAGCGTTTGGTCGCGTATGGGATTTTGAAGGTAGAAGTGCAGAATTGTGTAAAATTAAATGGGGAACACACTAGTTAATAAACTATAAATTTATGGAGAGTAATGTGAGCACGAAAGAACTATATGATTTAGGCGACCAACCACCTCTCGGAGAGGTTCCATCAAAAATGCATGCATTTATGGTTAGACAGGATAGATTTGGTAAGCCGATTGATGCATGGAAAAGTGAAGTTATAGATGTTCCCGAGATAGGGCCAAAAGATGTATTGGTTTATGTTATGGCTACGGGGATAAATTATAATAACGTTTGGGCGGCTCTAGGGTATCCTGTGGATGTTATAGCAACACGACAAAAGAAAGGCGAGCCTGAGACTTTTCATGCTGGTGGTTCAGATGCCTCAGGTATCGTATATAAAGTTGGAGATAATGTTTCCAATGTCAAGGTTGGTGATGAGGTAGTGATTCATTCAGGTACTTGGCAAGCTGATGACCCTTGGGTAGTATCAGGTAAGGACCCAATGCTCGCACCTTCTGCTAAGGTCTGGGGCTATGAAACTAACTATGGGTCATATTGTCAATTTGCTAAAGCTCAATCACATCAAATCTTGAAGAAGCCGGACCATCTCACCTGGGAGGAGTCAGCGTGTTATATGCTTTGTGCGTCAACAGCTTACAGGCAGCTTATGGGCTGGGCTCCCCACACTGTGGAAAAGGGTGATGTCGTTCTTGTTTGGGGAGCAGCTGGTGGACTCGGTGCCATGGCGTTACAGATTGTCTCTGCGTTAGGAGGAAGACCAATAGCTGTAATATCTGATGAGGGGAAAAGACAGTTTTGTATGGATAAAGGAGCAGTTGGTGTAATAAATAGAAATGATTTTAGTCATTGGGGGCCACTACCCGATACGGACGACCCTGCGTTTAACAACTGGATGGCAGGAGCTAGATCTTTTGGTAAAGCTATATGGGACATACTTGGAGAGAGGACAAACCCAAAAATTGTATTTGAACATCCAGGAGAAGCTACTTTGCCCACGTCTGGATTTGTATGCGCTCTTGGTGGTATGGTTGTTGTTTGTGCCGGGACCTCTGGTTACAATGTAACTCTAGACTTAAGATATCACTGGATGCATCAAAAAAGGTTGCAAGGATCACATGTTGCAAATGACGATGAAGCAAGTGCCGTTAATGAATTGGTTATCCAAAAAAAGGTGGATCCGTGCTTGTCAGAAACATATGATTATGAGCAGATTGGGCATGCCCATCAGTTAATGCATGAGAACAAGCATCCAAGTGGAAATATGGCATGTTTAGTTAATGCGACGTCTAGGGCTCAAGGATCTAAGTAAAACCACTTTTTGGACATGAAAGATTTTGATTTAAACTTTGTCAGAGAGCATTTTTATGCCTTCGATGCAGATAACCCCCTTAGCGAAAAAGCATTCTTTGAAAATGCTGGGGGAAGTTTCCCGTGCAAGTTTGTAGTAGATAAACTTACAAAGTTTTATCAAACAACAAAGGTACAACCTTATGGGTATTTCAATGGATCTATTGAGGCTGGTAAAGAAATGGATGACAGCTGTAAAAAGATTGCTCAATTATTGCGAGTTCCGTTAAAAAACCTTCATGTGGGCCCTTCAACTTCTCAAAATACCTATGTTTTAGCTAATGCGCTTCGGTTATCAAAAATAAAAAAAAAGGTCATCATAGTCTCTAACCAAGATCATGAGTCTAATACCGGTGTGTGGAGAAATTTAGCAAGCCAAGGCTTTGAGGTCAGGGAGTGGAAAATAAGATCTGATGGCGGTCTTCACTTAGATGACTTGAAAAAACTAGTTGATAAAACTGTTTGTTTGATAGCTTTTCCGCATGCGTCTAACATAATAGGCCAAGTAAATCCTGTTAAAGAAATTTGTACTCTGGCCAAAGAAGCAGGAGCCTTTACTTGTGTGGATGGAGTAAGCTATGCACCTCATGGGATACCGCAAATCAATGATTTTAGTCCGGATATATATCTGTTCTCATCTTACAAAACATTTGGACCACATCTTGGCGTGATGTATGTTTCAGATAGTTTGGCTGCAGAACTGGAAAGCCAATGTCATTATTTTAATCAAGAAATTCCAAATAAAAGATTCACGCCAGCTGGACCCGATCATGCTCAGGTTTCTGCTTTAGGCGGAATATATGAGTACTATGAAGCTTTCAGCGATCATCATCTAAGTAGTAAACTGTCATCGAGTTCATCTATTAATGGGGTAAATAATTTAATTTCTAATCAGGAAAAGAAATTACTGAAGCCTTTGCTCGATTATTTGAAAACAAAAAAGGATATTAGGTTGTTGGGTTCTTACGAAATTGAAGATAGGGTACCAACAGTTGCTGTGGTAACAAAAAAATCAAATATTGTGCTTGCAAAAGAATTAAACGAACTAAATATCTCGGTAGGTACTGGTGACTTTTATGCAGTTCGCCTACTTCAGGCGTTAAATGTAGACATCCATGAGGGAGTAATAAGATTGAGTTTTGTTCACTACACCTCAGGCAACGATGTTGAGAAATTGATAAGTGGCCTCGATCGACACCTTTAGATATTCGGATTTATTATGAGTGTAAATGTAGTTTGGTTTCGTAGAGATCTTCGTTTGAGTG
The DNA here is from genome assembly GCA_902531755.1 of uncultured Alphaproteobacteria bacterium. GTDB lineage: Bacteria > Pseudomonadota > Alphaproteobacteria > Rhodobacterales > Rhodobacteraceae > CACIJG01. The sequence continues at coordinate 11,632 of CACAFI010000015.1, forward strand.
ATAACCCAGCTCTTTATAGTGCTACGCAAAATCATAGGCCAGTTATTCCACTTTTTATATTGGATGAGCATACAGACAATGCTGGGGCGGCATTTAAGTGGAGATTAGGTTTGTCAATAGAGAACCTTTCTTTAGATTTAAAGAGATATAATTCAAAGCTTATTTTAAGGAAGGGTAATCCACTTAATGTCTTGAGAGAATTAAAATCGTCGTTTGGTGATCTTAGTATTTTTTGGAATAGGTTGTATGATGAAAATTCGGTTAAAAGAGATACCGAAATTAAATCCTATTTTGAGCCTCAGGGAGTTAGCGTGACGTCTACAGAAGGAATGCTCTTGCATTCACCTTGGAAAACTCAGACTAACTCGGGGTCATACTATAAAGTATTTACTCCATTCTGGAGAGCTTTATCAAAACTTAAAGTAAAACAGATAGTGCCAAAGCCCACTAAATTTATTCAACCTCTAAAATGGCCAGAAAGTGATGATCTTAGCGAGTGGAAATTGGATAAGCAAATAGACCGAGGAAAAGAGTATTTAATAGAAACAGTGCATGTTGGTGAGGAAAGGGCTAAAATAAGTCTAAATAATTTCCTGCATCAGAGACTGAAAAATTACGCACAAGCAAGAGATAGAGTTGATTTAACAGAAAGTTCAACCCTTTCCGAGAATCTTGCCTATGGTGAAATTTCTTCTCGAGAAATATGGCATTCAGCTGTTGGTCAAAAAGATGTTGATTTCGATAAGAAGGAGATATTTATAAGGCAATTAGCATGGCGGGATTTCGCTTGGTATCTTTCTTACTATAGTCCACATATTCTTCGTAAAAATTGGAAATCTGAATGGGATCATTTTCCTTGGAGAGAGAACGAGGATGAGTTAAATAGTTGGAAAAGAGGTCTAACTGGACAGCCAATTGTTGACGCAGGAATGAGAGAGATGTACGTAACGGGTAGAATGCATAATAGGGTGAGGATGATAGTAGCTTCATATTTGACTAAGCATCTCCTTCTAGACTGGAGACATGGTCTAAAATGGTTTGAGGACTGTTTGATCGATTGGGATCCAGCATCAAATGCTATGGGTTGGCAGTGGGTAGCTGGTTCGGGCCCAGACGCCAGTCCTTTTTTCAGAGTATTTAATCCTGAATTACAATCAAAAAAATTTGATCCAGAAAGTAAATACCAAATGAAATACTTAGGGCTAAGTTTCAAACGTACGCCAGAAAGCGATAAGTTCTATAAAATGGTACCCAAAAGTTGGAATATTGGTGAAAAAAGCCGCCCTTCCATTTCCATTGTTGATTTAAAATTCGGTCGTGATAGAGCCCTTAATTCATATTCCAAATTTAAGAAAATTATTGCGGATAAATAGGATGAAGATTGCAATAGTAGGGTCGGGGGTATCTGGGCTTGTAGCAGCTTTGGCAGTATCTGAAAAACATGAGGTGTCATTATTCGAAAAAAACAGCTACTTTGGGGGACACTCGAATACTGTAAAAATAGAGTTCGAGAAAGAAGATATTCATGTGGATACGGGTTTTATTGTTTTTAATGAAAAAAATTATCCTAACCTCACAAGTCTATTTGATGAATTAAAGGTAGTAACAAAAAGTTCAAATATGTCTTTCGGATTCTCTCTTGCTGATGGACAATTAGAATATGCAGGTCAAAATTTTAATTCTTTTTTTGCTCAACGTAGAAACTTACTAAATATAAATCATTTGAGGGGTCTTTACGATGTTTATAGATTTAAAAATATTACCAAAAGATTTATGGCTGATAGGAAATTTTCACATTTTGATATGCACCAATTTCTACAGCATTACAATTTTGGTAGTTGGTTTTCGGAAATGTTTGTTATTCCCATGGGCGCTGCAATTTGGTCTGTACCAACAGGTAGTATCTTAGATTTTCCAGCGTTAAGTTATTTAAAATTCTTTGAAAATCACGGCCTATTGGACCTCCTCACTACCACAATTGAGTGGAGAACAGTTGATGGTGGCTCAAGGCAATATGTAGATAAAATTATAAGAAGACTTGGGAAAAGGGTTTTTCTAGATACTCCCGTAAAATCAATCACAAGAAGCAAAAAAAAGTGTAATTTACTTGCAGGAAATGGGTTTGGGGAGATGGTTTTTGATAAAGTTATTTTAGCTTGTGACGGTCCGGAAACTATAGATTTAATTGGAGACGCTAGTAAAGAGGAGCTGGATACTTTAAAAATATTTAAGGTATCTAAGAATAAAGTAGTACTTCACTCCGATAACACGCACATGCCGAAGTTAAAAAATGTATGGTCTAGTTGGAATTTTATTACAAATAATGTTCAAAACTCCCTTAATAAACCCATTGAGGTCACCTACTGGATGAACAAACTGCAGAATATAAAAGGCAAAAAAAATTATTTTGTCTCACTTAACCCTAGCAAAGAAATTGACCCAAGTCTTGTATATTATCAAACTTCATATTCTCACCCTATTTATGACTCTAACACATTAAATGCGCAGAAAAAACTTAATGCTCTACAGGGTGAAAATGGTTTGTACTTTGCAGGCGCAAAAATGGGTTTTGGTTTTCATGAAGATGGCTTAAACTCGGGCCTAGACGTCGCAAAGCTTCTAGGTTGTGAGCCCAGCTGGACCAAGAGAAAGATGTAAAACTTATGGTAAAATCGTGCGTTTATTTTGGATCTGTTATGCACATGCGATTAAAGCCAAAAAGGCATGTGTTTCGCTACAACGTCTTTAGCCTTTTTTTGGATATCGATAAATTAGTAGAATTTGATAAGACATCTTGGTTTTTTAGATTAAACAGATGGGGAATGGTTTCTCTGTATGAAAAGGATCATGGGGATAGAAGCACCTTACGTTTAAGAGATTGGGTCAACAAAAAACTTAAAGGGGCGGGATTTACTAAACCGGATAAAGTCTATTTATTAAGTTTTCCCAGGGTTTTAGGGCTTGGTTTTAGCCCATTGTCTATTTTCTTCTGCTACTCCAAGAGCCAATTAAATTACGTTATTTACGAAGTAAAAAATACATATGGAGAGCAAATCGAATATATATCAGACAGTCAACCTGACCCAGACGGAAGGGTCAGGCACTCTATTAAGAAAGATATGTATGTATCTCCATTTATAGATATGGCTCAAACGTACCATTTTACGATTTTACCTCCTGATGAAAAACTTTCTATTAAGATTAACGAAAAAGATGAAGACGGTTTACTGCTAATTGCTAGTCAAACAGGAAGATTTCAGGACTTTAATGACTGGACGTTGGCTAAAGCTTTTTTTTGTTATCCACTTATGTTGGTAAAAGTGTTGATTTTAATACATTGGAATGCTTTAATTTTATATCTTAAGAGGGTTAAAATCGTACCTTATAGTTAGGTTAATTTGGGAGGAAAATGGCGGAACAACTTTTAAGACACGTGAAAGACCAACCTAATCTACCAAGATGGTTTTCGTCAATATTTAAAATGATAAAGAGCCCTAATGCGGGTAGTCTAATAATCCAACTTCCAGACAACAGAAGGTTTATTGTTGAGAGCAAAAAAACCGGAGCCAATGCCTATATAGTGGTGAAGAATGAACATTTCTTCTCAAGACTTGTGCGTGAGGGACAAAATGGATTTTCAGAATCATATATGGATGGTTGGTGGGACACCCCAGATCTTCAAGCAGTATTAGATTTTTTCCTTCTAGCAGGCGATGATATCTATGATGATTTAATTGGAACTAACATTGTTAGGTTGTATGAAAGACTTAACCAATGGTTGAGGTCTAATTGGAAATTCCAATCAAGGAAAAATATCTCCTACCATTATGATTTAGGCAATCAATTTTATAGAGAATGGCTAGACAAAACCATGACGTACTCGTCTGCACTTTTCAAAAACAAAAAAGAAGTACTATCTACTGCGCAAACAAATAAGTATGAATCAATATGCAAAAGTTTAAATTTGAAAGAGGGTGACAGCGTTTTGGAAATTGGCTGTGGTTGGGGGGGATTCGCTGAACATGCTATCAAGACAAGAGGTGTCAAACTCACTGGTCTGACCTTGTCTAAAGAACAGTTAAATTATTCTAGAAAAAGAATGTTTGAATTGGGTATGGCAGATAAAAGCTCATTTCTTTTGCAAGATTATAGAGATGAAAAGGGTGTTTATGATGGTGTTGTGTCAATAGAAATGTTTGAGGCCGTTGGAGAAAAATATTGGCCTATATATTTTAAAACTGTCAAAAACTCTCTAAAAAGTGGTGGTCTAGGATGTCTACAAGTTATAACCATTGATGATAAGTATTTTCCTCAATATAGGAAAAGTGTTGATTTTCTCCAAAAGTATATTTTTCCTGGAGGCATGCTCCCAAGTTATACGGCTCTTGTTGACCAAATTCGCAGTGCAGACTTGGAATTTATCAGAAGTAAGGAATTTGGACAAAGTTATTCTAAGACTCTTCGTATTTGGTCGCAAAGCTTCAATAGTAAGTGGGACAAGATATCTGAGTTGGGATTTGATGATAGATTTAGGCGAATGTGGAACTTTTACTTAACCTCATGTGCATCATTCTTTTTTTCTGGTGCTGGTGATGTAACCCAAGTGACTCTTAAGAAAAATTAGCTTCTTTTGCGCCAAAATTATTTACAACACACTATTTATGCATCAAACGCACTGTCTTTGGCACTGATAATATTTCCACTCTTTATTTTTGTCAGCGAGCATTATGCTAGTCAATTTGGTATCTCTCTTCTAGGAATCGGAGTTATATTTTTAATTGTAAGGTTATTAGATGGAATTTTAGACCCTTTAGTAGGTTGGGCAAGTGACAACTTGAATGTTCCCGTTGGAAAAAGAAAGTTTTGGTTGTTGATATCTTTACCATTCACGCTGCTTGGAGTCTGGGGTCTCTTTGGATCTAATTTGGGTACATCAGCTTTCCAACACTTTGTTTTTTATATAGTGATACTGACCATAGGCCTATCACTTTTTACTCCCCCTTTTTATAGTTTAGGAGCCGAATTAAGTGGAGATTATGTTGAGAGATCTCGAATAACGTTTTTTCGTGAAGGCTTCTTTCTTTTAGGGACAATTTTAGCAGCTCTAATATACGCTATGGCCGAGGGGTCCACACAAGCTTTGAAAAATATAGCGATGGTAATTTTTATTGGCCACCCCCTAACTATAATAGTTTCTACTTTTGCTATAAAAGAAAGATGTATATCACACCAAAACAAGTCAGAAATTTTTAGTGTGGTCACAACGATACTAGTTAACAAAAAATTAAAATACTTTTTCCTTAGTCAGTTTTTTAATGCCGCTGCTAATGGGATTCCGGGAGCTTTGTTTGCTTTTTTTGTAATCCATAAACTACAAAGAGAGGATTTAGTCGGGTTACTTATGGTTTTATATTTATTATCGGGTGTATTAAGCGTACCACTTTGGGTTAATGTAAGTAAGTTCTTTAAAAAAAGTGATTTATGGTGCTCCTCAATATTTTTTTCTATGATTGTTTTCTCATTAGTATTCTTCATGAATACAGACAGTATTCTTCTATTCTCAGTAATATGTCTCTTGACCGGCATTTGTGTGAGTGCAGATTCTGCTCTTCCAATGTCTATTCAGGCAGACCTTTTAGATGAAGATCTTAAAATAGTGAAGAGTAATCGATCGGGAACTTTCTTCTCAATTTTATCTGTTATTAACAAAACCGCTGCTGCTTTTTCAGGAGGATTCGTTTTGTTGTTTCTTTACGCAGTTGATTTTGATCCCTTGGGTGGTAATTCAGAGGAGATATTATTTTGGTTGACCTGTTTATACGCTATCGCTCCAATTACTCTGAAGGTTTTGCCACTATTACTAATGTTTAGGTTTCCCGAAACAAACAGTGATAAATCTATCTGATAAGAAGAAAGTATTTTCCTAGTATTTTATCTATTAATTTTTTTGGCAAAGTGCGGATCAGGTAAAATTGTAGCCCTGATGGTCCCATTGAGTATTTGACTTTAGGCTTTTTCAGGCTTGAAATTTTGTAAATTTTTTGTGCTAAAACCTGAACATCTTGTCCTTGCTCTGATAATTCTTTGATAAAATTTGTAAATTTATTGAAGGCTTGATTATATACTGTCTTTTTTAAATCAGCAGCTCTTCCGTCTACGTTTGATTTATCCCAAATTGCAGTTTTAAAAGCTCTTGGTGCGACAATTATTACTTTGATACCATGAATTAAGAGTTCTCGACGAAGAGACTCGGAAAAACCTTCAAGAGCATGTTTACTTGAACAATAGGACGCCATAAAAGGCTGTCCAATTGATCCTCCCCCGGAGCTTATATTTATAACTTTACCAGGAGAATGTTTCTTTTTCGTGCCAAGCAATGGCAGAAATATTTGAACACAGTTAAAAGTTCCTAAAACCATTGTTTTCAGGTGAAGATCAAATTCTTCACTAGAAATGTGTTCAACAGGCCCTAATTTTGCAATTCCTGCATTATTAATCAAAATACCTAGATTAGCCCCTTTTAAAGTTAATTTAACTTTTTTGTATGCTTTGGAGATCTGTGTATAGTTGGTTACATCAAAAACTAAAGGGACGAAATTATTACCATATTTTTTCTTAAGGGGCGCTTCCAGTTTTTTGTCTCTTATCGATCCAAACACAAGAAAGCCTTGTTTCAGAAACTCCATGACAAGAGCTGCACCAATACCCGTTGAACAGCCTGTGATCAATATTGACTTATTCAACTGTTTTTCCATATTTTGTGGATATTATTTTTTCTGTTATTCAAAATGAAACTAGCTGGATAGTTTCCAACAGTAAAGCCGCTCCCAACCCAATTTTTTTGTTCATCATACTGCAGGGTTAATTCCAAATCGCCCGATATTTCCCATTCTGTTACCGCGTAGTTTTTATCATTAAAGGACACTTTTTTATTTCTCAACTTTCGAGTTTTTATCTCTAGAGGTGTTCCATCCTGTGTGCTAACCCAAATCCTTCTTTTTAAAAATTCTGGAGTGAAATAACTTGTAGTGGCAAAGGTGTCTTTGATAACCCCTGAAAAAGCCGAGCCTTCAATTCTAAAACCTCCTGCTTCCCTTTGGCCTTTTACATAATATTTTTTCCCAAACCAAGATGAATTAGCGTCTATGGAAATTAGCTTTTTCTTTTTCCAAACCTCACGGTTTTTTAAAGTATATTTCATAAATTTTAGCCCCAAAAATTTTGGTGTTATTTCAACGTCAATAAGGACTTCCAAGCCATTTTTAAGCTTTTTATGGGTTAGATTTGAATAACCAACTATTTCATCATTTAATACTACATCAAAGCTCATAGAAGTCTTTGGTGTTGAACCATACGCTTGCTGCGAAATCGAACCTAACGACAAAACGCTTGAGATTATAAAATGTCTTCTTTCCATTTTGTTAAAAATTACTGTTAAAATTAATAAGCATGTTTAAGTAGTAATACTATATTATTTCGATTGCATCAATTTACACATTTATTGATACCTGCTAACAAATTAAAAAGTCGTGGAAATTTACTAAGAACACTGTATTAATTGGATCAATTTAAGAATTTAAAGTAACTATTGTTAATCCTCTCTGAGGTAGGTAAGTTCAGTATATGAGTATATTAAATAAGCTATTTACTTCGTTCTTTTTTGTTCTATTTCTCTTTCTAAGCTCAATAAATGTAAAGGGAGAGACGCTTGAAGTTGTTTTTGATAATTTTAATAAAAACGCTGAAAGAGCCACTGATATCCTATCTAAGGGAGAGGCATCTAATGAGTCTCTGAGTTTTTTGAGAGCTGATTTATTCAAAGATAGAAATAAAGCTCTTCTTTTGCAAAGAGAGATAAATAACAAGTATCTAATACAAAGAGGTGAGCTAAAGCTAATTGATGATTTAGTGACGGAGAGTTCCATTCAAGGAACATATATTTCGTTGAAGCGGCAAAAACTGATAAGTACTCTAGAAAAAACAACGTTCCAATTGGTAAATACAGAGCTTTCTCTAAGAAGAGCAGAAAGAATGATCAAAGAAATTGATGCACTAAAAAAAATGAGATTCAATGAAAGGTTTTTTTCTTTTAATCAACTTGTTTTGTTACCCACTACTTATGCCCAGGGAGCATCTGATTTTTTAACTTTAATTGGAAATTTTGCAGTTGATTTTTATCAAAATTTCAACTCTCAGGGAAGGTGGATTAGGATGTTGTCAGTTTCACCTCTTCCGGTAATAACTTTTTTTATTGGTTTAATAGTACTTTTTCTCCAAAAAAAAATAATTTTATTCGGCAACAAAGCCATTTCATCAAAAATAAAGAATAAAAATACACTAATTCTTTTAAATCCTTTTCTTAGATTAACTATTCAGTTGATAGCTATCGCGTTGATAATCAATTTTCTACAAATTCTGACAGGAAATTATGGGCTTCCAATATTAATTGATGCATTGCCAATAGCAGCTCTTATTTTCCTAATTGGAAATTTCCTCCAAACGGTCGTTGCAGAAGCAAAAGACCGATTATCAAATGATAAATTTGGCTATGGCTTGGATATGTCGCGATTACAGGGAACTATATTTTGCATTGCTATTGCTTTGGGGTTTTTCACGGTAATTAGCTACTTGACTGAGAGATCATATCTCTCCCATGAAGCTGAGGTAACCTTAAACGCTATAGGTTTAGTTATAATTGCGAGTTTATTTAATTACGGTTTGAGAAGTTTACAAACTCTTATTTTTTCATTAGCGAGTCTTCTTCCTGATACGGAGAGAGGTTTAAGCTTTTTGTCAGTTGATTTTATTGCCAAGGGAGCCATTGCTCTGACTTGGGTTTTTTTAATAGGAGGTATTTTTGGCTATCTTCTAATTGCTTTTGAGATAATTAAAGTGATGAGTTATATAACTGGTATAATTATCCTTGCAGTTTTGTCCGACTTTTTCTTAAGGGTATTGTTTTTATCAGAAAAGAAAAAGAAGAATAATGACATCAACCCATATTTTGTGGGTTTTAGCCTGTTTAATATCATTGGCACTCTCTTGCTTTTGGGTTTAGCTCTGGGGGTTGAGTTTTCACAATATGTTGAGATATGGGTGAGATTCAACGAAGGATTAACTCTAGGAGATGTAAACTTAACACCAGCTTCTATTTTGAATTTTGGTGTAATATTCGGCCTAGGTTACTTTGCAACAACCATCATCCAGAAAATTGTAAAGGGTACTGTTTTACCCAAAACAAAAATGGATAAGGGAAGTCAAAATGCTTTAGTTTCTGGTGTTGGGTATGTTGGGTATACATTGGCAGCGGTGGTCGCCTTATCTTCAATTGGATTTAATTTGTCAAGTATTGCTATTGTTGCTGGAGCTCTTAGTGTAGGGATTGGTTTTGGTCTGCAAACTATTGTATCAAATTTTGTTTCCGGAATTATTTTGCTTGTCGAGAGACCAATAAAAGAGGGTGATTGGATAGAAGCATCAGGTTTTTCAGGGACTGTTAAAAAGATATCTGTGCGTTCAACGCAAATCGAAACTTTCGATCGAGCAATGGTCGTTGTTCCAAACTCAGAATTAATCTCAGGTACCGTTCTTAATTGGACTCATAGTAACGAGACAGGCAGGGTACGGATATCGGTAGGTGTGTCCTATGATACTGACCCAAAAAAGGTAGAGAGATTATTGCTTAAAGTTGGTAAATCTCATGAGATGGCTCTTGAGCATCCTGAGCCATTTGTTAGATTTCAGCGATTTGGTGATAGCTCATTAGATTTTGATTTAATTATTTATGTGAAAGACAAAAATTATATGTTTCAAGTCAGATCCGAACTTCATTATTCCATTTTTGAATTATTTAAAAAGGAAGGTGTCGAAATCCCATTCCCGCAAAGAGACCTAAACATTAAAGGAAACTCTAATGCAATAGTTAATAAAAGAGTGTCAGTGAAAAAAGGTGCTTCAAATGAGTAAACAAAAATTTCTATACAATGATGCGCCCTACAAAAAAGAACATGAAGCAAGAATTATAGGCAAATGTACTGAGCTTGGAGTCAAACTTGATGAGCCAATTTTTTATCCTAAAGGAGGAGGCCAACCTGGAGATACGGGAACGCTTTTAGTTAAAAGCCATCAATTTAAAGTAATCGAGACGGCTAAGGACCCAGAAGGTCAGGTTTTTGTAAAGATTGAAAATGCTGATGCTATTACTAATTTTGAATATGGTACAACAGTAAACCAAATTTTGGATTGGGATACTAGGTATAAATATATGAGAACTCACACTGCACTTCACTTATTATCGGTATGTCTTCCTTTCCCTGTAACAGGAGGACAAATTACTTTTGAAAAAGGTCGAGTGGATTTTGATATGCCAGAGTCACCGGATAAGGACCAAATTACAAATAGATTGAATGCTATGGTGGCGGCAGACTACACTGTGTCTTATGATCTAATTTCGCAAGAAGAACTAAGAGAGAGGCCACAAATTATAAAAACAATGTCAGTAAAACCTCCAAAAAATGTTGACTTTGTTCGGCTAGTAAGGATAGGCAAATCCGATACTGTTATTGATTTGCAGCCTTGTGGAGGGACTCATATTAAGTCAACTGCGGAGATAGGTAAGCTATTCATTTCAAAAATAGAAAAAAAAGGTCGAATGAATAGACGCGTTTCAGTTGTCTTGCAAGATTAATAAAAATACTTAGAATGCTTTAAATATCGGAGAGGTGGCCGAGTGGTCGAAGGCGCACGCCTGGAAAGTGTGTAGGCGGGAAACCGTCTCCAGGGTTCGAATCCCTGTCTCTCCGCCATACCACCAAATTTCTTCCATCTAATTCAATAATTTACATTTTGGTAGGATATTCTATCCCCCAATCCATCCCCCAAAAAGATTTCTCTTAGTTGTAACGCTAAACATAATATGAATTAATTAGTTTTTGGGAATATCTGCTAGAAAAAATTATTAAATCAAGACACGAAAAGGTAGCCAGCTATCAAAACACAAGCTAAAGCTGGAGCAAGACCTCCAAGCTTGGTCCAAAAGCTTAATATTTCTCCGTTTTGCTGTGCCTTTTCTTTTTCATCTTTCAACCAGGTTTTGTAATAGCGAAACATATAGAAAGCAACCATTAGCAGTAAAACTATAATAATATCTCGCATAACTTTTCCCGATAATTGAGAATAAGATAGCAAAAACATTTTAGTTGAAAAGAAAAAAAATATTTAATATAGCTTTCTTAAGGGCATTTAATTACCAACTTGTACGCCTTGGCATTGGGCCAGAAGTACTAAAGCGGAGGACAACATGACTTCAAATAAATTATCAAAAAAAGACCAAGACTTTGCTGATGCAATGGCTTTGAAACTACGTCTCAATCGAGAGAGGTTAGCGGAAGAAGAAAAAGAACGAAAGCTAATTGCTGAAGCTGGCGAATTCAGAATGGCAATTGTAAGAGCTGCTATGAAGGACCATCCAGACCTTACTGTCGAAAAGGCATTAGAAATGATGGATTTCTTCGGAGCATAATACTTATCAATCATAGGCACTTTAATTTCAACTTGTGAGCCTTGCATAACGCTAAATCACTAAAGCGGAGATACACATGACAAATATAATTCCATTACCGGAAAGAGAGAAACAACCTACCCCTCTTCCCAAACAACGAGTCTTTCACTTAGGCTTTGTTTATCGAGGACCAATGCTCTGTCAAGAAATCCAAGAGGTATATCTGAAACGACATGGCAAGAAAGACGATGTTCGAAGGTGGTCAATCGTTACCTATGGCAAATATGATGAGGCAGATACAAGAAACTATTCTCTGGAACTGGCTACTTGTGAAGAGGATGACGTCCCTGAAATGCTTGATGAGTGGTACATCCCTGGTGCAGTAACCTTTGAGGAATTAAGAGCTATGGGTTGGGCGTGTGACTTATCAGAGTACTCGAGTGCTAAGGTATACGATTTTAGTATAGAGGCTGCTAGATTAAAGAGAGAGTCTGGAGAGGTTAATCACTAACCATCTTTTATAACAAGGGGGGTGGGTCAAAACTCCTGCCCTTCTTAATGCAAGGGATAGTGGTCACACATTTTTTTTTGAAAAAGTAGATTTTGGGTTTAAGATTTTTTACCGCTAATAGTGGTGAATATTGATGAGCTTTAAAAACAGAGATTACTTTTTATTTTTAACTTCTCTGTTTACCTCTCAAGATGCTTAGAAAGTTTTTGTTCAACATTTTCCGAGTATTTTATTCGTATCATTTTGTAGTTATTTTCCTTCGCCCACTTATTTTTGCGCTTATCATTTACTTTTATATTTTCAAAAGCTTTTTCGGCCTCAGACTCTGACATCCTTCCCATAGTTGTTGGTTCAAAATGTTGCGCTCCATCATATTCTATTATTGTCTTTTGTTTTGGTAGGTGAAAGTCCATCCTTAAGACTGCGTTTAAGTTTACGCCTGTACGAAGACCATGGCCAGTCCATTGAACCTCATAATGAAATTTATGCTTATCAAGCCATTTTGATACTCTTCTTTCGCCATGACTTGTTTTACAAATGGGACAACCTTTGCCTCTCAACAAATTATTTGGCGTTGCCCAAAATGTTGGATGTTTTTGGTTTTCTAAACACCGTACTTCAATTTTGTCTTGTGCTCGACCAAACTTTGATTTGCTAAAGTCTAATAATCCTCCATGAATTTCTGATAGTCTTAATCTATATTCTTCTGGTGGCACGGGTTTAACACCAGGTTGAATTTCTGGAGGTTCTTCTAGGCCTGCGGCTTGTTCGGGTGACCAATTGCTTTTTAATCGTTTCATAAACGTAGTCTCTTCTATACCATATTCCCTTGCAGCAGAACTAAGTGTCTTGAAAGAGCGTCTATTGATTGTTATGGAAGTCCTATTATCAACCTCTGCGTTTGGGTCGACTGCTTTCTTTACGTCCCAACCTTTATTCAATCGGTATGACAAAGTGCCGTGGTCAATGCCATAATAATCTGCAGCATCTCGAACTGTTTTAAAAATCTTTTTTCCTACCTTTAAAGTTCGTCCCACTTTTAGAGGGGTCTCTATTGCGTCTTCCAGACTCCACCCAAATGTTTTCAACCTTTTGTAAACTAACTTGTAAGGAAGTTTAAGAGACACACATAGCTCGTTTAAGCTTTTATATTCTTTGTCTTTATAGGTTAATTTAATCTTAACCATCTGAAGACCCTTACTAATAATGTCATCTAGCGACCAACCTCTTTTCATACGACTTCTAACGGTTGCTCTCTTCAGTTTATAAAAATCTGCAAAAGCGTTAACTGATGGAAAAGTCTCGCCTTTATAACTGATTGGATTTGTTCTTTGATTGGGCGTAAGCAGCGCCTCTTCTGGGGTCATTTTTTTGAGTCGCTCTCTAAGGGCCTCTGGGTCTTTGTTAAAAGCCTTAGCTGCAGCTGCAAAACTTCTGTAAGTTTTTCCCTTTACAGTGACTGGCCCCATCTTCAATTTTTTTACGGGTAATGCTACTGCTTCTTCCGCAGACATTCCCTTTAATAAACGTACAATCAATGAAGAATAGGAAATATTGTAATGTCTCGCCGCCTCTGCAACTGACACAAAGTTTTCTCCATTTATAGTTATCTGCTTGACGTGCATCTAAATTCTAGCTATCTGTCAAAAGTTTTCTCTACGTATCATCAAGTTCTTATCGTGAGAAAAAGATTTGTAACCTTTCTTTTTATAATAATTAATAAGTCGCTCGTTGGCTTCCTCATTAGATAAATGTCTAAATTGGCTTAAGTCTTGATTGATATCTTTTTCTCTGGATTCATCTGTCATTATTTGAAGTGGTGCTGCATATAGAAAAGAAAATTGTATGCTTGGAGCGAAATTTTCTATTAGGTCAGATAAAAAAATATTTGAGAACCCTTTAGCTCGATATTCAGGATGAATATATAGTCGGTCCAAAAATAATAATTGCACAGAATAAATATCATTTTTCGAGCATTCTAAAAGGCTATATGCTTCGTCTTTTAATTCATCACCATAAAATGCCCCCATAAATAAGGAATAATCACTAGTGGAATCAAGAGCATCCTTTAGGGGAATTGAAAGCTTGCTCTTGTCTATCAATAAAGCATCAATATTTCCAATCCCTTTTATTTCATTAGAGTTAATTTCAATATTTTCTCCCCATCCATTGATTTTATTTATTCCATATTCTTCGCTATCTTTAGATGGTGAAAAATAATTGTATTGCATACCTAGGAAATCATATTCAGCTTCAATTGAATCGCTCAAATCTAACCTCATTCACGCTACTACTGTAGCATTGTAAATAATTTATAAGTTTTGAATAGAGTTTTATAGAGAGGTATCTGAAACTTGGGTTTGCTACTGATTTGTGTTTAAATTATTTAACTTTCGCGGACCAAATGATAATCTGATTTCTTGAAAGTAGTTAATCAATTGAAGAAACTCAGGAAATGGCTATAAAACAAATCATGTCAACTGCTGCGTTTGTAGTAGGACTAGCAGTTACAGTGGTCGCGCAAGACCTTCAAAAAGCGTTGACTGCTGTGGAGTTAGAACAATATAGGACCGCAATAGCGGAATTGTCTCCGTTAGCCAAACAGGGAAACGCCGAGGCACAGTATCATTTTGGGAGTATCTATTTCTTCGGTCGGGGAGTTCCACACCCATTCGAAGATGATAATTCTGCAAAGCAAGCAGATTATTGGTACAAACTTGCCTTTAAAAAATTTATGCCAAAGGCAAAAAAAGGTGAGGTAGAGGCGCAATATTACATTGGTGATATGTATCTAAATGGTTGGGGAGTTGAAAAAGATTATGACGCTGCCATAAAATGGCTGACTAGGAGCGCCAGAAAAGGCAACGCAAAAGCGGAGGTTGCGCTTGGGCTAATACATCAGAGGGGGTTGGGTGTCCCTAGAGATGTTGAAAAAGCCATCAAGTGGTATAAAATGGCCGCCAATCAAGACAATGGCACGGCGATGGTTTATCTGGGTTGGATTTACCAAGATCCTCAATATAAATATCACAATTTAGATTTAGCCGAAGAGTGGTTTGTCCGAGCAACCAAACTCGGTGACGTTTTTGCCATGACTCAAATGGTGCGTTTATATGCCTTCGGTAAACTTTCCGGGGGACGCCCAAAAAATATGCTAAAGAAAATTTTTTGGCATAGAAAAGCTGCTAGAAAGGGACTGGTTAGTTCTCAAGTAGCTTTAGCACTATATTACGGTAATCGAATGGAAGATGAGCAATACGACCCTAAAAGGGCTTTTAAATGGTCTCTAGCGGCTGCCAAACATGGTGATGCTTCTGCCCAATATATGGTGGGCCACGATTACCTCGCGGGCGAGGGAATTCATAAAGATTATAATGAGGCTTTTAAATGGTTTTGGAAGTCCTCTCGTCAAGGTGACGATGCGAGCCAGCATCAGCTAGGATATATGTATGAAGATGGCAAAGGGGTGGCACAGAGTAATATTATAGCTTATATGTGGTTTAATTTAGCAAGCATGAATGATAACCCGAACAGCTATTCAGAGTACAGTGCTACTGCGGAAAGGAATAGGGTTGCCAAAAAATTAAGTGCGTTAGAAATCCAAACAGCGCAAGACATGTCCACAAAGTGCTTTAATAGCAGTTATAAAAATTGTGGACAGCAAGAAGTATTTGCCAATCCAGCAATGCTTACAATGGCTTCATATTTAGGCTCTGCTGAGTTTTGTGCAGCCTATGGCGTTGATTATCGTGAAACGGCTAGTATGGTGATTGCCGGCATTAATCGGATTAATGAATTTGACGACACTTTCACAAAAACTGACTTTAACATAGCAGTTGAAAAGGGTCACTTTGGAGAGATATTTTCAGCTCAAGCAAAAAGATATGTAAGCTTATCTAAAGAAAGTGCTGACATTTTTGAAAGCTGCAAAACTGCTCATTTACAGGTGATAAAGATTTCAAAGGCTAAATGACACACCCCTGTCCATGCTATCCATAGTGTCCATTAATTAAATAATGTGGACAGGGTAGACAAGGTGGACAGGGTATCTATTTGATAGGATAGAAACTGTCCTCAACCTCCTCTACCAAGTTCTTGTAGAGCAATCTCTTGATTATCTTAGTAAGATAACTCCCGTCTATTTTAAGCTCATTTCTTATTTGAGACCAAGACAAACCTGGACTAGATTTTATGAGTGCGAATACTTTTGTCTGAGTATCGCCCAGAGACGCCTCACTTTCCAATCCCACTATTTCCCAGCCTACATGCGTCTTCTTCAACCTATACTCTTTTTCCTCCACATCTTTTCCTATAATGTTAAGCACAGTACTCTTGCCATCAGAAGTTTTTTTCATCATCATTATATTATCAAAGCTAGCCATTATCCCTTGGCTTCCAAGTATTGAATTGTAAGGGTTACTATCTGCTTCATTGTTCTCTTTTCGAGTATGATGCACCATGAGAATACTTTTGTTCAAAGAAACAGCTAGTTCAGACCAAGGCTTTAAATCATGAACATAGCTTTCATAATCTCTACTTTTATTTAACCTAGGTAAAATGTGATGCATGGTATCTATAAATGCCGCCTTGACGTTATTTTTTTGTGACAAAATACTTCTTATCGTGCCAATAGGATTAGTGCCTAATGGTGCGGTTCTACCTGGATGAAAAAGAGCCTCTCCTTTCTCAAGTCCTAATTGATTAAGTCGCAGTTTAAGTCTTCGGGCATCGTCTTCTCCTGCATAATAAAACGCTCCTTTATCCTGCTCTAATATCCTACTCATCAAATGCAAAACAAAATAAGACTTGCCAATTTTAGGCGGACCAACCAACAGCGTAGTACCTATTGGAAGAAAGTCTTTAATAAGCCACTCTTGAGGAGGCACCTCAAGGGAAAGTATTTCAGACAAGGTTTTAATATTTGGAAATTCCCGCCTGAAAACGCTGTCATCATTGTCAAACATCTTTTTCTTCTCTGATTACTGAGTGGGAACGAACACATTTCTCTATCCATTTGTCCACATCTGACTCTAACCACCCACTTCTATTCTCACTTATCTGAACTGGCTTTGGAAACTTATTCTCTTTCGCAAGACGTCTTAAATGTCCGGTTGAGAAACTGGTTTTCTGTGCCACCTCCCTTGCACTAAGTATTCTCATTATTTCTCTCCATTAACTTCTGAATCCATTCTTCAATAACATTTTGATGCCAGCCAACTGCTCTCCGTCCTATCTTGATTGGCTTAGGGAACTCTTCCTTGGAAACAGCTAGATAAATACTTGAGCGAGATAACCCAGTTAGTTTCATTACATCTGGGAAACGATAGATTTGTTTAAGCATAACTTCTCCTTTTGTTTAGTTATGCTTAATTAAATACCTGACCTCTAAATGCTCTGTCATAGGTAAATAAATAGGTAATTATTTACCCACAAGTGACCCTTGCTTCTTTGATTTGATATAATGCTTAGAGAGAGATTCATACGAGCTTGCTTTAAGCATTTCTGGTTTTGGATTGGGCAATGAATTTATAGCCTCACTGACGGCATCACAAGCGCTGTTCTTGAGTTCACTTTCAGAGTTTCGTGTTGGTGATAAATTAAAATTTATACTTATGCTATGTACTAGCTGAGGAAGGAACATATTAGTTTCCTTGCCTTTTTTGAGTGGTCCTCTCTTTTTTACTGGTGGCAAGAAAATATCATCCAGATAATTTGCAACAAAGAACCTCAGCTCTTCTGGTAATGTTTCTTCTTTTCTTATTAAATCAGCACAATATCTTTTTGTCCTATCAAAAGAGTCAAAGTCCGATTTAGAATTTTCTAGTTCCTTTTTCCAGTTGAAATCTTTTTTATGAAGACCCAAAGCCAAAGAACGGGAAATACTGTCACCAAAAGGAAACGAGTGTTTGTAAAAATTTATTCTCTCACGGGCTGAGGCAACTGCCCTTTTAAAATTATCAGACATTACTACCCCTAATAGAATACACTTTGCTATCAGAGTTTTCTAAATACGAGACCCATGTCTCCAATAACAATTGCCTTTTCTCCAATAATTCTGAACGGGCATAGGCTGCTTCTGCTTTATCGCTCAGAGAGTGTGCTAATTGTTTCTCAGCAACTTCTCGAGCAAAGTTAGTTTGCTCTTGTGTCCATGTTTTAAAAGATGTTCTAAAGCCATGCGTGTGCACATCGTAGCCTAGTTCCTTAATTAACTTATTGAAGGTATTTTCCGATAGAGGTTTATCTTTTTTATAGCCATAGAAAATATAGTCAGACCCTGAACTAATTCTCTTCGCCTCTTCGAGTATTTCTATACAACGCTCGGTGAGAGGTATGCGGTGTGCAATCTTTGCCTTCATTCGCTCGGCTGGAATAGTCCATATATTTTCATCTATCTCATTCCACTTAGCATGTCTCACTTCTCCAGACCGAGAAGAATTAAGAATAAGAAATTCTAGAGCCAACTTTGTGGTCATCCCGGCAGAAGAGTTTCTTATTTCTTTTAAGAAAGACCCAACCTCTCTATAGTCCATGCTCTTCATATGATTGGACCTACGTGTCTGCTTAGGTAGGGCTTCAATTATATCTCTGTCAGCTGGGTCATCAGTACACCATTTCTGAGCCTTACAGTACTTCAGAACAGTCGATAACCTTTGCCTTACCTTTTTAGCTGTATCGGCTTTAGACACCCATATAGGACTCAGAATGGAGAGTATATGACTAGTCTCTATCCTATCTACTTTAAGCTCCCCAATATGAGGGAAAGCATATGTTTTGAGAGTAGAAATAAACTGAGCGGAGTGCTTCTTATTACTCCACGAAGGTTTATTTATTTCGTGCACTCTAAGAGCAGCTTCTTCAAATGTTGGAATAGACTTCTTCTTCTCGGTTACCGCTACAGGGTCAATTCCTTTTTTAACCATTCTTAAATTATCAAAAGCCAATTCTCTTGCTTCTGAAAGCGGAATTAAGTTGGCGTTCCCCAAACCTATTTCTCTTCTCTTTCCATCAATGGTAACTCGTTGAACCCAATTCTTTGAACCTGCCTTATAAACTCTTAAGAAAAGGTTGTTGGCATCGTAGTACTTCCCAGGCTCTTTAAT
>CACAFI010000016.1 GCA_902531755.1 uncultured Alphaproteobacteria bacterium
CAAAACGAGGAAGAAGAGGATGGTGAAGGCGGCGGCGGAGCAGGTGATGGCTCCTGGACTGTAGTAGGAAATATAGATGGGATAGACATTTTAGGTAACGGTGCAGATGATGCATCATCAACTGAATTTGGAATAGAATACACGCCGACCATTCCTGTATTGGATTTTTCATATTTGGACGCTACTGATATTGCAGCAGGTGCACCGACAAGTGGAAACTACGTATGGTTTAGTTCAGGCGACGGTGGCGGTACTAATAGTATCACGTTTGAACCAGTGATACTGAATGAGAATGAAACGTCTTTTGTTTATGATCAAGACCAGCAAAGTATCGTTTTGGATGCCGGAGATCTTACCACGCCTAACACCTTCGAAGACCTTATTCAGAAGCTCCATACCCTGCACCAAATTGACGGTGGTCGAGTAGGTGATTTATTTGGAGAGCCTCGCGAGGTTTTACTTATAGATGGAGATGGTGGAGACCCCATTGCTGCCATTGCTGACATCGATAGTGACAGTGGAAACTGGTGGGTTAGGGACCATGGTGGCTATGACTTTACGCCATTCCACAGCTCTTCAGGCTCCCACGATGTAGATACGTCCTCATGGACTGTAGTAGGAAATATAGATGGGATAGACATTTTAGGTGACGGCGCA
Source organism: uncultured Alphaproteobacteria bacterium (assembly GCA_902531755.1). Taxonomy (GTDB): domain Bacteria; phylum Pseudomonadota; class Alphaproteobacteria; order Rhodobacterales; family Rhodobacteraceae; genus CACIJG01. The sequence continues at coordinate 658 of CACAFI010000016.1, forward strand.
GATGAAGCATCATCAACTGAATTTGGAATAGAATACACGCCGACTATTCCTGTATTGGATTTTTCACATTTGGACACAAACAATCCAGATGGGGCAATTACTGATATTGCAACTCTTGCACCGACAAGTGGAAACTACGTATGGTATAGTTCACACGATAGTGGAGGTACTAATAGTATCACGTTTGAACCAGTGATACTGAATGAGAATGAAACGTCTTATGTTTATGATCAAGGCCAGCAAAGTATCGTTTTGGATGCCGGAGATCTTACTTCGCCTAACACCTTCGAAGACCTTATTCAGAAGCTCCATACCCTGCACCAAATTGACGGTGGTCGAGTAGGTGATTTATTTGGAGAGCCTCGCGAGGTTTTACTTATAGATGGAGATGGTGGAGACCCCATTGCTGCCATTGCTGACATCGATAGTGACAGTGAAAACTGGTGGGTTAGGGACCATGGTGGCTATGACTTTACGCCATTCCACAGCTCTTCAGGCTCCCACGAACCTTCAGTCGATATGTATACTGCCATTGGTTTAACTGAGGGTGATTTTGCCGGTTATGTTGATTTCCATTTTAATGGAATAGGTAATTCAGAGGAATTAGGTTATGGTTTTTTTACTCCTGATGACCCGGTCTTTGATGGTCTTAACACCATAACAACAGCTTTTGGACATAGCGGCCCCGGCGTCGATGCTAATGTAGATATTGCAGATGCGTTTGTAACAGATGGTGTGCCGTTGACTGTCGCTATGAATGCTTTAGGTATGACTGAAGGTCCCGGCGGACATGATGATTGGGAAGCTACTGACTTTTGGATGCTTAATCCACCCAGCGATCTTCCTATTGTCACTAAAGATGGCCAGTACGCAGTGATTCATCAAGGCCATGCTATGATTTTGACGGATGCATCTGGTGTTCCACTGGTAGACGATATTTTTGGAGTTGCCGATGATGCCACTGGATCATCAGTCTCTGGGACAACAGGCACAGATGTATATCTTATTGATGATTATCATGCCAATGCATCTGAGGGATCAGATATATTCGTTCTGGGAATGGGCTCCTCGGGCCAGAATAGTTTTGGTTTTATTCACAATGCAAATTATGACGAAACGGGGGCTGTAGATTTAGTTGCTTCAGATCCGCGTGCCGATATGGATGCTCTTTCTGTGGGGTGGCTGCCTGATGGAGTGACTGTTGATTCGAATTGGGGATCGGTCAGTCATGGTTCCGGTGGAGCTGGCTCAGATGTCTATACTGACTATTTTACGGGAATAGAGGTTTTTTCTCTAACAGAACATGATGATTATTTTACTGGTGGTGGTCCTGTCGACATCAACTGGATAAACCCTGGGTCGGGTGATGACATTATTTACGGAGTTAACACAAACTCCTTTGACGATCCAGTATTCACGGTGTTGGATTATTCCACTGCGCCATCTGATAGTGATGCTGAAGCTGTAGTTATTAACAATAGTGGGACAATCACTACAACGGTAGAAAATCACATAGCACAAGATCCCAGAATTGGTGACATTGATGGAGCAGTTATAGATGATAATGGTTACATAGACGTTTACACGAATGTGGACTACTTCATAGGTACTGCCGCTGCTGATACTTTTATCGGGGGAACTGGATCTGATCAATTTAATGCTATGTGGTCTGATGGCGACGTCGATATCTTTATTGGTGGAGACGGAGACGGTGATGACACATCTATTCCCGTAGACAAATTAATTATTGAAGATAGTTACTTTAATAGGGGCATTTTTGGTGACCTATTTGATGCTGCGGTGGGTGCAGGGGTCAATTCGATTGATCTTGACTCCATCATAGTTATTGAGGGTGCATCGACAGCTACTGGTAACGTATACAATGTAACTGGAACTAATGTAAGTACTACTGATAACCAAGACATCAATATTGAGTTGACAGGAGTTGAGCGTATTGACATTCGTGAGTACGTAGAAACACCTGCACCTGGTGCTGAAGGTGCTGAATTACTTGTAGTTGATAGTTATGAACTTCTTGAGGGTGGACAAGGTGATTTAGGTGATATGTATTATGTCACATCATTAAGTCACTCAACATTTGATATCCACGTTGATGAGACGCCAACGTATCAAATTCTTCATGAAGATACACTCGATTATCAAGCAAACATTTATTATAGTGGTCATCATACGGACTTTGATAGAAAACTTGATGCAAGTGTATGGACTGCTGTTGGTACAGCAGCAGCTGTTGATTCTGCTGCCAATTCTCATCAAACTTGGCAAGGTCATGAATCCATATTTTTCGCTTGGTATGACCCCGATGCTGAGGGCGTGGCAGAGGCCTATGAAATAGCTGTTAAGCGTGATAATGATGATGGTATCTGGAGAATTGCTAATAAAGCTTTTGATACCTTTAGTGACCTAACTCTATCTTCTGAGGATGCCAGTACATTAAATGCAATGTCTCACTCTATTCAGGAAGATGCTTCCTTAGCGTTTGCTGAGGGTGAAACTCTGCGTGTATACCTTGGAGCGGCTTACCAGGATATTACCAATGTCATTAATTCAAATGATGATGTGACCCTTTGGAACTTTTCTCAGACATTCACAACCTCGCGTTCAACTTATTATATAGAGATACCTAATGGTACTGAAGCGACAACCCAACAGGTTAAGGTTGAATATGTCCTTCAGGAAGACGGAACTTCTAAATGGGAATTAAGAGCTGATGAAGAAATACTTGTAAATATTCCAGCTTTCAGTGTTATTGAATCAGACATTGCTGAGACTCCATTTGATGAAAGAGCCAGTGTTGTAGCCGGTAGTGGTGCTGCTGAATTGATTTCGGCGGGTGATGGTGCCGATACCATGCTTGGTGGAGGCGGTGCCGACACCTACGCAATAGGTAATGGGGACTCTGACAGCGAACTTGCGCCAGACGCATTTGGAGTGGTAGGTGATGTTATTAACGAAATTGGTGGAGATTTATCTAGTACCCTTGGAGACTCAGTAAACTTTACAAATCTTGAAAGCATAGATTCCTTTAGCTTTGAACGTACTCAGATACGTTACGAAAAGGCTGAATCCACTTTGACTATCACATCGAATAACGTCGATGACGATGGAGTAATGACTCAAGACGTAGTACATATTTTTGACCACTTCAATGAGGACCTACCTTTTAGACAGGTGGAGCAGCTCTTGCTAGATGAGGGTTGGGGACTTGATCAAATATGGAACCTAGTTGCAGATGGTCAAGGAGGTGTTAATAGAGATGTATTGGTTGGCGGCAGCGGAAACGACACTCTTGTAAGTGGAGGTGGAGTTGATGTGATGCAAGGTGGAGGGGGTAATGATATCTTTGTTCTCGGAGCCAGTGATTATGAAGGTGGTGTTGATGGTGCCCATGGGCAAGTGACCATGATCAGGGACTATGTTGCTGGAGAGGATCAGATTGATCTTTCACAACTTGGTATTGCTGCCGAAGATGTCACTGTCGAAGTGTCTGGAGGTCATAGCTATCTTGTAAATAATAGCGGAGATACACCGGTTGTCCTTGCAGAGCTGACCGAAACCACCATTGGAGATGACGAGATTAATAACCTTGTTGGATTGACAGGGTAAGGAAAAGAAGAGTAACATTATAAGGGTCCCAGTTAACTAAATTGGGGCCTTATTTTTTCGATAAAATGGAGGAATGGAATGTCTGATGTATATGCCGATGGAATAGGTAATGTAAGGGTCGCTGGGACAAATGTGAGAATAGATCTATTAATAGTAGGTCCGGATACGGATGATGATGGAAAACCGGTATTGCAAAAAAAAGGTGAATTAATTATGCCGCTTCAGGGTTTGATTAGAGCGGATGCACAAATCAAGAACGTTTTAAACCAGCTCACTGAAAAAGGCGTATTAAAGAAAAAGGATGAGCAAAAGGGGTCAGAAAAGCTGAAAAAAAATTAAATAGTGTATTGAATTTTATTAACTCAAAAAGCTAACCTCCCTTAGTTAAAAAAAGTAAACTTTAGTGAGCTGTAGTCGGTAAATTTTATTATGTTTCGTCCTGGAACTCTGTATAGAGGATTGTTTTTTAAACCAATGGTTATTTTGAAAAAAGATAGTAACGAAAAGTATCGTTACCACCACTGGAACCAATTCAATGGCACCCTAATTGCAGATTTATTGGCTTTCTAATGGGAAGAAGTATTGGCAGGATTTAGTAATCTCCAACAACCGTCCTAGAAAATGATAGTCATTCGCCAATATAGTGAAAAAGATAGAGAACAAATTATTGAGTTATGGAAGACTTGTGATTTAACTCGCCCTTGGAATGACCCAAACAAAGATTTTGATAGAAAAAAGGGGGTCGGTGAAGATTTATTTATTGTTCTTGAATATGAAAATAAGATTATTGGAACTGTCATGGGTGGATATGACGGTCACCGTGGCATCATGAATTACCTGGCAGTAAGTCCTGACTTTCGTGGTAAAGGTTATGGGAAAATGTTGGTAGATGAGGTTGAAAATAAACTCAAACAGTTAGGTTGTCCAAAAGTAAATCTTTTGGTCAGGTCAAATAATTCTCAAGTAAGTAACTTTTATGAAAGTGTTGATTATAAGAAACAAGATGATGTTTCAGTTTTTGGAAAGAGACTTATTTCTGATGACTAAATCATAGGACGGTTGTTGCAACACAATCCGTTGCTGTAGAATAAGCAATTGATTTTATTGGTTTTTTTGACCCAGCAGAGTGATAGGGTAAATGTTTCTGTAGGGAAGCGAAGTATATTAAAAGAAAAAGGTCTCGGTTGATAGTGTACCTTATTTCGGTTTGTTGGTCATGGCTGGAATTGTCACTAACCAACAAACCTTTCGCAGTAAGAGTACACTACACTTGTGTAAATAGTTTTTATTCTTGTTCATGACAGTGACTCTTTATCGCAGGTATTATCAAGCAGAACCCATTTAAATAATCCAATTACATTTTCTACGAATGATGGGGTAACTCTTTCTGTTGATATGCGTTTCTGATATAATTAAGAATGCTAGATTCAATTAAAAAGTGGGCCGCTTCGCTAATACATCGAAATGATGAAGTTGGTTTTGATGGTCTTACTGTTATTTGGATACATGGGGCTAATCAATCTGGACTATCATTCCAATACTTAAGATCTTTGACCCGTTTTAAAAAAGAGTTGGTAGTTGAGTATGATACATCAGATAAATTTCACAATAATTTAGAAACGCTATCTAAAGAAATTCACCAAGCTAGAGGTCCATATTTTATCATTGGTCATAGTTTGGGAGGTCTATACGCTCTACATCTAACCAAGTATTTGGACATAGCGGGTGCCGTGAGTATTAGCACCCCTTTCGCAGGCAGTTGGACAGCAGATTGGGCCAGGTTTTTTGTTCCAACGTACCAATTGTTTCGTGATGTTGGTAGAAGGTCTACTCCAATTAAAGAGGCGCAGAATATAGAACTAAAAGTTGATTGGACCCAGATAGTTAGTACAAAGGGAAATGTGCCATATCACGGAGGTCAAAATGATGGGGTGTGTACAATTAAGAGTATGAAGTCTAGAAAGGATATGGAATTGATAGAGGTTTCCCATACCCACTTTGAAGTTATGTGTTCTGACATGGTGGCAGAAATCATATTGGATCGTTATAAAAAAGTTTGTATAAAGCAGATGAAATAGGAATGTCATCACTAAAGTCTTCAATTTCTAAATGAAAAACTTGATAATAAGTAGAAAGGGCTTTGACTCAACCGCAGGAGGACGCGCCTCCCCCATCTTTGCAAACGGAGATATCTTTTCTGTTCCCATTCCCCAAAAAAGGAAGTCTCCGTCCAGATATGGAGAATTAAAATTCAGAGATTTGTCTGGATCAGAAATTTTGAATTTAATTGGTGCTAAATCGATTTCCAGCAGGGATTATTGTCATAATGATCCGCTCTTATCTGAACGAATAGGAATCTTTGGGCAAGCAGGTGGGGCACAGGGGGAATTAGATAATTGTGGGATAGAGAAAGGAGACCTCTTTTTATTTTTTGGGTGGTTTAAGCAATATCACCAAAGAGGACCTGATCTTCATCACCTTTTCGGTTGGCTTCAAGTTGAAAAAATGATCAAGGGAAACGCCAACATATCAAACTTTTTGTTAAAAAATGGTCTTTCACATCCTCATGGCACGAGGGACGTAAAACAATTTAAAAATAATACTATTTATGTAGCATCTAGAAATGCATCCTTCTCTGATAGCGTGAGAGATATGATGGGACATGGGAGATTTAAAAGAACCGCAAAAAATCTTATATTAACCGAGAAAGGTAAAACTCGATCCAGATGGCGCTTGCCAAAAAAACACTTTTCTAATACCAAAAAATTATTCCGCAATAGATTAAAGTGGAAAGACGAACAAAGATGTATGGTAAACTGTATTGGTATCGGTCAAGAATTTATCCTGAATGCTCAGGATAATCCTTCTATAGTTAAATGGGCATCGAGTCTTTTAAATACCTATGGACGACATTGATTCTTACATGTCGAAAACATTTAACCAAAGCATTGCGAAAATAAATGAAAAAATATAATCTCACCTCTAGATATTCTTGTGCAAACTATTCATTTTAAAAGTTTCTTTTTTGCTGTTGAATGAATTGATTAATCACCTACATGAAGGTAATGTACATCGAACTCGCATTATTGTTGAACGGGCTTTTATTGGGAATAATGACCTCTTTTATGGTAGTTACTTCGCCAACGGTGTTCAAAACGCTAGATGGAGAAAACTCTAAAAAGTTTCTAAGACACATATTTCCTCGTTTATTCAACTTTTGCTTTTTTGTTTCAGCCTTTATATTTTTGTTTTTTGCACTTGGTGATTTTTTTTATGGAGCCGCGGTTGCTCTGGGCATATCAATCAGTTTTTTAGTAAATACTTATATTCTCACTCCCTATATAAATAGGATGAGAGATTTATCTTCCACAGGCAACAAAAATTCAGAAAAATCATTTAAGTACTTGCACCTTGCATCAGTTCTTCTGTATCTCCTTAATATGCTATTAGCAGTTTCGGTATTTATTTATTATTACACTAATGCGCCCTACTTAATCAGATAGAAAAGGCATAGGAGTTTGTTTTTATTTTTAAAGTCTCAAAAGATGCGCTCCATATTTTTCGTAGTTGCTTTCATTATCATCAGTTCGAAATTTTCTGTTGCGGACACTATTCAGATTTATTTTACCACCGATGACACCTACAGCATTGAAGTAGCTAAGATCAATCGTGGCGACACGATAGAATGGTTGCCAAAGAATGAGGGACATAACGTTGAGTTTTTGGGAGGTCCTGATTTTAATTCTTTGCCAGAAAAATCAGACTTAAATGCTTTTTATTCGGTCACTTTTAATTCGAAGGGAGTTTATTTATATCATTGTACACCACATGGTAATATGGGAATGCTAGGTCTTGTTATAGTGGGAAATGATTTTCACAATCTAAAGGAGATTGAAGATATAGAACTCTCCCATGTAGCGAAATCAGTTTTACAAAGATTAATTAAAATTGCCAAATCAAATTAATTATCAATCAAGAAAACACACAAATACATTAACCATAGTCTATTTAACAAGTTTAAAACTAAAATCTGACCTCACTTCAAAAATAAAGTGGGGTAGAATGGAGTATGAAAGGTTGAAAGATAAATATTTTGTTAATATTCTCTGTGTATGAAGCAAGGTTTAAAAGAAACAAATAAAATTCTATCATCGATGAAGGAAAATTACCTGCTGGCAAATCAGGACTTGCCTGTTGGCTTTAAAAGTGAACATTGGGATGTTTTTGATGGTGAATTTACAAGATTTTTTGAAAAGAGTGATATATGGGAGCGTATGCTTCGTAATCCGCTAACATTAGGATTAAATGATAATTTTTTAGAAATATCAAATCAAAGGTTTACTGATAACAAAGATGACCTATGGAAACAGTTACGCAGAGGACAAATAAGTGATATTATCGTCGAAAATAGAGATAGAAAGGTCATTGAGAGAGAAATCAATCATCTTAGAGGAATTATTGCATTTACAGATCTGAAATTTGTTATAAAAAACTGCATTACAGATGCAGGAAGTCCTGTCACCACAAAAATAAAAATTGAGCATGAAGGACAAAGCCATATTGTGAATTATAACAAGCATGATATGGGTGATTTGTATCACTCGTGGTTGATCTTACAACAGATAGGCGAATTCAAAAATTGTAATCCAATCATTTGTGAAATTGGTGGAGGATACGGCGGACTGGCTTCTAAAATAAAGTCGAATGTAAAAGGAGCAAAGATAGTAATGTTCGATCTGCCGGAGGTCAATGCATACCAAACTTTTTATTTATCAAAAGTATTCGATGGAGCCATTATCAAGGGATACAAAGACTTAAGCGAAGAGGGAGTGAATGTTTTTGAAAATAAATTTGATTTTCTTATACTTCCTGGTTGGAGCATCGATCAATTGCCAAGTGCATATGTGGACTCCTATATAAATGTAAGATCAATGATGGAAATGAGTAAAGACAATTTAGAATTTTATTTTAAGTCTATCCAGACTTCTCTCAAGATGGAGGGTACTTTCTCATGCTTTAACCGATATACTAAGCCTGTAGGAAATTTCGAAAATAGATTTAATTTGTATCCTTTTGATGATGATTGGAAAATATTGATGTCTCAACCTTCTGCCTTTCAACCGCACATTCACCAGTTGATAGTCAAGAGACTGAAAAATAATTCTGGTGCAACTTTTAGGCAAGAGCTAAAGAAGATGGAATTAAAGTGATTGTTCAAAAAGAAAACAAATTTATAGCGATGCAGTCAAGATCAAAATAGTGACCGTAATATTGAAAAACAAAAGTCTTATATCAGTCTTTATCTAGTGAATAAAACCAATAAATGTTATCACTCTATTAATTTTTTAGGAGAACAGAAAAATATCAAAATTAAATAAAACCAATTTCATTATTAGAAGGAGGCAACAAAATTAAGTACTTTGGAAGGTCTCTTTCACATGATTCTTTTGCCTTAAGTATTAGAATTGTTCTGTTATAAAGTTTTCATCTGGCTTAGTGTGGGTAATAAAGTTGTTCATTTCTTGAGCTAATGTATAGAACAGTTTGTCGCCTTTTAGAGCTTCCAATTTTTTGTGAATTAAATCTTCACTTTCGGCTTCCCAATGACAAAACCAAAAGTCTTGATCTCCGATCCATGTTGAAACACATTTGACATTATCTTGATCATTAGTTGCGTTAAACCAGTCCCGACTTTTCTTACCTAAATGAGCTTTAAAGAATATTTTTTTTGTTTCTTCCGAATGAAATGTGTGGGTGCACATAAAATGTTTCATGATTTTTTCTCCTTAATAGGTATTTTTTTCTATGATCTCATAATCTCAAAAAAGTTTTCAAGATAAATCAGTATTCAGACTAACCAGTCGTAGTTAAATAACTTTGATAATTCATTTAACCTAATTAATCTGGCCCAATTAAACATTTCGAAGCTTCAAAAATCACCTCAAAGCTAAATTTTAAAATAAATTACTGTATAATCACTAAATGAACCTTGCGAACTTTTTGAGAAATTAAAAGAAGCGAAATAATTTGAGTTTTAATATTTTTCGATAATTTTTTCCATTCTCTCATGTAACATAGTAATTGGATTTTTTTAACATGTTTAATCGTTGTAAGACTCTTGATAATTATTCTCTTTCTTATCGTTTAACTGTTTATGTCATAATTATAGTAGTTGACTTGCCTTTAGACAGTTACAGCCAGAAAATGGATGCAAGAAAAAAGAGGAACCCATTGTCGGCTTAAGGGTACAAAAGTTAAAAAAATAGGAATTATTTATAATAATATCGAAGTAGGTATAGATTCTTTAGTTATCTTTAATTTGATTTCAGTTGGAGAAGTGAGATAACCTATGTTTGTAGATAGTGATAAAATAACATGATTTTAATACTGGTAGCTGTAAGAGAAGAACTGAGTGTAAACGACCTGCCGGAGTATGAGATTCATTATACTGGTGTTGGGAAGATAAATGCTACAATTAAAACCCTAGAAATAATTAAAGAATACGCTCCGACTCAAATAATTAACTATGGGACTGCTGGCTGTTTAGATAAAAAAATTAAGGGATTAGTAGAAGTCACTCGATTTTTCCAAAGAGATATGGATGCTACACCACTCGGTTTTAAAATTGGACAAACTCCCTTTGATGATATCGGGGAGATAAATTTTGGAAATGAGGGATACAGTTGTGGCACAGGCGACTCATTTGTGACCCAGACACCAAAGTTAAAAACAGATTTAGTTGATATGGAGGCATACGCTATCGCCAAAATTTGCTATATCAAAGATATTAAGTTTAGGTGTTTTAAGTATATTTCTGATAATGCTGATGGGGAGGCTAATGACGATTGGATTAAAAACGTCTCTATGGGTAAGAAATTATTTATTAAAAGGATCAGAAATTTTATGATTGATTGAAGTTATAAAAGGATAGCTACATTTGTACAGTGACTACCCCAGTATTGTTTTTTATATTTTATTACTCTTGATGTTGTCAGGGGGTATTGTTTATGTTGCAAGACAAAGTCCTCAAAAGTTCATTTTGCAATTACTAATATGGGCGATAATTTTTTTAGGAGTTTTTGGAGTTATTGCTTTTATCACAAAATCATTCTAAAAATCCAAAAAGTAAATAGTTAAAATGTTAACTTGGTGCTTTTTGATTTCGCTGCTTTTTTGCGGAACGAACTATAGTTTCCATATAGTTTAGAAATTTGGATCGATCTTCTTTGCTAAAAGGAGGAGGTCCAGAAGTCACTTCACCAAGTTCACGAATTTTACCCATCATTTCCCTGGTGGCAATTGCAATACCTATATTGTCGTCTGTAAACTTAGTTCCATTAGCTTTTATAGCTAATGCACCTTTTTTTAGACAATGTTCTGCTAGTGGAATATCGTTAGTTACACATATATCGGTCTTCTCAATATGGTCTATAATCCACTCATCGGCAGCGTCGATGGTGTTATTAACGATCACTAATTTTACAAGCGGGTTACGGGAGGGGCGTATTCCTCCGTTACATACCATATAGGCAACTAAATTATGGCGTGTAGCGATCCTTTCTATTTCGTTTTTAACTGGGCATGCATCTGCATCTACATAAATTTTGACCATTATTACAACACTTTTTGAGACTAAGCTTTATTTTCCAACTTTTACCTTCTTGTATTTTAGGTATATGAATTATTTCATTACAGTACATCTCTACGCTTTTGTAGAGTGATTATATCTATTTGTTTGGTCAATAGTTTATTTTTAAATTTTTCTTGAGTATTTGCTAAAAATTGTGGGTATTATTAATTAAAAGTATGCTTATAAAGGTCAGTTGATCCGGAATTCTAAATTATGAATGATACAGTTTATAAGAGCATAGGGGTAAGCCCAACATCGGGAGCATTAGGAGCGGTAATCACAGGGGTTGAATTAAAAAAACCACTTCACCATGCTGTATTTGCAGAGATATATAAGGCTTTTTTAGAATATAAAGTGATATTCTTTAGAGATCAGGAATTAACCCCAGAGACCCAACTTCGATTTGGTAAGATGTTTGGACAACCTATACTCTACCCATTTGTCAAAGGTTTGAAGGATTTCCCCGAGATAACACCCATTTTGAAGAAAGAGACAGACTTGAACAACTTTGGGGGAGTTTGGCATAGCGATACCACCTATCAGCAAAAGCCACCTAAAGCAACTATGTTATATGCGGTTGAGGTGCCTGATTTTGGCGGGGACACCGAATTTGCAAATCAATCTATGGCATTAGAGCATCTGTCCGAGGGTATGCAGAAATTCTTGCGTGAACAAAAGATCATTAATACCTCGGGTAAAGGCAAAGTAGTAGCTTCAAGATCAGATGTAATAAAACACTCATCGTCTGGACGGGTGGTTGATGAGTTGAGAGCAGTGCATCCGGTAGTGAGGACACACCCTGAAACTAAAGAGCAGGCACTATTTATCAATGAAGCTCATTCCCTACAATTCCCAAGCTTGACCGAGGAGGAAAGTACGCCTCTTCTTGAATTTTTGTTTAAGCACCAAATAAAGCCAGAGTTTACCTGCCGCTTCAGATGGGAGAAAGGGTCTGTTGCGATTTGGGATAATAGGTGTACTCTTCATAACCCGATAAACGATTACCATGGAAAAAGAAGGTTAATGCACAGAATAACGTTCGCCGGGGATATACCTGTCTAATAGGTCTCTAAGAAAGCAAAAGTTTGGATAAAATAAATCAAGAAAAAATTTGGCGTTTAATTCAAAATACAGGGGATAGTTTGATTGGAAAGTTACCAGACCACCCCAATCATCCAAATGGGAGAAATCCCTATGCTCATGTGGCATTGAAAGTGAAGGAGCGTTTTGGCTGCAGTTACAAAGATATTTCTGATGCAAAGTATCAAGAAATAGTTGATTTCTTAGATTATGTAAAAAGAGAAGAGGGTTGAAATACGTCTTGAAGTACCATTACAACATTGAAGAAGTTATAAGGATAAATGTTTTTAAGGACAATAAGTGAAAAAAATATTTAAAGATTCTTTCGAAAATTGGATATTCGACCTTGATAACACGATTTACGATATAAAAGTCGGATTATTTGTCAAAATATCAAAGAGGATTACTGAGTACATAATGACAACTCTCTCTTTTACTAGGGAGGAAGCTAACGCAGTCAGAAGTAATATGTATAAAAAGTATGGTCTGACTTTAACCGGGCTTATGAGTGAATATAGGATAGACCCCGATGATTATCTTGATTATATCCATAATGTCAGACACCCCGAGTTAAAATATGACGACCAACTGAAATTAAAATTGCGTAACCTCTCTGGTAGGAAATTCATTTACACAAATGCATCTCAAGATCATGCAAAAAATATTTTATCGGTAATGGGAATAGAAGCTGAATTCGAAAAAATATTAGATATAAAAGCTACGCAATATGTGCCTAAACCCGACCCCAAATCTTATGGTATTATGCTTGAAAGTTTTGGAATTAGTAAAAATCAAATAGAAAATAGTATTTTCATTGAAGATACAGCAAAAAATCTTAGACCAGCAAAATTGTTGGGTCTCAAAACTGTGTGGATGGAAAATGAGCGTAATCTTGAAGATTACAAAGAAAACTCTGAATATGTAGATTTAATATATTCTGATTTAAAGTCTTTTCTCAATGATATAACCTATTAAAATTGTTTGGTTACAAATAGACAGATTCTCAGTCAGTTAAATCGGTAGAAGCAGATGATTGATAAAAAAGTTTTAGATTTAAAGGAAAGGCGATTTTACATAAGGCTGATAGTTACAATTCTTATTATATACATGGTAGGAACACTTTTTTATAAGTCAATTTCGCCATTCCATAACTGCATTAGAAACGAAAAAGGTAATGTTATTGAATGTACAAGCAATAGCACTTGGTAGTATTAAGCCCCAACATATTTTACCATTTATTGCTTTTATAATACTTCTGTTTTCAACTGAAGCTTCTGCTCGATCTGAGTTTGAGACAATAAAGAAAAGTATATCAGCAAACGTCATATTTCTAAGACATGCGCTAGCTCCTGGTTTTGGAGATCCCGATAACTTTATTAAAGGAGACTGTAGTACACAACGAAACTTAAATAATAAAGGTCGGTTACAGGCCCGAGCTATAGGTGATTACTTGAAAAAAAGTAATCTGAGGTTCTCTGAAATATTAACAAGTGAATGGTGCCGATGTATTGATACAGTAAAAGAGCTTAACCTCGGTCAATGGAAGACTTTCTCAGGGTTAAACTCATTTTTTCAAGGATATGAAGAAAAAAATCAGGTTATGGACAAACTCCAAAAAAAACTTAATTCTCTTGTTTATTCAGACCTTGTTTTATTTGTTACTCATCAGGTTGTTATTTTGGAACAAACTGGGGTTGCACCTCGGAGTGGCGAAATGGTTTTATATAACTCAATAACCAAACAAAAAACCCCATACATTATTGATTACTGATTAGTTTTAAGAACCCCATTTTTTAATAGCAAGTCAGAAATATTATTTTTAAATGAGAAAAAGCCTTTATTTGCAAATGGGAAAGCAAATTTATCCCAATCTCTCATATAAAAAATTGCTTCAATGTTCCGTGATCTAAGTTCATTGATAAAGTCGCTTTTCATAAAGTATTTGTTTCCCACCGTTTCATAAGGGAAAATCAAGCGTCTTAATTTTTCACTTTTGGCCCAATTTATCAGAGATTTTTTGCTTTGGCAGAATGCAAAGCTCGGTAAATCTAAACACAGATTTTCGATTATGCCGCTTTCAAATTTATTTACGAAAACGCTTTTGCTAGGTTGATATTCCGGATCATGGAAGATACATCCTTTAAAATTGATTTTTTCTTTGCTTATGTAGTGGTTTAGAGTGAGATCATTTTTATTTATTATGACTGCTGTATCTTCGCGCGTAGAGATATTCGATTTTGCAAATGATATTTCAGATGATCTTTCATAAGTCTTCCAGAGGTCATCAGTGAAAAACGGACTTTCATTCAGTTGTCCTTTTGGGAAAAATTTATCATTGGTGAAAAGCCTTATGTTATCAGCTTTTGCGATATAGATCTTTCCCCTTGTTTGTAGGCCAGCAACCCAACGCCAACCAAGCGTATTCGAAGCAGGACACCAATCAACGAGATGGTCTTTAAAAAAGTTTGCACCAGAAATCCAGCTTTTTCCCAAGGTAAAAATCCAAATGCTTGCGTACCACATTCGTGCATGATTATGTAGATATCCTGTCTCTATAAGTTCCTCCGTCCAATAATCGAAACATCTTATTCCAGTTTTACCAGGCAAATTAGAACCGTCGTAACCATTAAAATAGTCCTTATAAACATCAGGACGCATTTCCAACCATCCTCTCCAGTAGGTTCCCCAAAAAATCTCTTGAATAAATTTCTCTAAAGATGAAAGAGAATTTTTTTTTAAGGCAATTTGTAACACTTCTTTTTCTGAAACTAGTCGTCGGCGAAGATATGGAGATAACTTTGAAACATTTTCATGAGGGTGGCCTAAATTGAAGTTTCTATACTTTGGGTAAAGAGATAAGTGCTCACTGCAAAAGGTGTTGAAATTTGCTAGTACCTTCTCCCTTTTATAAGGAAACTGCTCATGGGCTTCATAATCTGCGTCATCCATATTAATTACCAAAGGATCTAATTAGTTTGAATGTTTAAAAGCCTACTAGTAGAACAATCAAAAAAATACCTAATCCTCCCCACAAAAAGGGTGAATTTTCATTTTCAAGAAGCCATTTAAGTAAATTCATCTGTATCTCCGCTAATGCTTAGATAGATCATATATCTGTTAAGTCCAGAGCTGATCAATATTTTCATTAGCCGATAAAAGTATGTGAACGTAAAGAATAAATTGCTTTAAAATTTATGCTTTATAAAGGATGATTAAGATCATGTATGGAGAATTATTAATGGAATCTTTTTTCGAATTAAGAATATATGAAGTATATCCAAATAAAATGTCTGATTGGATAAAATTCATGAACGCAGAAGTGATTCCCTTTCAAAGAAAAAAGGGAATGGAAATAAATGGAACTTTTATTATGAATAGTTCAGATAAGTTTTTCGAAGAAGGAGGAGAAAGAAAAATGCATTCAGAAAAGAAAGGGTCAACTTATGTTTGGATAAGACGCTTTCTAAACCAAAATCATAAGAAGAAATTGTATGAAGCTGTTTATGAGAGTAGTGATTGGATTGATTATTATAGACCAAAAATTAGTGAGCTGATTAATCTTAATACCATTATCGTACATAATTTATCAGCAACTGAAATGTCACTTTTAAAGTAGCTCAAACTTTTCCTAGTTGTTCCAAATGATTATTAGGAAATCTGTAACAGAAATAGTTGATATTGGTGATTTTGGCTTAGAGATACACATAGAACGTACCAAAAGGAAAAAAACTATTTCACTACAGGTTAAAGATAACAAGCTGTTCATTAAAGCACCGGGAAGTGTGTCAAAAAAAAGTTTAGATGAGCTAATAAAGAGAAAACAGAGCTGGATAAAGAAAAGAGCAATTTTGAATTTTGAAGAACAGAGTTTAAGGAATAGAGAATTTATTGATAATGAGAAATTTTACTTTAGAGGCAATGAGTATCGGTTATGTTTAAATTTGGGGAGAAAAGAAGCTGTTAAAATTTCAGGAGGTTGTTTACTAGTCACCTATATTGATGATAGATCGATAGATAGAAATGCGATTAAAAGATTACTGGAAGACTGGTATGTGACAGAGTCTTCAAAAATTTTGAAAGCAAGAACTGAAGAGTTGGCACAGCAGATGGAGGTTCAACCAAGTGAAATCACTATAAAGAACTATAATTCAAAATGGGGATCTTGTACTGCAAAAAATAAAATATCTTATAATTGGCGAATTGTGATGGCTCCAGATTGTATTATTGACTATCTTATTATTCATGAGCTAAGTCACATTATCGAACCTAACCACTCTAAGAATTTTTGGCAATATGTGGCAAACTACTGCGATGATTTTCAACTAAAAAGGAAATGGCTTCGACAGAATGGGCATCGGTTTGTTCTATAATCATATCTGTTTAAAGGCTAAGAATGTATTTTGAAGACTTTTATAAAGGGTACTCTTTTGGAACGAACAAAAAGACTATTACAAAGAAAGATATTATTTCGTTTGCAGAAAAATGGGATTATCAATCTTTTCACTTGAGTGAAAAATTGGCAAAGCGCTCCCATTACAGTGGCTTAATAGCAAGTGGCTGGCAAACTCTAATGATTGCCTTTACTTTAATTTTAGATACTCAAAAAATATCGAAATGTTCAATGGGATCGCCAGGTTTAGACAAAGTTAATTGGTTTAAACCTGTCAGACCAAATGACACAATTCATTGTATTGTAACAGTGAAATCATCGCGTAGATCAAGGTCAAAACCCTTTGGCGTGACAACAATACTGGTCGAAGTTTTCAACCAAGAAAAAGAGCTAGTAGCCGATATGACTGCAGTCTGGTTTTTGAAATCAGCAAATAGTGATAAGTAAACTACAGTGTCTCAGTATCAAAAGAAGCTGGACTAGTTATTTCAAGAAGTTCTAAATCCTCTGAATGCTCAATCTCTCTGTGAGATATTTTGGGAGGTTGCAAGACGGAGTCCCCTTCATGAAATGTAAATGTTCCTTGCCCCTCATATTCGAAAGTAACCCAGCCTTTAAGTATATAAACCATTTGAAAATTTAATTTATGCAAATGCCATTCTCCCTTAGAATGTTTTCCAGGAATAGCTTTAATTACATTGGCTCCATAATTTCCCTGTGTAGCAGTGTCTATTCCTAGGTCCCTATACTGAAAAAAACCTCTAAGACCTGCTTCGAATTTAGACTTTTCTTTTTGTGATATAGTAAATTTCATAAATTTTTCCCTTATAACTTAATTCCTCATATTTAATGGTAACAAAAATTTTGCGCATATTTTAAAAAAAGTAGGCGCATCTAAAGATTGTTTAATTCACATGAAAAAAGGAATTTGTTTCAAAGATATTTTGCGATACCATAAAGTAGCTACAAGTTTAGTAGTAGCATAAATCGCAAAAGAAAGTGGAAATTAGTGTAAATGAAAAATAAGGAAGAAGTTCTTAAGGTAGTCGAAGATTATATCAATAGTGCATACGAATCTGATGGAACTACTACAAGAAAAATATTCGATGATGATGCTAGAGTTACTGGTCATATAAACGGTAAGCTGATAAGGCAGACAAAGGAGGACTGGGCAAAATTTGTTGAGAAAAATATCCCATCACCTAAAGAACAAGGAAAGGTTAAGTCCTACGACATATTGATGGTTGATGCTGGAGAAGAGACCGCTGTGGTAAAAGTCAAGAGTGAATACATTAATATAATCTTTTTAGACACACTTTCGTTTCTCAAAATTGATGATGAGTGGCAAATTTATAACAAGGTATTTGAGGCAATGGGTTAAATTTTTAAAAATTTAAATGATAAAATGAAAAAAGTTGTAAATATTATTTTAGCCTGCTCAATCGTTTTTTTTCTGTCGATTGCTAAAGGAACCGCAAGTAATCTTGACGAGGTGATTTGTAACGCTATGAAGGGTATGCAGGCACAAGAAGAGAAAAAAATCCCCTATAATATAGGTAACTATGAAATAACAAGGATCACCGTTGATTGTAAGAAAAAAGCTCTAATAACAGAAAAGAAACACATTGAGTACTCGCTATCTGACTTTGCAGATGACTTTAAGATTAATTCCATGAAAAATTGGAAGAACGCTAATTGTAAAAATATGATATTCAATACAGATACAGGCTGGTCTACATCCCAGATTATAAAAGATGTTAACAAAAACGTAGTTTTAAAGTTGGAAGCAAATTTTGAAATATGCTCTAAATAGATCTGAAAAAATAAATGTATCACTCAGTTCGAACGTTTCAGAATAGATTAAATGACGAGTAAAAAACTGGAAACATTAAACACACAAGATGTCTTGTCTATGAAGGGAGAGGGGTACTATTCAAAAAAGACTGCAGGAGCAAAAAATGCTATAGACTCCATACAGGAAATTTTAGAGAGATCTATACTTTCGATTCCCAATAAAGAAATATTGAGGTTTGCCGATTTTGGAGCGGCAGACGGAGGAACCAGTCAGGAACTTTGGTACAATTTGATAAATCTTCTTAGAAGTAGGGGAGATGACCGAGCAATTGAGGTAATTTACACCGATCTGGCATCTAACGATTTCTCGACCCTTTTTAAAAATATGCAAGGAATGCATGGAGAAAAGAATTTAGCCTACCAAAAAATCTTTGACAATGTTTTTGTGCATGGGTGTGGTACTGGCTTTCATCAACAATTACTTGCATCGGACAGCTTATCTTTCGGCTTTTCCGCAACCGCTATGCATTACGTTTCAGAGAAACCTTGTCAGATAAAAAATCACGTACATATGGTGGGAGCTGATTTGTCAGAAAAGAAACAGTTTATGGCCCAAGCAGCCACTGATTGGGAGTCAATTTTACTTTCAAGAGCTAGAGAACTGGCGCCAGGTGGACGCTTCGTATGTATGAACTTTGGAATTGATGAAAAAGGTCGTTATCTTGGCAACACCGGAGGACATTCGATGTTTGATAAATTTAATCAGCATTGGAGAACGCATTGGGATCAAGGGATAATAACAAAGGAAGAATATATAAATGCTACATTCGCTCAACACTATAGAACTGTTGATGAGTTTTGTACCCCGTTTAATGATAAAATGTCTGAGATTTCAAAAGCTGGGTTGAAGCTTTTATCTTGTAGTACTAAGTTGACAAAATGTCCATATCGCACATCTTATGAAAAAAACATTCGGTCAATGTCAAAAAAAGACTTCGCAGACAGTCTTATACCAACTACTAGGAGTTGGTCAGAGACAGTCTTTCGGACGGCTTTATCTAAAAGAGATGAAAATGAGAGCAATGAAATAGTCAACTCTTTTTATGAGAAGTATAGGGCAGAAGTTGAAAGAGATCCCGATGGTCATGCGATGGATTATATTCATATAATTATGGAAATTGAAAAGATATAGCTTTTAACGTTGAGAACAAACATGTTTAGTCAATAGAGGTGATTAGAATTATTTTTTTTGAAACAGTTATTTATTTCAATGAATAAGGTTGCAATTGTTACAGGAGCCGGAACAGGAGTGGGTAAAGCCACTGCTGTGAAGCTTTCCGAATCCGGCTTTATTGTTATTTTAATAGGACGACGTAAAGATAAGTTAGAAGAAACGAAAACAGCTTGTAACGGTGAAGCGTTAATTCATCCCATGGATGTCAGTAACGAGAAGGATGTAAAAAAATGTTTTGAAATAATTGAGAAAAAGTTTTCACGTATAGATCTACTTTTTAATAATGCCGGCACGTTTCTTTCCTCAAAAACCATAGATAAAATTAATTTCAATGAATGGAAAGAGGTTATAGGGGTCAATCTTAATGGTATGTTTCTTTTCAGTAAGTATGCATTTTCTCTTATGAAAAACCAGTCTCCCATTGGAGGCAGAATAATTAATAATGGGAGTGTTTCTTCTATCACCCCAAGGCCTGGATCAATAGCGTATACAGCTACTAAACATGCTGTTACGGGAATGACAAAAAGTTTGGCGCTCGACGGAAGACCATTTAGTATTGTTTGTAGCCAAATTGATATCGGGAATGCTGATACACCAATGACAGAAGGGATAAAGAAAGGAATAATTCAGGCGGATGGTTCAATTAAAAGAGAACCTACATTCGATCCTGAGCATATAGCTGACGCAGTGTTACATTTAGTAAGTCTCCCCTTAGACACTAATATTCTTAATATGACAATAATGGCAAGTAATATGCCCTTTATAGGCAGAGGTTAATAAGACACAAAATGCAAAGAAAAAAAGCCAAGGCAAATATTCAAATAGATAATGAAAGAATAAGGGTAACAGAATATTCATTTAATAAAAATGAAGAAACAGGGTTTCATATACACCAATGGGACTATGTGGTTATACCACAAACTCACGGACAATTATTGCTAATTGATGATAATGAGGTTGAAAAGACAGCGACGCTAACAAAAGGAGAGCCTTACTACAGAAAGGCTGGTGTTTCGCACAATGTTATTAACAACGGCAAGGAAAAGCTAGTTTTTATAGAGATAGAAATAAAATCTTATTCTAATTAAAATTTCAAGTCGCCATTAAATACTTCTGGTCGGTTTTAAATTTATCACTCCATGACTTTTTCAGAAATAAACATCATGTAAAATAACACCTCTGTTTGAAAATAACTTTTGTGGTATTTCAGTTTTATTAAATTTTTGTTCTGCTTCTCTGAAGAGTAGTTGGCAGTCCACAAAAGCTTTTTCATCAGTATACTCCCATAGATTACCTAGTCGTTGTATCCCATCTTTGTTAAAAACTTGACTTACTGTTTGTCTAATGGCGCCCGCTTTGGCAAATTTTGATTGCATTTCTAACACCACCTTTTGCCATTCTTCTCCTCCTACTATAAGATCGCTCCTTGATTGAAAATCTTGGGTTATATAACTCATAATTTTTGACTTGATCATTCTTCGCTCCTCAGAATTTTATCCACGTTAGTAAAGAATATTGAAATTCATAAATGATTCCATTACAACCTTAAACATGCCTAAGGTAAGGTTTTATATTTCAAATGCGGTTTATTCAGTTTTAAGAAATCTAATTATCGTATGCATATCTCTTTCAGGATTTGTGCAAATAGCTCGATCAGCTGAATTAACATTCGATATGACTTCCTATGCATATCGCGAAGTAGATCAGAATGATAACTTCTTTATGGAGGATAAGTCCGCTCCCTTTTTATATAGTTTGGGAATTAGAAATTGGGGAGATGATAGAGTAATTTCAGAAACAAGAAATTTTAGTTGGATGTTTTTATATACTCTTGAGTATAGTTTTGGAAATATTGATTATACCTCTGCTGGTACAGGTTACATGAAAAAAGAATATTATAAGAGTAGATTAGAATATTACATAAGTACCACTTCTAAAATGGGAGCCAAGGATTTGAAACCATATATTGGTGTTGGTTATCGCGATCTACTCGACGACAGCGGATTCAAACGATCATCAACAAACCATCTTGGTTATGATCGACTTTCTCGATATTATTATATTCCAATTGGTGCGATTTGGTATATAAATGACAATCTTTCTTTAAAGTCGCAGTTTAACCATCTTCTAGAAGGTAAACAAACAAGTTTCTTGAATGAAATTTTGCCTAACACCTATTCCGTTAATCCAGAAAACACACAGCGTCTTGGCTGGGGAATTGATTTAACATTGCGTTCGAAACTAGATACTAGATGGTCTACTTTCGGCTTTTTTAGAGCTTGGAATATTGAAGACTCGGAGTTAATGTCATGTTCTCCTCTTATCTATTGCATGGAACCAAAAAATCGAACATATGAAATTGGTGCTGGTATTTCATATCATTTTTAGTAATTATCAAAGTCATGTATGAATAAATATTAGTTCATATAGAAATTTTAAACATATAGGGTTAATAAATAATGAAACTGGAATTGCACCATATTAACTTGTCAACTCGAGATGTGAAGCAGCTTGAAAGCTTCTATAGGGATATTTTATTTATGGATAATCAAACTGAAGATTTGCCCACTTTAGAAAAGAAAAAAGGATATTCAGGAGATGTGTCATTTGTAGGAGATGGTAAAGTGCAAATGCATTTAGCTCAAAAAGATTTATCCGTTAATTTCAAAACAGGCCATTTCATTAATCCAGTTGAAAAAGGCCATATCGCTTATCGTACTGATGATATTGAGGCCTTTAAAAGTCATCTTAAAGAAAAAAACATCCATTTTACAGACTGGGGTGATATAGGAGTTTCAGGATGGCACCAAATTTTTTTCTATGACCCTGATGGAAATATTATAGAGGTTCATCAAAAAATATAATTTCATTTATTCTTTTGCGAAATCAGTGGGATTTGGTAACTTGTTCATTTAATGATAAATGGATTGGTGGTTGAGGTCTCATGACTAATCCAAACTGATTTTGTTTCCAAAAACTCCTTAATGCACGCTTGCCCGCTTTCACGACCTTGACCCGATCTTTTATATCCACCGAAAGGAGACATATAACTTACTGCTCTATAAGTATTCACCCAAATGGTGCCGGCTTTAAGCTTGTCGGCCATTCGAAGAGCTCTACCAATATCGCTGGTCCAAACACCCGCTGCAAGACCAAAAAGTATATCATTACCTATCTTGATGGCTTCTTTCTCATCTTTGAAGCGAATAATCGATAGTACTGGCCCGAATACCTCTTCCTGAGCAATTCTCATATTATTCTTTACGTTGGTAAAAATTGTTGGTTCTACAAATCGGTCTCCTTTTGAGCCAGGTCCATTGTATTTATTGCCTCCTAAGACACATGTGGCACCCTCACTTTTTGCAATATCTATGTAATCAATAATTTTTTTAAACTGTGGTTCTGTAGTCACTGGCCCAACATTAGTGGTTTCCATCATTGGGTCGCCAATCGAGGCTTCTTTAGCAACTGAAACTAATTTTGAAACAAATTCATCATGTATGTCTTCATGGAGCAGTAGTCTTGAGCCGGCTATACATGTTTGGCCAGTAGCAGCGAAGATCCCTGAAATTACGCCCATGACAGCTGCATCCATATCAGCATCATTAAATACAATATTCGGAGATTTGCCTCCTAATTCTAATGTAACGGGCATAATTTTCTTTGCGGCACTTTCGTATATTTTTTGTCCCGAAATGTCTGATCCAGTAAACGCTATCTTGCTCACATCTTTATGATCGACCAGGGGTTGTCCTACCTCCAGCCCAAAGCCGGTAACACAGTTGATAACTCCACTAGGGAAACCAGCCTCTTCAACGATATTCATAAACTCAAGAGTCGAAGCAGATGTGAATTCGCTCGGTTTAATAACTGCTGTGTTTCCTGCAGCTAGTGCTGGAGCTAACTTCCAAGCGAGCAAAAGTAGAGGGGAGTTCCATGGAGTAATAAGTCCTACTACTCCGAAGGGTTCGTATTTGGTATAATTTAGCATTCCTGGCTTATCGATAGGTATGACTGCTCCCTCAACTTTATCCGCTAAACCTCCAAAATACCTATACCATTCCGCTAGATACTTTGTTTGTGCACCCATTTCAGCAAAAAGCTTACCATTATCTTTTACTTCTATTTCTCCTAGCTTCACTGCGTCTTTTTCAATAAGCTCAGCTAACCGAACCAATAGTTTACCTCTCTCAGTTGGTTTCATGGGTTCCCAATGTTCTTCGAAAGCATTCTTCGCTGCTATAACTGCAAGATTTACGTCTTCTTCATTACCTTTAGCAATCTCCGCCCATATCTCTCCACTATATGGATTATCAGATTCAAAATAATTTCCTGAGGAAGGTTTTTGCCAATTACCGTTTATGTATAGGTCATATCTCTTCATATTTTCTCCCGCTAAGATTAGGGCTCGTACTTTTAAAGATTTATATAGGTCCACTTTATTTATGTATAGAATGTTAATCAAACTAATTATGTAAAATGAAGGCCAAAAATATTTTTGGCAAAAAGTGCCGGATTCGATTTAATATTTTTTGATTAACTATATTTAGTTATCAACTTAGCATTAATCTTGTATGAATTAGTAAAATTTAAAGGTTTTTAAAAAAGACACAAAAAGGAACCACTTATGAAGCAGCCTCACAGAAATCCAAATATTAAGCCACTTATAATCACTAATTTAATTTTTTTAATTTTCTTTATTATTGTCATAGTTTCAGGGATATAAATGATTTACGTTATTGAATAAAGTGTCTGCGATTTTTAAGCCAAAGTAAACTTAGTTGATTTTGGATTTCATTAATAGAGACATTGTTAAACATGGAAAAAATCTTATGAATCATTTCTCGTGGATGCTAAAATGAAATTCTTTCAGATTACTGTTATTATATTTTCTATGATTTTGCCCTTTGTAACAGGGTGCTCCAATTCAAATATGGAAAACGTAGTCTCAAAAAATTCCTCTTTTGAGCTACTTGAATACTTTGAAGGTGAGACGACTGCCTGGGGTTTAGTCGTTGATAGATTTGGAAATTTGCAGAGGACATTTAAAGTAAAGCTCAATGGAAAAAGAGACAAAAAACAATTACTACTCAAAGAATACTTCACTTACAATGATGGCGAGAGAGAGTATAGGGAGTGGGTTATAACAAAAACAGGAACCGGTTCCTACGAAGGTAAATCAAAAGATACAATCGGAGTTGCAAAGGGCAAACAAGTTGGTAATACCATGCGGATGGTTTATGACACCACGATCAGTATTGGGGAAACTAATATAAGAGTATCCTTTGACGATCGGTTTGTTAAGGCTGATAAGAAAGTAGTTATAAATAGAGCTGAAGTTTTAAAATGGGGAATAAAAATAGCTGATGTTACAATATTTTTTTCAAAGTAAGATTGACGCTATTTCATATACTAGATTTGAAAGTTAAATGAACGTGAGTTGGGTTCTAATTACAATAATCGCGAGTTTGTCCCAGACACTCCGTAGTGTGTTTCAAAAGAATTTAATTGAAGATGTAGGAGTACTAGTATCAGCTTATTCTCGATTTATCTTCGCTCTACCCTTTGTTGCTTTTCTAGCTGTATTTTTTTTAGGTACTCAAGAATTAGCGATACTAAAAACTCTTTCTGTAAAGACTTGGTTTTTTTTAATTGCTGCAAGCATATGCCAAATTTTATTTACAATTATTCTTATAAAATTATTTACTCTTCGATCATTTGCTATAGGTGTAGCGTTTTCCAAAACTGAAGTAATACAAACCACGCTGTTAGAAATTATTATCATAGGGTTTATTCTTACTTCACATGTTTTGTCAGCAATAATTATAGGCTTTATCGGAATGTTATTTATGTCTAAGCAGAAACTTATAGGGAAGATGGACTATAAAAGGTTGTTTTTCAAGCAGGTAACTTTGGGAGTATCGTGTGGTATTTTTTTAGGCCTTAGTTCTGTTTTATACAAAGTGGCGCTTGATAGTGTATCCACAGACTTAATCTATAAAAAAGTATTGGTTTTGTCGTTTTTGGCCTTGGCTTTTCAATCGGCTATATTCGGGATATATATCGTAGCTACTGAAGGTAAGCAAAACGCTCTGAAGTTAATGTTAGTATGGAAAAGGGGTATGCCAGTTGGTTTTTTTGGATGCGCAGCAACTTTTTGTTGGTTTTATGCTTTTTCTCTCGTTGATGCAACTCTTGTACGAGCTGTTGGACAACTAGAAATAGTCTTTTCCGTCTTAATATCATATATTTTTTATAAAGAAAGAATAACGGGGTTTGAATTAATTGGTATGACCTTAATTACAATATCAATATTGGCTCTGTTAGGGCTTCCAAGTATTTATTAATTAGAGAAAAGGTTACATGTTCCTAAGGTTAATATTTTTTGAGTTAATTATATTCATATTTTGCTATATATTTTTTAAGCTTTTTATAGATGAACGGTATTTTGCTTTTTCTATAAAAGTTTTGATAGCTGCCGCAATACTATTAATAGGTGCCCAAACATCAATTTTAATTTTCCTAAGTAGGATTTAACTATTTGAGTTGCTTAACTATATTTGCGATAACGTTAGCTCTTTTAGCAATACTGTCGATATATAAATGTTCATTAAGAGTATGATAACCACTACCCAGTGTGCCTAATCCATCTAATGTAGATACCCCTAAAGCACCGCTGAAGTTTCCATCAGACCCACCTCCCATGCTACCGTGTGAAAATGGAAGACCAAGACCTTTGCAAATACTTTTTGTAATGTCTAAGAGATGCAATGTTCCCTCATTTGGCTCCCATACGGGTCTTACCACCCCTGGTTCAACGTTGAACTTTATACCTTCTAAATTTCTAGTGAGACCAAGTATGGTGGAAGAGCCTTCATCGAGGTTCTTTTGTTCTTTTGCCATAGATATTACTTCTGCGACGCACTCTGAGCTAACGCAATTTACCCACTGACCTCCCTTTATAACGCCCGCAGAAAATGTTCTATCATCATTTGACAAATCTTCTATCTCTATGATCCTTTTAGCCATCTCCTTTACCGCAGACTTGCCTGCCTTAGGATTTATTCCTGCATGAAATGGTACGCCTTCTGTCTTCAAATTAAATCGTGCAATGGCATATCTACCTGAAACATATCCGCCATCAGGAAGACCCGGTTCAGGGACTAAAACATACTTTGATCTTAACGACTCGGACTCAATAAGACTTCTAGTGCTGGGTGACCCAATTTCTTCATCTGAAGTAATTAAAATCGTAATTTTCAGGCTAGGCAAATCGCCTTCTCTCATAAGCATTTTTACCGCTTCCATTGCTATAAGATTTCCACTTTTCATATCAAAAATCCCTGGGCCAAAACACTTGTCACCATCGATTCTAAAAGGAAAATTTTTCAAGGTTCCAATTGGATGAACCGTATCCATATGACCCATTATAAGAATACCAGGGGAATTCAAATTTTCTGGGGTTTCGTTGAAAGTTGCTCTTAAGCAATCACCAAGACTTTGCTTGCCTGGGACTCTCTCAAGTCTTCCACCCATCTCGGCGAGAAAATTAGAGCACAAATCCATCATCCTATTTACTGCATCTTTATCGAAGGTAGGGCTCTCAACCTCAACCCAGTTCCCCAGAGTGCTTAAGATTTTTTTTGTATCAAAACTATATTCTTTTATCTCCGTCATCAAGTTAACTAGTTACAAGAAACAGTTCCAGAAAGAGAGTTATGGCCTCCTGCTGTACTTACAGCTGATTCTAAATTAACCACTGTGTAAGCCGAGCCACATGCGCTTAAAGCTTTCTTGTCCCAAGAGTTTTTAAGTTGCTTTGCTGTACCATCTTTTAAAGCTACTGTGATTGTCCTTTCGGGGTTTCCAGAAAACATTCTCATAAGGCTATTTGACCCATCGCCACTCGAGCAGGATGAAACAAGAAAACCTATTGCTACCGCTGTCCCTAGTTTAAACATTTTTGAAATCATTATACCCTCCTTAAAAAATATCATAGTGCGAGGTAACAAAAATAACATTTTGTACCTATGGTAAAGTTTATGACTCTTTTTCTATTTCCACAATGTTAATTCTCAAATCCTTAAATTCAACGCCAGTAGTGAGCGTCTTATCAACTAAAGTTAGAAAGCTGCCTACTCGCTGGTGCCAATCGTTCGCCTTTAAAAGTGCATCTTCATCATTTTCTTCATCAATCTGTAATGTAATTTCTGATTTTATAATGATCGTTTTCATATCAGTTCTCTATGAACTTAATACTTTGGAGTTTACCCCTGATTTCAGTAGATATAGGCTCAGATTTTTTTTCTTTAAAGTTATAGTTGACATAAATTGCCTCGCCCTTAGCGCAAAGTCTATTGGTTTGATATATTTCTTCCTTTATGTTGAAAGAGGAATTTCCGACTTTTTCAATCCCTGTTCTAATCTCTACATTCTCTGCTAAATATAGCTGATCTACATACTCGACCATCACTTTAACCAATGCAAGTTTCCAATTTATAAAGTCCAAGTTCGGTGAAAAGATACGAAATATTTCTCTCCTACCTGCCTCAAACCAAATGGGGACGAATACGTTGTTAATGTGACCTACACCATCGGTCTCAGAAACGCGGGGAACGATATTTGTAAAAATCAATTTTTATAAACCCTTCGAAAGTTAATGTTGATAAGTGTACCGACAAAATCGTATAGTTAAAAGTCCTCTGTACAAAAAAAGCAAAGAAACTGAAGTAAGAATGTTTGTTCATCTTAAAACTAAAACAATTTACTCTCTCTTAGAAGGAGCTATTTTTGCCAAGGCATTGGCAGACCGATGCTGTGAATTGAAAATGCCAGCCGTTGGAATTGCTGACAGGGCAAATTTATTTGGAGCTCTAGAGTTTTCAGAAGTGCTATCAGACAATGGGATACAACCCATAATAGGATGTCAATTACCGATAAGCTTAAAGGAAGCTGACTTAAAAAAATCGAGAGCATCAGACCAGATTAGCATGCTTTTTATAGCAAAGAATCAAGTGGGATATCGTAATTTGATGGAGCTTTCGAGTAAGTTCTTTCTAAATGATTCTTATCGGTTTGAGGGTATGAGTATCGATGAAATCGATAAATTTTCTGATGGTTTGATTTGTCTGTCGGGTGGTGATGAGAGCCCGATAAACAATCTTTTGAGAGATAACAAAATTAAAGAGGCAGAAAATCTTTTGTTTCACTTTAAAAGAACATTCTCTAACCGATTTTATTTAGAGATGAACCGTCATCCTTTAGGAGAGAATTTTAGTAAGCAACTAAATACAGAAGACAATATTTTGGACTTGGCGGATAAGCACAATCTTCCTCTTGTAGCGACAAACGATGTGTATTTTCTAGAAAAAGAACTTCACCAACCCCACGATGCGTTGCTATGTATTGCAGAGGGAAGCTTCGTTGACCAACAACAGGAACGGCGCTCTTTGAGCATGGATCATTTTTTTAAATCAGAAAATGAAATGAAAGATCTCTTTGATGATATTCCTGAAGCTATTGAAAACACAGTCGAAATTGCTATGCGCTGTTCTTATAGACCGCGATCAAGAGACGCAATGCTACCCAGATTCTCTCCCAATGCAGACGCAGATTTAGCAAACGAAGCAAAAAAAGGCTTAGAAATAAGGTTCAAAGAACTCTCTGGGGTGGGGGATAAGAGAGTCTATCTTGATAGAGTTTCTTACGAGCTGGAGGTTATTAAAAACATGGGTTTCAGTGGTTATTTTTTGATTGTAGCAGATATCGTTAAATGGGCAAAAGCTAAGGGAATTCCTGTAGGACCAGGTCGAGGCTCGGGAGCAGGCAGCCTGGTAGCATTTGCTTTGACAATAACCGATTTAGACCCAATTAAATATTCCCTACTTTTTGAAAGGTTTCTCAATCCATCCCGAATATCAATGCCTGATTTTGATATTGATTTTTGTATGGATAGGCGGAATGAGATAATCGATTATGTTAAACAAAAGTATGGAAAAGAAAACGTAGCGCAGATTATCACGTTTGGCGCACTCTGGTC
>CACAFI010000017.1 GCA_902531755.1 uncultured Alphaproteobacteria bacterium
ATAACCCAAGAGAGGTTACTGAGCAAGATGCTTACGATATATATCACTCGATTTGGTAAGATTACATGCGATTAGAATTTAGCCATTTTGGGGAGGGTAATGCGAGAAATGTCGTTATTTTGCACGGGCTTTTAGGATCAAAAAGAAATTGGTTTGGTATCGGAAAATCTCTTTCAGATCTTGGGTTCAACGTTTGGCTTGTTGACCTTAGAAACCACGGTGAATCAGAATGGAGTGATAAGCATACTTATTTTGATCTAGCAGAGGACGTTAAAAAATTTCTTGAAGAACATGCAATAAGAAGGAGTTTTCTTATAGGGCATTCAATGGGTGGCAAGACTGCGATGGTTTTAGACAAACTCTATCAGGGTTTTATATCGAAGTTAGTTGTAGTAGATATAGCACCAGTGACTTATCCACCAAATTTTGAAAATTATTTAAAAGCTTTATCGTCGCTAGATCTTGGTAGGTTCAACACGAGATCCGAAATTGACATAAAGCTTTCTGAATATTTTGAGGAAGTCAGTTTTAGATCTTTTTTGATGCAAAACTTAAAGCTGGACAGTAAAAAAAACTTCTATTGGCGTGTTAATTTAGAATCTTTAATCGCTAATGCTGTAGCCATTAGTGATTTTCCTGTGATAAATGGTGTCTCTAATACAGAGGCTCTTTTCTTATATGGTGATTTATCGGAATATGGTGTAACTAAGCATAAAGATACAATAAAAGAAAGTTTTCCATTGAGCGAGTTTGCTCCTGTAGCCAAGACAGGGCATTGGGTTCATGTTGAACAACCCATAAAATTTCTAGAAATAGTTACAAAATTTTTAAAATCAGATTAATATAGAGGATAAGGGATAAAAAATATGGATGATTATTTAGTAAAATCGATAAAAAACTATGCTGTTAAAAAAGGCTTGGCAAGAACTAAAGAACAAGTTCATTTCTTTATAAAATTTGATAGGAAAAAATATCCAATTTCTTTTTTTGATGAAAATGTTTTAGAAGTTGAAACAAGCGTCGTTCCAAATCTGCGAGGATTAGTGGATATCTACAAGCTTGATAAATTTTTTGCGCAGGGTTTATTGGTGATGATGGAAAGTAATGAGTATATCACTAAGTATGAGTATAAAAGATATACTCCTTCTAAGACAACGCAACCTTCCGATTACGTATTTCAAGGTATATGTAAAGGCTGAGAGGACTTAAAGCTCACATTGCTAGAAAAGGACAATCAAAAAGTATATGTGAATGGAGAATTCTATTCAAAAAACGAAGCGAGTATTTCAGTATTTGATAGAGGGTTTTTATTTTCTGACTCTGTATACGAAGTATCCGCTGTAATAGAAGGTAAGTTAGTAGATTGGAAGGAGCATTTTGCAAGACTAATTAGATCACTTACTCACTTGGGCATCGTAAATAATTTCCAGGAGGAAGACTTCTATCAAATCCAAAAAAAATTAATAAAAGAAAATGAGCTTAAAGAGGGACTTTGTTATGTTCAAGTTACACGAGGCGTTGCAGAGAGAGACTTCAATTTTACTAAAAAGTCATTATTACCTACTGTAGTTGTATTCACGCAAGAAAAAAAAATTTTAAATAATCCAGCTAGTAAAGTGGGAATAAAAATTATAACAGTGCCTGACGATAGGTGGCGAAGAAGAGATATAAAGACTACTCAACTTCTTGCGCAATCATTAGCAAAAACTCATGCGGTCCAAAAAGGTGTAGATGATAGCTTACTAGTTCAAGGCGGCTTTATAAATGAGGGCTCATCAAGTAATGCATTTATAATAAAATACGGACGCATTATAACACCAAACTTGTCAAGTGATATTCTGGGGGGTATTACCAGGTCCTCTGTAATAAAATTTTGTCAAATAAATAATATCAAAATCGAGGAGCAAAAGATCAAAATTAACCATTTGATGAATGCGCAAGAGGTTTTTCTTACCTCATCTACTGGTTTCGTGCTTCCCGTTATTGAGATTGATGGAAGACTTGTGGGAAACGGATTAGTTGGAGGTATGGTTAAAGAAATCCAGCGAATATATCTAGAACAGATTAAAGCGAAACTTTCCTAGACTTTTATAGATCGAGTTACTTCTGGAACTTTTTTTTCCAATCACCATAAGGCATACCATAGACGTATTCTTGGGCCTTCTCGATTGACAAGTCTTCATCTGATCCGCTGGCTGCCTCATGCATCCATTTGTATAAACAATTTCTACAAAACCCGGCTAAGTTCATTATGTCGATATTTTGAACATCAGTTCTACTCTGCAAATGAGAGATTAATCTTCTGAAAGTTTGGCTTTCAATTTTTTCTAAGTTTTTACTATTCATTTATCTCGCTCATAAATTAAAAAAAAGTTTTTTATTTTCTATATTTCTTTATTCTACATAAAAAATAAAAATATCGAGCAATTTAATGGAAAAGCAACTTCATAGAGACCGTAAAGTGAAAATAGTAGCTACGCTGGGTCCTGCATCAGACACTAAATCAGAAATTAAAAAAATGTTTTTAAGTGGCGCAGATATTTTTAGATTAAATATGTCCCACGGTGATCACTCAGCTGTAGAAAATAGACACAATATCTTAAGAGATTTAGAGAAAGAGTTTTCGAGACCAATCTGTATTTTGGCTGACCTACAGGGTCCAAAGCTAAGATGTGGTGATTTTGAGGGTACTAAGTTAAGTTTAGAGGCAGGACAAAAATTTTGTTTTGATTTAATAGAAAAGCTAGGAAATAAAAAACGCGTTTGTCTACCTCATCCTCAGATATTTCAGTCAGTAAAAAAGGGCGATAAACTTCTGATTGATGACGGTAAAGTTGCTTTAGAAGTAAGCAAAGCATCTGCTAAGAAAATAGAGTGTACTGTATTGAATGATGGTATTATTTCCGACAAAAAAGGAGTTAATTGCCCAGATAGTATTTTAGACCTCGCTCCCTTAACCGAAAAGGATAAGAAAGACTTAGAGTTTGTTTGTAGTCTCGGAGTTGATTGGATAGGCTTATCTTTCGTGCAGAGAGCTGCAGATGTAAATGATGTAAAAAAGTTATTAAGGGGAAGGGCAGGCATTATTGCAAAAATTGAGAAACCTGCTGCAGTAAACGTTTTTGACTCCATTATTGATGTTTCTGATGGAATTATGGTGGCTCGAGGAGATCTTGGCGTTGAATTACCAATAGAAGCGGTCCCACCTATTCAAAAAAGACTTGTAATGAAATCACGTCAAATGGGAAAACCTGTGATCGTAGCGACACAGATGATGGAAAGTATGATTAATTCAACTACACCAACCCGAGCTGAAGTATCAGATGTCGCGCAGGCAATATATGATGGTGTGGATGCAGTAATGTTGTCCGCCGAAACTGCTATAGGAGCTCATCCAGAGAAAGTAATACAAGCAGTGGATAAAATAGCCATCGAAACCGAAAAAGATCCGCTATACTTCCAAAATTTGGAGGCTTCGCGAACAATTTCTAAAGAAGGAGTATCTAATGCAATAACGGTTGCGGCAAGGGAGGTAGCTGACAATATAAATGTTAAAGTAATTTGTTGCTTTACTCATGGAGGAACAACGGCCGAACTTGCATCTAGGGAAAGACCTAGAGCCCCCATAATAGCGCTAACACCATATACAGAAACAGCCAGGAAACTGACCTTGTTTTGGGGATTGCATTGTGTGGTTACCACGCCAGTAGATAGATTTAAGAGGGCAGTCATGAATGCTGTTGAAGCGGCTAAATTATTTGACTTTGCATCTGGGAAAGATTTGATCATAGTTATTGCAGGGGTACCGTTTAATACTCCGGGGTCAACCAATATATTGAGAGTGGTGTCCTTAGAAGAAAACTTTGATAATTTTTAGCAAAATCATAAAGAAATGCTTGTATAGTTCTTAGAATATCCCTATAAACACTTCTGATAACAGTAATGTTGAGATAAAAAGATGCCAAAGATGAAAACAAAATCAGGTGCTAAAAAGCGGTTTAAGATAACGGCATCTGGGCGTGTGAAATCGGCGCAGGCGGGGAAAAGGCACGGAATGATCAAGAGATCAAGCAAGTTTATAAGAAACGCTAGAGGCACAACAACTTTGTGTAAGGCAGACGAGAACATCGTGAAATCTTACATGCCCTATTCTAGATAGGAGGACTATTAGTTGACTAGAGTTAAATCGGGAGTAGTGACGCACGCAAGGCATCGGAAGGTGGTCAAGGCAGCAAAAGGTTATTACGGTGCAAGAAGTAGAAACTTCAGAACAGCAAAACAAGCTGTTGATAGAGCAATGCAGTATGCAACTAGAGACCGCAAGGTTAGAAAACGAGTTTTTAGAGCGCTTTGGATACAGAGGTTGAATGCAGCAGTAAGACAAATAGACAGTAAACTTAACTACTCTAAGTTTATACATGGACTAGATAAAGCAGGTATCAACCTGGATAGAAAAGTTCTAGCAGACATTGCGGTACATGACCCAAAAGCTTTCGGACAGATAGTATCCCAAGCGCAAGGCGCGCTAAACTAGTAAATGACTGATTTTAGTCGGTACAATATGTTTTTCTGACAATCTACGATCTATTTATGGAAAATGAAGTAGAAAATATAAAGTTTTTAGATCTAGTTAGAGGCGCTTTGTCTGTTGATGATCTAGAGCAGGCAAGGATAAGTCTGCTCGGAAAAAAGGGTGAGATTACTAACTTAATGAGATCGTTGGGGCAGATGGATGTCAAAGAGAGAAAAGTTAAATCCCCACAATACAATAGACTCAAACAGACCTTAGAGCAAGCTATCAAAGAGAAAAGAGATACCTTGCTTAAAAAAGAAATTGAAGCCAGAATGGACGCTGAATGGCTTGATATTTCTCAAGACCCCAGGGAGATGAATACAGGCTTAGTTCATCCTGTAAGCAGAGTTACAGAAGAAATAGTATCAATTTTCTCAGATCTTGGATTTTCAGTAGCTGAAGGACCACAAATCGAGAGTGACTGGTATAATTTTGATTCACTAAATATTCCTCCTGATCACCCGGCACGTCAGGAATTTGATACTTTTTATATTAATCCTGATGATAACGGTCGTAGCGAAAATGTTTCGCCTAACGTTTTAAGAACGCATACCAGTCCAGTACAAGTAAGATTTATGGAAAAACATGGAGCACCTTGTAGAATTATTGCGCCTGGACGGGTGTATAGATCGGATTACGATCTCACTCATACCCCAATGTTTCATCAGATAGAAGGTCTTGCCATCGGTGAAGGTATCTCAATGTCAAATTTAAAATGGGTACTAGTTGAGTTTTGCAAGGCTTTCTTTGAGTTAGATAGCATAGACCTAAGATTTCGTGCCAGCCATTTCCCCTTTACAGAGCCATCAGCGGAAGTTGATATTAGATGCTCCTGGGTTGCAAACTCTTTAGTTGTTGGGAAAGGTGATGATTGGATGGAAATATTAGGTAGTGGAATGGTGCACCCGAATGTCTTGGAAGCGGCAAACGTAGATAGCACTAAGTTTCAGGGATTTGCTTTTGGAATGGGTATAGATAGGCTCGCTATGCTGAAGTACGGGATGCCAGATCTTAGATCTTTTTTTGATAACGATATAAGATGGTTAAAACATTATGGCTTTGCAGCAGAAAAAAGTTCCAATCTTTATGACAAACTAAGTGGATAAACATTAGAGTGAAAGTATTAACATGAAGTTTTCTTTTTCATGGCTAAAGGATTACCTGGAGACAGATTTTTCTGCTGATGAAGTTGGGGATGTTCTTACCGATACTGGATTAGAAGTGGAGTCCCTAATAGATCCGAGGAAGCGAGTGGGGCAATTGTCTGTAGGAGAAATATTAAAAGTAAAAAAACACCCAAATGCTGATAAATTGAAGGTATGTGAGGTTAATTCAGATACAGGAATACTGAATATAGTTTGTGGTGCACCGAATGTTAAGACGGGTATGAAAGTGGTGCTTGCTAAGCCAGGTGACTTTATTCCAGGTTTAAACGTTAACTTAAAAGCCTCAAAGATTAGAGATGTAAAAAGTGAAGGAATGATGTGTTCTGAAAGGGAATTAGAAATTTCAGATGAACACGAGGGAATCATAGAAGTGCCCTCTGAAACAGAAGTTGGGACACTATTTTCTGAATTGTTAGGAGATGAAAAGACAGTTTTTGAAATCACAATCACACCAAATAGACCTGACGCCTTGGGTATTTATGGTATTGCAAGAGATCTGTCAGCAAGTGGAGTGGGAAAATTACGTATCAGTGAGATACCTAATGTTGAAGGAAGTTTCAAGTCACAGTTTAGCATTTATTTGGACAGTGAGGTTTCTTCAAAAGCATGTCCTTTTTTTGTTGGCCGATATTTACGTGGCGTACAAAATAGGGAGTCTCCCAAATGGCTCAAGAGACGCTTAACTAGCATTGGACTAAATCCGATCTCAGCATTGGTTGATATTACAAATTATTTAACATTTGATCGAGGAAGACCTCTGCATGTCTTTGATGCTGATAAACTAGCCGGTAGTTTAAAGGTGAGAAAATCTGTTAAGGGAGAGAAATTTCATGCTCTTGATGATAAAATATATGAGCTAAATGAGGGAATGATTGTAATAACAGACGAAAAAGAAATTGTATCTCTTGGGGGCATTATTGGAGGAATGAAAAGTGCTGTTTCAGACGAGACGAAAAACGTATTATTGGAGGCTGCTTATTTCGATCCGATATTAATAGCATCAACGGGTCGAAAACTTCAAATAAATTCAGATGCAAGATATCGCTTTGAAAGAGGTGTTGATCCTAGCTTTACATTATCTGGATCACATGCTGCAACAAAGATGATTTTAGATTTATGTGGAGGTCAAGCATCGGATCCAATTATTGCTGGGTCAGAACCACCTTTCGAGAAAAAAATTATCTTCGATCCTAAAAAAGTTAATCAACTGATAGGAATAGAGGTAAATAATGAAAGACAAACTGAAATACTCAAATCCCTTGGTTTTTCCGTAAAGGCAGTTGGTAGGAACTTTGAAATAATGGTTCCCACATGGAGACCTGATGTTCATGGGGAGGTAGATATAATAGAAGAAGTCGCAAGGATAAATTCATTAGCAAAATTGCCTAGCATTCCGATGACCAGGAAAGAAGGAGTATTAAAACCTCTTTTAACAAATAGTCAGAGTAGGCAAAACTTATCTAGAAGGGTTTGTGCTTCCTTAGGATATATGGAATGCTTGTCTTATAGTTTTATTGACAAAAAGTCAGTCGAACGATTTAGTAGCATCGAATCAAAGGAGATTACGCTTATAAATCCTATTAGCAGTGAAATGACACACATGCGACAATCGCTTTTACCAGGGTTGTTAAAGATAGTAGAGAAAAATCATGCTAAGGGTATAAAAAATCTTGCAATATTTGAGCAAGGCTATTGTTTCGAGAGTAATCAAGTTGGTGATGAAACCTATCAAATTTCGTCAGTGTTGGTAGGAAGTGAAAGTAACTCGAATCTCTATAAAAAAATAAGAACCTACGATATCTTTGATATAAAGAGAGATCTATTTAAGTTATTGAGCTATTTAAACTTAAAAGTCGACAAACTTAGACTTGAAAGAAATGCTCCAGAGTTTCTTCATCCAAAAAGGTCAGCTAGGGTATTGCTCGGAAACCAGTTGATCGCAATTTTTGGTGAAATTAATCCGCTAGTTGCTAAAGATTACACTATCAGAGAACGTATAAATTGCTTTACAATGTATCTTGACAATGTACCCTTTCCAAAGAAAAAAAAGATTACTAGAGATGCTCTTATTTTGAGTAACCTGCAACCAATTGAAAGAGACTTTTCTTTCTTGATGTATGAAAAAATTGAATATGAAGCAGTAAAGAAAGCTATTGTTTCCTTGAAAAATCCTATGATTGACAAAATAAATATTGTTGATCTTTTTCAGGGAGAAATTGAAAAAAAAGAGAAAAAAAAGTCACTCTCAATAAGGGTAAAGTTTCAGCCCTTAGATAAAACTCTAAATGAATCTGAAATAGAAAAAATGTGTGCTGATATTATTGGTGAAGTGGGTCAAAAAGTTGGCGGAATTTTGAAATCGTAACGTACCTAACTAATGATATTCAATCTTTATTATTTCGTAGTGTTTGGTCCCTCCAGGGGTATTAACCTCCACTTCGTCTCCTTCCTCTTTACCAATTAATGCTCTGGCAAGAGGCGAGTTTATGTTCAGAAGTCCTTTCTCCAGATCGGACTCTGCCTCACCTACGATCTGATAGATAATCTCTTTTGCTGTATCTCCCAGAAATAGAGTTATTTTCGCACCAAACTTGATTGGTCCACTAAGTTTTGAAACATCAATCACTTCAGCCAGTGATATTATAGCCTCCAACTCTTTTATTCTGCCTTCAATGAATGATTGTTTCTCTCTTGCCGAATGATACTCAGCATTTTCAGATAGGTCACCTAGTTCCCTGGCTTCCGAGATAGCTTTAATAATATCAGGACGATCATCTGCTTTGAGTTTCCACAGTTCTTTCTCAAGCCTGCTGTATCCGTTTTTTGTTAAAGGGATTTTTTCCATATTTTTATTCACGTTTAAATAACAAGAATAACATTTTTATTTGTTTTTTTACACCTTTATTCAGAAAAAACTATATGTTAGGTAATTGATTAACAATATAAATCGTTTCTGAAGCCTAGGGGTACAATAATGAGAGAAAAAATTGACTATGACTTGGTTATTGTTGGAGGTGGCCCAGCCGGTCTTTCCGCTGCTATTAAAGCAAAACAGATTGATTCTGAGCTTAATGTCGTTGTTTTAGAAAAGGGATCAGAGATAGGATCACATGTTTTATCTGGGGCGGTCTTGGACACAAAGGGAATTGATATGCTAATACCAAACTGGAAAGAAACTGACATTCCTATTCGTACCAAAGTTAAGGAAGATCACTTTTACCTGCTCGGCCCTGCTGGACACGTCAAAATTCCAAATATTTTCCTTCCCCCACTGATGAATAATCATGGAAACTATATAGTTTCTATGGGAAACGTTTGCAGATGGCTGGCGGGAAAGGCAGAAAGCTTAGGAGTAGATATTTTTCCTGGAATGGCCTGTAGCGATTTAGTGTTTGGTGAAAAGGGAGAAGTTGTAGGCGTTATTGCTGGTGAATTTGGACTGGACAAAGAGGGAAAGAAAACGGATTCGTACGAACCTGGTATGGAAGTTTTGGGTAAGTATGTTCTGCTTGGTGAAGGTGTGAGAGGATCTCTTTCAAAAGTTCTCATCGAAAAATACAAATTAGATGCAGAAAGCCAATCACAGAAATTTGGACTTGGAATGAAAGAGATTTGGGAGATCGATCCACAGCACCACAAAAAGGGAAAGGTAATACACTCGATGGGATGGCCATTAGATAGTAATGCCGGAGGTGGATCCTTTTGTTATCATGCAGAAAACAATCAAATCTATCTAGGATTTGTTGTACACCTAAACTATGAAAACCCCTATGTCTTTCCCTATATGGAGTTTCAAAAGTTTAAACACCATCCTATGATCGAGAAAATGCTAAGGGGAGGGAAGAGAATATCTTATGGTGCCAGAGCAATTACAGAGGGGGGGTATCAGTCTATTCCAAAACTCTCTTTTCCTGGAGGTTTATTGATAGGGTGCTCTGCGGGACTTGTGAATGTTCCAAGAATAAAAGGAAATCATAATGCAATGATTTCTGGGATTACGGCGGCTGAGATCGCCTGTAAAGCAATAAAGAAGGGTGTTCAAAATACGGAGTTAAGCGAGTTTGATACGGCAATAAAAAGCGGCAAAGTGGGTTCAGATTTAAGACCAGTCAGAAATGTAAAGCCTCTTTGGTCCCGCTTTGGTTTATTGGCATCGTTGATAATTGGTGGAATAGACATGTGGATAGCTAATATCAGCGGATTTAATATTCTTGGCACCATGAAACATGGGAAAAGCGATGCGAAAAGTACTAAGCACGCTAAAACCTTTAAAGAGATCGACTATCCAAAGCCAGATGGAAAGATTAGTTTCGATAGACTAACAAATGTTAGCTTCTCGGGAACAAATCATGAAGAGAATCAACCCTGCCATTTGGTCTTAAAAAACTCTTTTACCCCTATTAAAAAAAACCTTCCACTTTATGCAGAACCAGCCCAAAGATATTGTCCAGCGGGAGTTTACGAAGTGATAGAAAAACGAAAAAATTCCTTTGCATTTCAAATAAATTCTCAAAATTGTGTGCATTGTAAAACATGTGACATCAAGGACCCTAGCGAAAACATTACTTGGAAAACGCCTCAAGGAGGAGATGGTCCAAATTATCCAAATATGTAGGCTAAAAGGAATGTTACGATTTAAAAGTTTAATTTTAGCTTTTTGTTTATTTTGGTATTCTTCAATAAATGGAATTCTTGCCAACTCAGGCTCATATATAGCCGGCCAGTTTGCTGAAAAAGAAGCAGATTTTAGGAACTCGTCCTACTATTACATAGACCTGATCTCTAGAGGAGAGACACAGAAAGAAATTTTAAGGAAAAGCATAGTTTATTCCGCATTGGCAGGAAATTTTGAGGTTGCGACAGCAATTTCACGAAAAATTGATGACCTTCAACTTAACTATCCAGTAGCTAACTTAATTATTTTTTCTGAGGCTGTAAAGAATAGGGAAAATATTAAAATATTAGAAGCATTTGAACGACATAAAAAAAACTTTCCAGACATTTTCCAAAATGTTGCTGAATTTTGGATGTTGATTATTAATGACGAAAAAGACAAAGCCTTCAATTTAATCAATTCACTCAGTATAAACAATGAAGCTCAATTACAGATAGTTAACTATAATCAATTAT
Organism: uncultured Alphaproteobacteria bacterium; assembly: GCA_902531755.1. GTDB lineage: Bacteria > Pseudomonadota > Alphaproteobacteria > Rhodobacterales > Rhodobacteraceae > CACIJG01. The sequence goes on from CACAFI010000017.1 coordinate 10,870, forward strand.
TGGCATATGTATTTTTTAATGAGTATGAGCAAGCTAAAACAATTTATGAAAACATGGATTTTAGTGATTTTCTTTTTGACTCGGAATCCGCTTTGGCTTTAGTTAAATATTTTCAAAAAGCTAAAGAAAGTAAACTATCTGAAAGCATACTAAACAAAGTTCGTTCGGCTAGTGATAACTCTTATTACATATTAGCATTTATGGAGATGCTAGAAAATGGAAAGGAGTTGGACTCAATCAAAATTAGCCCTTACAAGCAGATTGCCGAGATATTTTTTAGATGGTCACAGTCTGTTCAGCTTCAGGGCAAAAATACTATCAATAAGCCGTTTTACTTATCACTTGCAAATTTTGCAGATCCGACCAGTTCATTCTTGAAATTCAAACTTGCCAAAGTTCTTTTTGATACGGAGAACTATAGTTTGTCCAAAGAAATTTTGGATAATATTTCGAAAGACGATTTGTTCTATATGGATAGCATTGTCGAAAACACGTACGCGATCGAGCAGCTAGATAGTGATGAATCAGCGTTAGAGTATATCGAGAAATTTATAAGTGACGGTATTAATAATGCTAGGTTATTGAAAACTTATGGCAGCCTACAGCGGTCACAACGTCTCTATAAAGAATCTATCAAGTCCTATACTAGAGCAATAGAAGCTGCAAAACGAGAGCTATACACTGAGTCTATTTGGCCTATTTTATTTTTGCGTGGGATTTCATTTGAGAGGTCAAAGAATTGGGACTTAGCAGAAGCAGATTTTATCAGTGCTCTTGAACTTAACCCCGATCAGCCGCAAATATTGAATTATATGGGGTATAGCTTACTAGAACGAAAAGAAAAACTGGATCAGGCTATGAGAATGATTTTACTTGCTGCTGAGAAGGCTCCAGATAGCTATCATATTATTGACTCCTTGGGGTGGGCATATTACAAAACAGGAGATTTCCAAAAAGCTCTGCAATATCTAGAAAGAGCAATGGAGCTTGAATCCACAGATCCAATAGTAAATGATCACTTAGGGGACGTACTATGGATGTTAGGTCGAAAAATGGAAGCTAAATTTCAATGGAAGAAGTCACTTTCTTTTAATCCTGAACCTATCGACCAAAAAAATACAGAATATAAATTAACGTTCGGACTGAATGCAAGATAAAGAAGATTGTGAACAGTGAAAGATATTACTATTGAGGAAAGGGCATATGCCAAGGTTAATCTTGCTCTTCATGTTACAGGAGTTCGAGAAGATGGCTACCATACTCTCGACAGCATAATAGTTTTTACAGATATTTTTGATAGGCTAGTTATACAAAAAATAGGGAAAAATGGGCTGTCTCTTACGGGAGAATTTTCTAAAACACTATCAGTAAAAAAAAACACAATTTTACAAGTATTAAAACTATTTCAAAATGAACTGACGGACCGGTTTTTCATTAATCTTGAAAAAAATCTACCTATAGGTGCTGGTTTAGGAGGGGGTTCAGCTGATGCTGCTGCTGTTATAAGATTTTTGGTAAATTACTATACAATTCCCATGCCTTCTCTCAAGTCTATATCAAAAATCGGAGCTGATATTCCAGCTTGTATAGCAAGTGTAGCATCAAGAGTAGAAGGAATTGGAGAGATTATTAAACCTATAAATATTACGAAAATTGATGTATGGATTGTTTTAGTCAATCCGAGGATTTTCGTTTCCACAAGCAGCATATTTCAAAAAGTAACTCAAAAACGTAATGAACCACTAAACCCTTTTTCTGACTTTAACAACACGGATCAGTTTATAGACTATCTTAAGAGCCAGAGAAATGACCTTCAGGCAATAGCTGTCAATAAATGGCCGGAAATAAGTTATGTACTCCATACCATAGAGGAAACGCAAGGTGTTTTGCTTTCTAGAATGTCAGGATCAGGTTCTACTTGTTTTGGCCTTTACAAAAGTCAAGAGATTGCGAAAAAAGCAGCAAACTATATAAACAAAAAAAATAATAAATGGTGGATTCAGTTTTCTAAAGTGAATTAAGAGGCTCTATCTAGAATCTCTTCAGCGAGACCTATCATTAGGGCTTTAATTTCAGAGTTTTCTATGATCTGCAAAGCGGTTACAGATCTTTCGGTCCATATTGAAGCTTGGTTTTTTGTGAAAAATAGAGATTTCCTTTTTTCTAGGATTTCTAGAAAGTAGCTGAGATCACTATGATTTGGTGTAGGCTTTTGAAAGATCTTTTTTATGAATTTTTTTTCAGATTCTGAAGACTTTTCATATGCGTGTATTACTGGGAGGGTTATTTTTTTTTCAAAAAAATCATTTCCCTTATTTTTTCCCATTTTATTTTCATTACCTGAGTAATCTAGTAAATCATCTATGAGTTGAAAACTGGTGCCTATGCAATCCCCATATTCCCGTAGAGCGTCTATGTGATATTTGCGTGCTTCAGTAATTTCTGCTCCCGCTTGGCACGCTGCTGAAAAAAGCGCTGATGTTTTACCTTTAATTACTTTTAAGTAATCTTCTTTAGATGCATCGAGCTTTTTTTCGATACCCACCTGTAAAATTTCACCTTGTGAAATAATAGCAGAGGCGTCTGATAAAGTTTTCATAATTTTTAAAGACTGCGTTCTTACCATAAGCTGGAATGCCCTTGAGAATAGAAAATCTCCTACTAAAACGGAGTGCTTATTTGTCCAGATTATATTTGCGGTCTTTAACCCTCTTCTTTTTTCACTGCGATCGATGACGTCATCATGGAGCAAGGTCGCTGAATGTATGTATTCGATAGCGGCTGCTAAAAAGGTATCCTTATTCCCATTATAATCAAAAAGTTTGGAGACTGTCAAAGTAAGAAGAGGTCGAATTCTCTTCCCTCCAGAATTGATTAAATGAGATGCAATATCGCCAATAATCGGGGTCTCTTTTGAGTTAAGATTTTCCTCAATTACTTGGTTTGTATCTCTAATCTTTTCAGACAGTAAATCGGAGAGTTTTGATATAGAGGTAGGCAAATTAAATATTCCAGTTAGTGTTATGATTAATAGAAATTGTCTTTATAAAAACTATTGGCAATTGAAAAGATAGATTATAAAAAATTTAATATGCTTAACAATGATAAAGATCTAACAAAAAATAAGTTCTTGGGCAACAAATTAGAAATATTACAGTTTTCTGATGGCTACAGAGGAAACATGGATTCAGTTTTACTGGCAGCATCAGTTGCGGCTGCAAGTGGCCAGAAGGTATTAGAATTAGGCTCTGGGAATGGAGTGGCATTGTGCTGTCTCCTTTTTCGAGTTAGTGGACTAGAAGTCTTCGGAATTGAAATTGACAAAAGGGCGGCCGAGCTTTGTCGCAGAAATATAATCTCAAATAAGTTTAAAGCTACGATTTTCAATAGCAATATAACCACCAACATTGGAGAGCTAAAATCTACGTCATTTGATCATGTTTTTATGAACCCTCCATATTTCAAAAAAACCTTTGTAAAGAAGTCACCCATACCAAGTTCTAGTCAGGCTAAAGTTGAATCTGTTGCTTTGTCAGAATGGTTTTCAGTAGCAAAGGAAAAGTGTAAACCAAAAGGAAAAGTCACGCTAATACAAAGAGCAGACAGGCTCCCAGATATAATTAAGTGCTTGAACGGTTACTTTGGTCAAGTAACTGTTCTTCCAATCAGTTCGTTTAAAGACACCAGTCCAAAAACAGTTATTATTCAAGCAACAAAAAATAGCCGTGCAGCCTTTAAATTGTTAGCTCCTAAAATAGTACACAGAAGAGACGGAATATCAGGAAAGGTGCTTTACGAAGACGAGTTTGACAAAATTCTTCGGTATGGCTGTCCTCTCCCATTAAATTAGGTAGTGTCCCCCGTTAGCGGTTATTGTCGAGCCTGTGATGAAACTAGCTTCGTCTGCAACAAGAAACGTTACACATCTAGCTATGTCTTTAGGCTCTCCCAAATGCCCCACGGGGATTTGGCTTTTAGTCACTTCGATAGCCTTTTCATTCATTGCCTTAACCATATCTGTATTTATATATCCTGGGCAAATTGCATTTACCGTTATACCCTTTCTCGCCCCCTCGAGGGCCAAAGATTTTGTGAAACCTAGCTCCCCTGCTTTTGCAGCAGAGTAGTTTGCTTGTCCTAATTGACCCTTCTGTCCATTTATTGAAGAAATATTTACAATTCTGCCAAATCCCCTAGTTCTCATTCCTTCCCAAACTGGGTGATTCATATTAAAGAGCCCGTTGAGATTAATGTCGATTACATCGCACCACTGCTCTTTTGACATTTTATGGAACATACTGTCTTTAGTAATGCCTGCATTATTAACTAATACATCCACTGGACCAAGTCTTTCTTCAACTCTTTTTATGCCAGCAACACATTCCTCGTAATTACCAATAGACCACTTAAATACGTCTATCTTATTTTCCCTTGAAAATTTTGTGGCTACCTCATCGTTACCAGCATAAATAGCAACCACATTGTACCCTGTTTCTTTAAGTTTAATCGAAATGGCAGCACCTATCCCTCTGGCGCCGCCAGTTATAAGTGCGACTCTCATGTTAAATTTCCCTTTGATGTGATTTTGGTCAGTTTAATTCGGTTAAATTTAAATTTTTTAATAGTCAAGACTAACGCTGTAGATGTAAATATTTTATTGACCTTGATGCATAAATTTCCTTTTGACCGTATCAAATTAAAGTTCCTATTTAATTTGCACCAATTTTTTAAAAAATGCGCTAGTCTCCTCGGTATCCCAATCAATATCTCCAATGATGCGCCCAATTTCAACACCATTGGGATTAACTACCACCGTTGTTGGAAGGGCGGTAACCCCATATTTTATTGCCATCTTCCCTCTTGGGTCTCGATATTTAGTAAGGTTGTCTAAATTATGACTATTAAAAAAGATATCGATAGCTTCTTTTGAATTTCTTCCTGAAGCAATAGTTATTATTCGAATATCTTTGTTCTTCATATTTCGGGCGAGACTATTAAGTGAGGGCATCTCCTTCTTACATGGAGAGCACCATGTGGCCCAAAAGTTTATTACCATAATGTCTTCTTTATAACCTAGCTGAACGACACTCTCATCGGCATCCAGAACGAGGGGCTTTGGTAAAGTTGTCGCACTTTCTGAGAAAATAAATTTTCTAAGCTCTCCTTTCATAATATGTTTAGTTTTTTCTTCGTAGTTACTCCCAACAACTATCGAAATTGAAAAAAAAAGATTTACGATGAGTATTAAAGGTCCTAGTTTTAGCATTAATGATGTATTCATTATATACGATGTAGTAGTGGAGTTTAAATTGTCTAATAAGAAAAAATCAAATGAAATGTGGGGAGGTCGTTTTTCTGAGAAGTCTGCTGACCTTCTTACAAAAATAAACTCTTCAATAGATATTGATAAACGACTGGCTTTCCAGGATATTTTAGGTTCAAAGGCTCATGTTGAGATGTTAGCTAAAATGAATATCATAACGAAAAAGACAAAAACCAAAATATTAAACGGATTAAGAAAAATTGAGAGAGAGTTAATTGATGGTGATTTTACTTTTGATAACAATTTAGAAGACATTCACATGAATATAGAAGTGAGGCTAGGAGAAATTATTGGCGCCGAGGCAGGCCGTATACACACTGCAAGGTCTAGAAATGATCAAGTCGCTACTGACTTTAGACTATGGATTAGAAAAGCCATTGAAGACATAGAAGCAGAAATATCTATACTCCAAGTCAGCCTTGTCGAAAAGGCAGACAAAAATATAGAAATAATTTGTCCAGGGTACACCCATCTGCAGGTTGCCCAACCAGTAAGATTCAGTCATCATTTGCTAGCTTATGTAGAAATGTTTGGTAGAGATTTAGAGAGATTTAAACAAACTAAAGAAAGATTGAATGAATGCCCTTTGGGCGCTGCTGCCTTGGCTGGAACTTCTTTTCCGATTGATAGGTTTTACACAGCAGAAAACCTAGGGTTCAGAGCCCCGATGAGAAATAGTATGGATGCTGTTTCCGATAGGGACTTTGTTCTAGAATTTATCTCTGATGCTGCTATTACCATGGTGCATTTTAGTAGATTAGCAGAAGAGCTTATTCTTTGGGGATCTATAGAGTTTGACTTTATTTCACTACCTGACTCCTTCGTTACTGGCTCATCTATAATGCCCCAGAAGAAAAATCCAGACGCCGCAGAGTTAATTAGGGCTAAGACAGGTAGAGTTAATGGAGCACTACTATCTCTGCTGACAGTGATGAAGGGCCTACCCTTGGCTTACGCTAAAGATATGCAAGAAGATAAAGAGGCTGTTTTTGATGTCTTTGATACTTTAATACTTGTAATTAAAATAAGTCAGGAGCTGATAGCGAAAATGAAAGTTAAGAAGACAAACATGTACAATGCAGCGTCAAACGGATTTTCGACCGCAACTGACTTAGCAGATTGGTTTGTTAGAGATTTAGACATGCCATTTAGACAAGCCCATTCGCTAACTGGCAAGTTTGTTGAATTAGCTTCTGAAAAAAAAATTAAATTGAGCGAATTGAGCTTGAGTGATCTTACAAAGATTGAACCAAAAATTAGCGAAAAGGTTTTTCAAATTCTGTCTCCAGAAAAGTCTGTTGAATCTAGAAATAGTTTTGGCGGAACAGCATCGAAAGAAATAAAGAAACAGATTAGATTTTGGAAGAGAAAATTAAATGCCTAGTTGGATGTTTTATATTGTAATAATCATATTTTTCCTTAGCATTTCCGGTTGTGGTGTTAAGTCACCACCTTTTTTGGATCAAACAACCAATTTTATTACAGATGAATAAACATATTTCTTACAAATTGAGTCAGCTTTTTGTAGAGGACGTAGCTGTGAGCGAGATAACGGAAAGTTTAAGAACTCCATTTTACGTCTACTCACGTACTACTATAAAAGATAATTTTCATCGGTTTAAAAGGTCAATAGAGGGATTTGATGGCCTAATTTGTTACTCCGTAAAAGCTAATTCAAACCTATCTGTTTTGGAAACAATTGCCAAACTTGGAGGTGGAGCTGATGTTGTTTCACTAGGCGAATACAAAAGGGCATTAAGAGCAGGTGTAGACCCCAAAAAAGTTGTATTTTCTGGTGTAGGAAAACAGGATTTTGAAATTGCTGAAACACTTAAATCTTCTTTGCTTCAGTTTAATATTGAAAGTATCTCTGAATTAGAATTGATAAATAAAGTAGCAAGCGGTCTCAACAAGCAGGCACCAATCGCTTTTAGGGTAAATCCCGATATCGATGCGGGCACTCATGAAAATATTTCGACTGGTAAAGCTGATAATAAGTTTGGTATTCCAATTATTAATGCAAAAGAGATCTATGAGTATGCAAGCAAATTAAATGGAATAAAGATTGTAGGCGTTGATGTGCATATAGGGAGCCAAATAAGTAATTTAAATGCATTTCGTCAAACATTTGAAAATTTAGTAAATCTCATTAATGACCTGAAGAAACTCAATATCGATTTAGAAAATATCGATATCGGGGGTGGCTTAGGTATAAAATATACAGATGATGATATAGAACCCGACTTGCAGGAATATGGTACGTTGGTTAGGCAGATATTAGGAAATTTAAATTGTAGAATTATTTTTGAGCCAGGTAGATTTATAGTAGGAAATTCTGGTATTTTGGTTACCAAGGTTCTCTATAAGAAGAAGTCTCAAAATAAAAATTTTCTTATTACCGATGCCGGTATGAATGACTTTTCTCGAACTGCATTATACGGCGCCGCTCATAGGTTAATACCATTATCTAAAGAAAAGAGTGGAGAAGCTGAATTCTTTGACGTGGTAGGACCTGTCTGTGAAACAACTGATACTTTCCTAAAAAATTATCTGGTAGAAAAAGCTGAAGAAGGAGACTTTTTAGCATTTTTGGATGTTGGAGCATACGGGGCGGTATTGTCATCTGAGTACAATACAAGACCCTTAGTTCCAGAAATTATGGTTTACGAGAAACGTTATGAGATGGTTAGAGCCAGACCAACTTATGAAGAAATATTTGACAAAGAAGTTATGCCAAATTGGGAATGAAGTTCATTATTGTTTCTACAATTATATAAATAAAATCTAAGAAAATGGCAGTGTATCGGCTAAATTCAGACATAATCACTCGTGCAAATGGAAATTCTCTAAGAATATCCTCTAGAAAAAAAATAGTTAGATTATAGGTAAAAAAACTAATTACTAATAGTATTGATAAAATTACCAAAACTTTCCGGCTCTTTGGCTTATTTTCTTTTTTCATAGTTTCTTTATTTTCGATGTGGGGTTGCTTAGCTTTCTTCAATAGTTCAGATGACTCCTTCAGCCTTTTCTCAATCTCTATTTCCTTGGCATCCCGCTCCTCAATTTGATCATCAGTAGGGGTCTCCTTATCACTTCTAATCTTTGGAAATGATTTAGAGGGTCCTTCTGTCCCAATATCGTTATTTACCTCACTTGTCTCAAATTGAAATATGTGTTCTGGTTCTGAGTGATCACTTTCTGGCTCAATGCTATTTTTATGGTTGCCAAAGCTATGTTGAACTTCCTCAAGAGCCAAAGAGTTAAGCGCCGTTGTTTCAAATTCTTTTTTTGTGTTATCAATCACATCATCGTCATTTGTCTGTTGTGATGCAGATACTACTTTCTTTGTTTGTTCAAGCTTTTCAAACTTATCAATCCAGGAGTTCCCACATTCAATACAGACAAATTTAACCGTCTTAGTTAGAGACGATCTCTCATTTACTTTGTATTTAGCATTACAATCGGGGCAGAAAACGTGCATAAATTAATATATTTTCTCTTATCACTAGTCTGTGATAATAAGGTGAAAGTATAAATTTTGAAATAAAATTTTGACTTATTTTTAAGAAAGTTTAGCGGATGAAGGATAAAATTAAGAATATTAGCACTGGGATTATTATTTATACCCTTTTAGGAGTTATGGGAGTATTACTATTACCTTACGCAAGTACTTCTAAAGAAAACTGTTTAAAAGTAATCAGATTATATTGCAAAGTAGTATTTTGGATTTTAAAAAAAGTTTTTAATATTGAAACTTTGGTAAAGGGTGTTTTGCCAGATAATAGTGCTTCAATAGTCTGCTCAAAACACCAATCTTTTTTAGACGTTTTGATTTTGTTAAAAGTCCTTCCGGAGCCAAAATTTATTATGAAATCAGAACTGTCTTGGGTCCCAATTCTTTCTACATACGCAAGAAAAATTGGATGTGTAAATGTTAAAAGAAACGATAAAACAAGAAGTTGGCATGCTTTAAAAGAGGCAATTAGGAAAGAGGCGCAAAACCAATCGGGTCAGTTAGTAATTTATCCAGAAGGTACAAGAACTATACCTGGACAAGAAGTAGAATATAAAAAGGGAGTTTTGGTCTTGTTCTCTAGTCTAAAACGTCCTTTATATTTAGTCTCAACAAACGCTGGAGTTGCGTGGTCAAAAACCGGTAAGTTCAAACACAATGCTAATGCATCAATAAACTTTATAGAGAAAATCAACTATTCAAAAAAAGAAGGTCATAACTTGGACTATATCAAGAAAAAGATCGAAAGAGACTCTCTAAAGCTATATAATGAAGAGGTTGCTAGATACTAGATAAAGATCCCATATTTATATACTTCTCTGAACGTAGTTTTTTAATTTTTTGCCTATCTATTTTCTGGAAAGCGACGATCTCTTCTAAAAGCGCTTTCTTAACTTCTTCTAAAGTTTTCTTTTTGTCCCTATGGGCTCCCCCTAAGGGTTCCTTAAGAACCTTATCTACAACACCAATTTCTTTAAGATGTTGCGCAGTTAACTTTAAAGCATCAGCTGCCTCTCTCATTTTATCAGAATCTTTCCAAAGAATAGAAGCGCACCCTTCTGGAGAAATTACAGAATAAATGGAATGCTCCAACATTATTAATGTATTTGCTGAAGCCATTGCTATAGCACCACCGGAACCTCCTTCGCCTATAATAATTGATATGATTGGAACAGATACTTCCAGGCAGGTTTGAGTTGACCTAGCTATAGCTTCGGCTTGACCTCTCTCTTCGGCCCCTTTCCCAGGATATGCTCCTGGAGTATCAATGAATGTAACTATTGGAAGACCGAACTTGTCGGCTAATTTCATTAGACGAGCAGCTTTTCTATATCCTTCAGGCCTAGCCATCCCAAAATTCCGTTGCAATCTACTTTCAGTAGAATTACCTTTTTCATGACCTAATACTACTACTGGAGTATCCTCTAATCGACCTAGACCTCCAATTATAGCTAAGTCCTCAGCAAAATTTCGGTCTCCGCTTAAAGGAGTATATTCACTTATTAGATAGTTAATATAGTCTGTGGAGTGCGGTCTTTCGGGATGTCGTGCAACTTGACATTTCCGCCAAGGGCTCATCTCAGCATAAAGATCTCTAAGAATATCCTTCGTCTTACTCTTTAAAAGTTCTATCTCATTTTTTATATTTTTACTGCTCGAGCTGTCTGGTAAACTCTCAAGGTCTGAAATCTTGCTTTGAACTTCAGCAAGATCCTTCTCAAAATCCAGGTAAATTGTCATTAACTTTTATTGTTTATTTTATTATGTTGGTCAATTAATACCTTCGCTTGTTTAATTGAAGCTATATCAATTAATTTTCCCTTGAAAACTGCTGCTCCAGCACCTTTAGCTTCTGCGGCCTCCATTGCACTTATAATGCCTTTTGCATTTTCTATCGCTTCGTCGGACGGGGTAAATACTTGATTTGCAAGCTCAACTTGTGATGGGTGGATTGCCCATTTCCCAGCCATACCGAGAGTAGCAGATCTTTTAGCTTGGGCAATGTAGTTTTCTTGATCTGAAATATCCCCAAACGGCCCATCCACCGGAAGGATTCCGTTAGCTCTGCAAGCCGCAATCATAGCAACCATTGGATGGTGCCAAGGATCCATTAAAAGCCTTTCACCATTCTCGGATTTGGTGTAATATCCTTCTTGAGTTCCTCCAATATTTGTAGTTTGCATACCCATTGATGCCGCGTAATCTGCAACCCCAAAGCTCATAGCGATTAAACGATCACTTGCCAATGCAATTTCGTTTATATTTTCAATCCCGGCGGCTGTTTCAATAATTATTTCAAAATTTAATCTTTTTTTACGCGTATTTTTCTTTTCCAAAGCAGTAACAAGTGCATCTACTGCATAGATGTCGCTAGAATTGCCTACCTTTGGTATCATAATACAGTCTAATCTCTGGAACGAATTGTCGACTAACGATAAGATATCGTCAACCCAATACTCCGTATCCAATCCATTTATCCGAACTGAAAGAGTCTTATCAGCCCAGTCTATGCTACTTATAGCCTTTGAAATATTTTGCCTTGCTTGAATTTTACTTGGTGGAGCGACACTATCTTCTAAATCAAGATTAATTACATCAGCTTTGGAAGAAGCCATCTTTTCGAAAAGCTCGGGTCTCGAACCTGGACCAAATAACTGACATCTATTTAATCTTTCAGGAATAGGTGGCTGTAATAAAAAACTCATTTCAATTCCTTTTTCTTTTTATTCAAAATCTCAGTCTTTCCTTCTATAAAATATATTCTAATAAGTAAATTAAAAAACTCACGAAAAAGTTTTAGTCAATCTCTTAATAGCAAGTTCCAATATTTCCGTCCTGCAAGCAATATTAAATCTTGCAAATTTTCCTGCAGCTTCCCCAAAACCACTACCGAAGCTGGGAGCAATTCCAGCCTCTTTTATAAGAATATTTTTTAAATCAGTTTCGGTAATATTTAATTGACTAAAATCTACCCATGCAAGATAGGTTGACTCCAAATCAAACAATTTCACCTTTCTAAGTGATTTTAAAGCGGCTGTAAAAATATTTTTGTTATTCTCTAAGTAATGCATAAGTTGATCAAGCCACTCCGCACCATCTCTGTAAGCAGCCTCTGTCATTATCATTCCGAACCTATTAGGCGTTTTACCAAAAGCTGAGTGCTCTCGATCGTAAATTGAACGAAGTTTAGGGTTAGGAATTATTGTTGTTCCAGTATGACAGCCTGCGATATTAAATGTTTTCGTTGCTGCAGTAAATATAAGGCTTATTTCTTCAGCTTCCGGGACGGCTTTTAAAAAAGTAGTGTGAGGTTTATCTAAAAAGGTTAAATCATGATGAATTTCATCCATAAAAATAATAATGTTATTTTTCTTACTAAATTCAGCTAGCGTAGCCAGGGTTTCTGTGCTCCAAATTTTGCCACCTGGATTATGAGGACTACAAAAAATAATAATTTTTTCTTTTCCAGACAATCTTTTTTCTAGTTCATTAAAATCAACTTCATATTGCTCACTGACTATCTTTAAAGGAATTTCTTTTGGTACGCGTCCATTATTTTTAATTGTGTTGAAAAAAGAGTAATAGATAGGGGAAAAAAGTAATATTTCATCACCAGGCTCCGAAAATGCTCTCAAGCCCATCCCAATTCCAGAGTTCACCCCATGTACTACCGAGCACCATTCTTCAGAAATATCCCAATCATGCCTACTTTTCATCCACATTTTTATAGAGTTAATAAAAGATTTGTTGCTTCCATAATAGCCAAAAACCCCGTGTGACACTTCTTTCTGAAGTGCTGTAATAACAGCCTGAGGAGGGTTAAAGTCCATATCTGCAACCCACATGGAAATACACGTATCTTGACTCGCGCCGTATAGACTTCTTAAACCGTCAAACTTTGACAGCTTTGCATTTCTATTATCAATATATTTATCAAAATTAACTATCATTTGGCTTACGTGTCATGTATAAAAAGTTATTTTATTTCCGTCTAGTATATATTTATTTAAAATCCAAAATGGCAGTCAAAAAAATATTACTCTACCCTAACCCTTTGTTGCTAAGAGCAAGCGCAAGAATTGATGCATTTGACGAGAATATAGCAAACCTTTCTAGTGATCTAATCGATACTATGTATGATGCAGATGGAGTAGGATTGGCGGCTCCACAAATAGGTATTAATAAGAGAATATTTGTAATGGACTGCTCACGAGAAGATGAAAAAAAAGATTGTAGAATCGTAATTAATCCGCAGATAGAGCATGTATCTGAAGAGTTTAGCTCATATAAGGAAGGATGCTTATCAATCCCTGGAATTACAGAAGAAATATCAAGGCCAAAAGTTGTTAAAGTAGTGTATCAAGATCTAAATGGAGTTTTGCAACGAAATACATATGACGATCTTTGGTCGACGTGCTTTCAGCATGAATTGGATCATTTAAATGGAAAGCTCTTCATAGATCATCTTCGTCCGATGAAGAAGATCCTAGTGAAGAATAAAATGAAAAAATCTTCAAAAAAGGAAAAAAAGGTATAGAGGATGAAGATTGTATTCATGGGATCGTCAACATTTGCAATTCCATCACTTCGGATTTTAAAACAAGCGCGATACGAAGTGCAAGCGGTCTATAGCCAACCTCCACGTAAAGCAGGTCGGGGAAAAAGTTATAAGGAGGTGCCACTTGCAGAATTCGCACTCTCTCAAGGGTTAAAATTAGAGCAACCAAGGTCATTTAATGACCCAAATGTAGTAGCAAACTTAAAGGATTATAATCCAGATTTTCTAGTAGTGGTAGCATATGGCCTTATTTTACCAAGAGAAGTATTGGAAATTCCAAAAGAATTTTCTATTAATGTTCATGGTTCTTTTTTGCCTCATTGGAGGGGAGCGGCACCAATTAATCATGTTATTTTTAATAGAGATCCGTTTACTGGAGTATCGATCATTAAAATGAATGAAGAACTAGATGCTGGTCCTATATTACGTCAGGAAAAAGTAATGCTAGATCATACGGAGACCTTTGGGTCTTTGCATCAAGCATTGAGTGAACTTGGGGCGAAAAATCTATTGGAAGCCCTTAATAATATTAATACAAATAAAGAAATGTTACAAAATGATAGGCTTGTTACTTATGCTCCCAAAATTAAAAAATCGGATACAAGATTAGACTTCAATCAGCAAGCCTCTGTCTTAGAAGCCATAGTTAGAGGATTAGCACCTACACCGGGTGCTTGGTTTGAATATAAAAAGGAACGATTTAAAGTATTCAGCGTTGAAGTAGTGGAAGGTAGAGGAAAAGCTGGCTTAATTATTAACGAAAATTTGACTATTGCATGCGGTGATAAAGCATTGAATATTTTAGAAATTCAGAGACAAGGAAAAAGTATTATGAGCGTTAGCGACTTGATCAGAGGGTTCAAGTTTAAAAAAGGTAATCAAGTCAACCAGTCAACTCATTAGATGCTTCATCTCGTCCTTTTACTGCGAGTGAGTCAGCTTTCTCATTTCCAGGCACACCTGCGTGACCTTTTACCCATACCCACTCCACATTTTGATTTTTTGTCAAATCGAAAAGTTCTTCCCATAATAAACGATTTACAACAGGTTTTTTAGAAGCTGTACTCCAATTATTTTTGAGCCAGCCAAAAATCCAATTTGTTATTCCATCTACTACATACTTACTGTCAGTGAAAATGGTGATATCGACATTTTTTCTTTTTAAGCTTCCTAAAGCTTGTATAGCTGCTGTCAGTTCCATTATTTGATTAGTCGTTTCTTTATTTTTTCCGTAGAGTGCCTCTTCTTTTACAATTTTACCTACACTATTTTCAGCGACTAGATAAACACCCCATCCACCGGGACCCGGGTTTCCGCTGCATGCTCCGTCGGTGTAAGCTTTCACTTTCATCTTTTAAATTCGGAAACCTAAAAAAATTAGCAATACTACGACTACGAACGTCATCGGAAATCTAAGGGCGAGCCACCATTTGGGCAAAGACCTTAGCCCATGTAGTTTTCTTTCTATCTCTAAAACTACAAGAAAACCCAAAGCAATTACAAAGCTCTGCATAAATGGGATAATAATTGATATAAGTGCAAGTAGAACAGGTACAATACTAAACCAAAGCAATAACACTCTTTCTCTTTGCAGTGATGACACGTAAAAGACACATCCACTCATAAAAGAAAGAATAAATCCGCTATAGATTATTGCAATTCTAATTAACTCTTCTTTCAAACTCTCGTTTACACCGATGTTAAAGGTAGAAACTAGCCCCAGCAATATTGGAATAAGCCCAAGAAGGCTCGCTAGAACTACGCTTTTTGGTACTCTATCGAACATTTTACCTAAAGATTGGTGGGACTTTAAACTCGATAGTCTCTTTTCTTGTCGTATCATAGACAAGGTTCGTATCAAATTTTTCCTGGATGCTACTAATGACCTCTTTAACAAGATGGTCTGGTGCCGAAGCTCCTGAAGTAATTCCTATAGAACTGGACTCAGCTACTTTTCCCCAGTGAATTTTTTTATAATCCTCAATTAAGTAAGCTTCGGTGCATCCACCGTCTTTCGCAACTTCGACTAATCTCTGAGAATTGGATGAATTCTCTGATCCCACCACTAACATTAAATCTACGCATTTTACAAGCCGTTTTACCTCTTCTTGCCTGTTGGTCGTTGCATAGCAGATATCTTCTTTCTTTGGGTTTTCTATTGATGGAAATTTTTTGTTTAAAGCAAGAGCGATATCCTTAGTATCATCTACAGATAAGGTTGTTTGAGTAACATAAGCTAACTTTGTATATTCTGAGGGGTTCATCTTCTCTACATCCTCTTTAGTTTCAACCAATAAAACTTCTCCTTCAGGCAATTGACCCATAGTGCCAATTGTTTCCGGATGTCCACGATGCCCAATCATTATTATTTTATAACCTTTGTCATAATATCTTTTTATTTCATTATGAACTTTAGTTACTAACGGACAAGTAGCATCAACAAAAAGCATTTGCCTTCTTTCTGCCTCCTCAGGTACAAACTTTGGTACGCCATGAGCAGAAAATATAACAGGTCGATCTATAGGGCATTCCTCCAATTCCTCGACAAATATTGCACCCTTCTTTTTTAGGTCGTGAACAACATGTTTGTTATGGACGATTTCATGCCTAACATAAATGGGTGGTCCCCATTTTTTTAAAGCTAGCTCTACCATTTCTATTG